>NZ_SOHG01000016.1:0-379322 GCF_004403155.1 Cryobacterium sp. Hh7 | reverse complement strand
CCTCTCCGAGCGGACGCAACGCCACATCCCGATACCGGTGCCGACCGCTCAGCCGATCTCACAACGCCCCACCCCGGAGCAAAAAAACACTCTAGAGACCCGCCGGGCCGGCTGAACCCATGTTATTCAGCAGCCTCCTAGGGGCATCCGCTCGAAAAATCTGCGGGAAAGTCGGGGCTTACAGCCCGAGACCGGGCCTGGCCCCCTCGTTAGCGTAGAAGCATGACCCTCCTCGACAACCCGCGTGCCACGACAACCGACGACACAGGCTGGGCTGGCTTCACCGCCGAGCCGTGGCAGCACGGCAATGATGTTCGAGATTTGATCCAGCGCAACTACACGCCGTTCACCGATGATGCGAGCTTTCTGACCGGCGCCACCGACCGCACACTGGCGCTCTGGGCCCGGCTGACGGATATGTTCCCCGGCAGCGCGCGCTCGGCGTCTACGACGTCGACCCGACCACCCCGGCATCGATTACCGCGCACGCCACCGGCTACATCGACCAGCCCAGCGAGATCATTGTCGGTCTGCAAACGGATGCCCCGCTCAAGCGCGCCATTATGCCCTTCGGCGGCCGGCGCACACCCGGGTCGAGGTACTGCCCTTTCATCAGATGGGCGAGGACAAGTTGAATCGCCTGGCCATTCCGTATCCGCGGTACGGCGTGCTGCCGCCCGATTCCGCGCTGCAGGAGCGCGTGCGGGCCCAGTTCCGCGCCCGCGGCCTCACGACGTTCTAGCTAGAAGCGAGCGAGCAACTCCGTTTTTTTGGCGTGGAATTCGGCATCCGTCACCACGCCGGCCTCGCGCAGCTGACCGAGCTGGGAGAGGTGAAGGGCGATTCCGGTCGCTCCCGCAGGGTGGCCTTCGAGTTCGCGGCGCGCGGGCGCGGGGGCGAGGGCTGAGACCGGTGCCGGTGCCGGGCTAACCGGGTGCACCGCGGCCACCGCGGCGGCGGGTGAGTGACCGGACTGGGACATCCGGTCGATCCAGGCCAGTGCGATCGCCGAGAGAATGAACACCATGTGAATGATGACCTGCCAGAGCACGCCGTCCCAGGTGTAGATATTGCCGGTGATGGTTTCGGTCGGGTTGTTATCGACGGGGGTGCCGCGCGCGGCCAGGTCGCCGACCTCGATGAAGGTCTTGAGCAGATGGATCGACGAGATGCCGACGATGGCCATGGCGAGCTTGACCTTGAGCACGTTGGCATTGACGTGGGAGAGCCATTCCGGCTGGTCGGGGTGCCCTTCCAAACGGATGCGGGACACAAACGTCTCGTAGCCGCCGATAATGACCATGATCAGCAGGTTCGCGATCATGACGACGTCAATCAGGCCGAGCACCGAGAGCATGATCGCGGCTTCTTCGACATGGATGCCGCCGTCGTCCCCTGGCACGGTCAGCGAGGTCCAGACGTCGCCGCCGAGGTTGATGAGCTCGACCATGAACACGATCACGTAGATGATCTGCGCGATGATGAGCCCGATATAAAGGGGCGCCTGCAGCCAGCGGCTGAAGAAGATCATCAGGCCGACGCTGCGCACCCAGCGCGACTGCGGGCGGAACGGGCGGGGGAACTCGGTTTCAGTCACCGGTTGATCATAAGGGAGGCCCGGGTGAGAACCTCCTGTGCGCCGCCGCGCCTGTGGACGTGCGCTGACGTGTTGATGATTCCGGCCACGATGGCGGCGCTCCAGCATTGCGGGCGCCTGGGCGGGACGATCAGGAAGGTCGCAGCGAACGCTCAAAAGCTCTGCGGCCGGTGGGCAGGCCTCCGGACAGATCGGTCGGCTCCAGTCCGAGCAGCGCGGCGAAATGGGCGGATGGTTCGACGCCGAGCTCACGGCCCAGAAGGGCGCGAAAACTGCGGTACACCTGCACCGCCGAGGCATAGTTGTCTTCGGCGAGATGGCAGCGCACGAGCAGATGCTGGGTGCTCTCCCGCAACGGATCGACAACCGCAGCGGCACGGGCCGCGCCCAGAGCTCGACTGAAACTGCCGACCAGCAGATGGGAGCGGGCCAGGGACTCCAGGGCGTCCACCCTCTGATTGAGCAGATGGTCCTGCTGTTCCAGCACCCATTCCTCGTACCAGCCCGGCAACAGGTTGGCCTCCTGCAATACATCGACGGATTCCGGCGGCACCGGCAACCCGCCGGTCAGGGTGATCTCGGTGATCAAATCGCGTACCGTGTGCAGATCCACACGCACCGCCGCGTCGAGCTGCAGCGGATCGGTTGCGCGGAGCAATCGGGGGAGTTCGTGCGAAATACGAAACACGCTCGCTCGCAGGTTGCCGGCCGACTGACGCTCGGAGCTATCCGGCCAGAGCAGCGCGGCCAGCACGTGCCGCGGTTGGGTGTGCAACACGGCGAGGGCCGCGAGCAGCCGCTGCTGGCGGGCACCGACCTCGACTGGCACGCCGCTGTAGCGTAACTGCCAGTAGCCCAGCACGCGAAGATCCCAGCCCGGTGCCACTGAAAAACCCATGAGTGCTCGATCCGCGAAAAAGTACAAAGCCGACCCGCAACCTCAGGCGGGATCCGCTACCGCCCAGAATGGCCAGCCCCGGGGCGGTTGTCAATGCCGTGTGCGCGCCAAAAAGTGGATGCTCCGCCACCGCCAACGCGTACCCCCGACAGCTGGCAGTAACCAGCCAGTAACGCCGGGGTTTGTACAGTTGGCCTGCGGCATCCGCTGGCAATCGGCCCTTTTGATCGGATCGTCATGAAGCAATTGGCACTCTGCGTGGGCATCAATCGGTTCGAGAACCTGCCGATGAGCAGTTGGCTGAACGGCTGCGTCAACGATGCCGAAGACGTCAGTGCATTGCTCGGGAGCGCCTTCGGATTTGCCGACTCAAGCATCACCCTGCTGACCGACCAGGCCGCGACCCGGGATGCGGTTTATGGAACGCTGGTCGAGGCGCTCGACCGGGCGAATACCCCGGGGGAGCACCTGGAGCGCATTCTGTTCACCATGTCGAGCCACGGCACGCAGGTGGCCGACACCGATAACGAAGAGCCTGACGGCGTCGATGAGGCCTTCGCCACCTGTGACCTGCGTCAGGTCGGCTCCCAGTGGGACCTCGAATCGCTCATCGTCGACGACGAACTGCACACCTTGTTTTCCCGGTTGCCCGAGGGAGTGCTGCTCGACGTGATTTTCGACACCTGCCATAGCGGCAGCGGCCTGCGGGCGATGGACCAACTCCTCCTATCGGATGACCGTCGTCCACGCTTCGTGCCCCCACCGACACCGCTCGGCCGGGACGGCACAGCGGTCGCGGGCGCGAACACCCGCATGCTGCGCGATCTGGTGCGTACCTCGTCGGCCGTTGCGAAGCCCGTGTTGCTGGCCGCATGCCAGGCCGACCAGGAAGCGACCGACGCGAACTTTGACGGGCGGTACAACGGCGCGTTCACGCATTTTCTGCTCGAGGAACTGCGCAGCGGGGCCGGCGCCAGTCGCGCCGACGTCGTCAAGCGCGTCAACAAGAAGTTGCGCGCCCGTAAGTTCGAACAGATCGCGCAGCTCGAGGCACCCGACCCCGGCAAAACAACGGCGTGGGGCACCGCGTTCTGAACGCCGCGCTCGTGCGCAGAAGACGGGTCAGGGGTGAAAGGTCGGCCGACGCAGTTCGGCTACGCCTGGTGCCGGGGTAGCGGGCGGGGCGGCGGGCGGCGGTGCGGGCGACGGTGCGGGGGGCGGCGCGGCAGCCGCTTTCAGCGCCGGGCGAGCGAGGGCGTGCGCGGCGAGTTTAGCCCGCTGCCGATCCAGGTCGAGAATCGGCTTGAGTGCGGCGAAGCTCAGACGACCACCCTCGTCGAAGCGCAGTTGCCCGCCACCGCGAATGAAAACATTCGCCTGGGTGGTCAGCCCGAATCTGCGCGCTTCAGCGACGGTGAACGTGAATTCCTGGGTGAAGGTGGCACCGATCTCCGACACCACGAAGCCGTCGGGCCCAACCCGAAGTGTCGGCCGCACCCGTTCCACCGAAATGGGACGAGTGGGGTCGATCTTCGCCGCCTCCAGCAATTTCGGGTTCTCCCAGAGAAAACGTACGATCTCTTCCGGGTCGGAGCTGAGGGCGGCCAGCCGAATCGGGTAACGCAGTCCGGTGAAGGTCGCAACGCCCGAAAGGTCGTGGTTTGGGGGCAATTTGATGCCGAGCTCGGCGAATGCCTCGGTGACGACGGGACGATACTCCAGGTCGTCGTCGGGCACGACCGCCATATCGGCGGCGAGGATTCCGCCCAGCAGGTCTTCCCAGGTCACATCCACCGGTGCCATGTAGCCCAGGCTGCGGATGAGCATGCTCAAGACCTGACGGCCAACGTCTGCGCCGGCGCGGGCGATCTGGTACAGGCTCGAGCGGCCTCCGGGCAAGTCGAGCCGCTTCAACCAGAGTCGCACCACCACGCGCAGCAGTACCTGCACGATCGCGCCGCCGCGAGCGTGCGGGTCGCGCAGAGTGCGCCAGTCGGGCGGACTGTCCTCGCTCAGGGACGACCGAACGGTTCCGCGTTTGAAGAGCTCATCGCCCAAACTGAACAGGTCGCTCCGAAGTACATCCTCGCTGAGGGTATCGAGGTTGAGGGTGTCACCGCCGGACGACGTCAACATTTGTTCGACCAGGGTGCGGGTGGAAAACACGGACAGCAGCGCCACGAGGTCGGCGAACGTTTCATGCAGGGCGAGTTGGTCGGGCTCGGCCTTGGCATCCGCCCATTTCGGCCGGTAGCCATCGACGATGGCGTGGGTCACCTCGTGGGCCACCAGATCGCGAAAGAGGGCCAGCGGCACTGCTTTACTCGTACGATTGTCACGTTTATGCCCGAATCGAATCAGACCCAGGTCGCGGTAGTAGCCGGATTGTCGGTACGACACCGGATCGTAGGCGCTGATGGTCAACCGTCCGCCACCGACCCAGCCCATCCTCCGGCCGAGTGTTGACTCAAACAGGGCGAGAGTGGATGCCGCCACCGCGTATACCTGCTGCGCCAGGAATCGGCTGTCCTCCAGCAGGGCCGCCAGATCATCGGGCGGTTTCTCGTCGACGATCATCCACGGCGGGGTCGGGGAGCCGATGTCGAGACTGAACGGCTTCTGACGGGGCTTTCGCACGATCACGTCGAACCGGGCGCTGCGCGGCCCCGGGCCGATGCGTTCGACCGGAACCCGCAGCGTGGTCGTGAGGCGCGGCGCGGGTTCGCCCGGGGGCGGATTCGGTGGGACCGTGGTGAACGGCCCCTCGGCCAGAACGGTGAGGCTGACCTGCAGACCACCCTGCCCGGCGTCGCTCAGCCCGGGATCGCTCGGTTGCGCGAGCGACGCGTCAGCAGACTCGGGATCGGTACCAGTTGTCATGGCGGCCCCCACAGCATCCGTTTCTGTGTGCAATATGCAACCGCCGGCGTGGTTTGTCAAGGCTTCGGGTGAAGTAACGCAGCAGTAACGCTGGAGCGACATAATCGCAACGCCCCACCCCTGTTCCAGCATGAATTAGATGACATGAACTAGATGACATGAACTGAATGAGAGGAACGGTGCCATGCCCGAACCGATGCCCCCCGCCACACGGCAGCCGCCGCTGTCTCCAAGTGAGCTCGACCGCCTTCGCCCGCACGTGGTCAACCTCAGCGGCGGCAAATTCTCATCGAGTGGAGTGTTCCAGACCACTAAAAAGGATGTCGACGCCGTCTTTGCGACGCATCTGCCGGCCTTTGTGGCCGAGCATGGCGGCGTCGTACCCGTTGTGTTCTACGCCCACGGCGGGCTGGTCGGCGAGCAGTCCGGGCTGCGGATCGCTGCCACCCAGGTGGAGTGGTGGAAGTTCAACGGCGTGTATCCCATTCACTTCGTCTGGGAGACCGGCCTGGCTGGGGCCATCGCTGGTGCGGTGGGGGACTGGGCGCAGGGTCGTCGCGGCTGGCTCGACGAAGCCAAGGACCGCGTGCTTGAACTCGCGGCCCGATTCGGCCAGGGGCAGGCGATCTGGGGGCAGATGAAGCGCGCGGCCGAGGCTGCATCGGCCGGGGACGGCGGCGCCCGCTACGTCGCTGAAGCACTCGGCGCGTACTGCACCGCCCACCCCGACACGATCAGCGTGCACGCCGTTGGGCACAGTGCCGGATCAATCTTTCATTCCTTCTTTATTCCCGCCGCTTTGAAGGCCGGGGTGCCGGCCTTCGACACGCTCAGCCTGCTGGCTCCGGCCGTGCGCACCGATGTGTTCGAGAAGCAGCTCGTGCCTCTGTGTGGCCAGGAGGTGAAGTCGCTGGCGCTGTTCACCATGACCGAAAAGCTCGAGCGCGCTGACACCTGCCTCGGCGCCTACGGAAAGTCCCTGCTCTACCTGGTGCGGGCGTCGTTTGAGCCCGAAGAATTTTCGCCCATTCTGGGCCTCGAGGAGTGCCTCCGCGCCGACCCGGTGCTCAGTCGACTGTTCGGGCTGTCCGGCACGAGCGGAGGCATCGCTGACATCATCTGGTCGAAAGCAACGGGCGGCCCCTTGACCAACCGCAGCACCTCGACCAGCCATGGCTGGTTCGACACCGATATCCCGACCATGGACAGCGTCGCGCGCCGGGTCACCGGCAGCTCGCGCATCCAGTCATTCCCGATCACCCGCTCCCGTGGCGACGAGCTCTGGCCGGTACCGGGCCCGGCCATGCCCCGGCGGGCCGGAACCCACCACGCACTCTGTGTCGGTATCAACGCGTATCCCGGCGGCGATGCCCTCTACGGCTGCGTAGCGGATGCCGAAGCCTGGGCAGCGCAGCTCACCGCGGCCGGTTTCGCGGTGCGCACACTGCTCGACGCGGAGGCGACCCGGCAGAATATCCTGCTCGGGCTGCTGGACCTGGTGGCGAGCAGCGTCGCGGGCGATGTGCTGGTCTTTCAGTACGCCGGGCACGGCACTTATGTGGACGACCTTGACGGTGACGAGGCGGAGTCCGGCAACGAGGAGAAGAAGTACGACGAAGCGCTCTGCCCGATTGACTTTCGCGAGGGCAATTTGATCATCGACGACGACCTCGGAGAGATCTTCGACCAGCTGCCCGACGGCGTCAGCCTCACCGCCTTCTTCGATTCCTGTCACTCGGGCGACGGCCAACGCCGGCTGCAGCTGCTTCCGGTTGACGTACAGAACCTGAGTACGGCATCCGCTCCCCATGGGCGTCGGGCGCGGTACGTCATTCCCGACAAGGAGACCAGCGAGAAATACCGCGCCAAGCGCGGAGCTCCCGCCCGGGCCGGCAAGCGGGCCTTAGCGCGGGAAGTGCTGTTCAGCGCCTGTAAACCGACCGAGGTGGCGTACGAGACGGGCGGTCACGGCGATTTCACCGTGGCAGCCAGCCTGCTCGTGGTGCCGAGTGCAAATCGGCTGACCAACGGCGAGTTCTTGGCGAAGATCCGGGAGGCATTTTCGAGTCAGCCGCGACAGAACCCCGACTTCAACGGGCCGCGGGCCGCGAAATCACGGGTCTTCCTGGCGCCGCTGGTGGCTGCCGCAGCGGAACCGACTGATCGGCCGCCCGGCACCGCATCTGGCACGATCCCCGCCGCGATAACGGCGCTGCTCGACCCGGCCGCAAGCCCCGGGGGCGGGACCGACGCGCTCGCGGCATCCGCTGGTACCGCCGGATCGGCTGGCGTCGCTGCCAGTCGCGAAGCGGATGCTGCGGATCGGGCCCGCGCGGCCGCCGCGTTCCTGCGCGCTGCCGCCGACTTCATCGACGGGTAGTGGCCCGTCGGTAACTCCGAAAGACGGTGGGTGCCGTTGACGACGTGACCGACGGCATCCGCTTATTGTCGACATCTTTCGCATCCATCGCTGTGGCCTGCGACACTGGAGGAACAGCTCTGTGCCGAGGTCTTCGGACCGAATCGCGGAAACGATGTACGCGCCGGCTCCTCGGAAGGACCCCATGCTCGATTTTCTGTTCAGCCCGATCCCCGGGATCATTTTCACGATTGTCGTGGTTCTGCTTATCGGCCTGATTTACGCCAAGACGATCTATAAGAACGCGGGGCCCGATGAGGCCCTGATCATCACCGGCAAGAAGAGCCGCAAGACCATCGTCGATGGCGCCACGCTCGAGGAATCCGGCCAGCGGGTCGTGCATGGCCAGGGTGTGTTCATCACACCGTTCTTCCAGAAGGCGTTCAAGATCAGCCTGCGCAGCCGGGCGATTGAGATCACGGCCGTCGCGCAGGACCGCAACGGCATCACGCTCTCCGTCGAGGCCGTCGCCATCGTCAAGGTCGGCGACGACCCCGCTGCGATTCGCGCTGCCGCCCAGCGATTTCTTGGGCAGGACAAGAACATTGACGGCTTCGCGCAGGAGGTGCTGAGCGGTTCGCTGCGTTCGTCGATCGGCGCGACCGACGTCATGACCGTTATTCAGAAGCGCGATGAGCTCGGTTCCTCGGTGCTCGCCACGGCTCGCGAATCACTCGCCAACCAGGGCCTCGACGTTGACTCCTTCGAGATCAAGGGCATCACCGATGAGAACGACTACATTCGCGACATCGGTCGTGCCGAGCAGGCGAAGGTGCGTCGCCAGGCCGAGGTGGCCGAGCACGTTGCGAACCGCGAGTCGCAGGAAGCCCTGATTACCGCCGAGCAGGCCATCGCCGAAGCGCAGAATACGCTCGCGCTGCGTAAAGCCGCGCTGCAGCTTGACACCGACAAGGCGTCCGCCGAGGCCGCAGCGTCGAAGCCGCTCGCCGAGGCGAAGGCGCAGCAGGCCATCGTGCAGGAGCAGGAACTGACCGCCCAGCGCCGGGCCAGCCTGCGCAAGGCCGAGCTCGAGTCCGAGGTCAACGCGATCGCCGACGCCGATGCCTACCGCATCCGGGTCACCGCGATCGCGGCCGCCGAGGCATCCGTTGCCAAGGCCACCGCCGATCGCGACAGCCGTGTCGCCAACGCCGACGCTACCCGCGCGGAGGGCCAGGCCGAGGCCGACGCCATTCTCGCCCGAGGAACCGCCGAAGCGACGGCCACGCGCCTCTCCGCCGAGGCCGTCGCCCAGCAGTCCGAGGCGCTCATTCAGCTGCGCCTGATCGAAATGCTCCCGCAGATCGCGCACGAACTGGCCGCACCGATGGGTAACATCGACCAGCTCACCGTCATTTCAACGGATGGCGCCAGCCAACTCTCCAGGAACGTCGCGTCCGGCTTCAGCGAGGTCGACGCCGTGCTCGGCTCCACCATGGGAATCGGCATCAAGGACCTGCTCGGTGGGCTGCTTGGCGGCACTGCGGGAGCCGCTTTGCGGAACGCGACGCCCAGCCACAGCGGCGCATCCGCGTCGACCGCTGGTGCTGCGCCGACTCACTCGAGCGCAACCGGCGCTGCGTCACAGCAGTCCGGGGCGGCGCCAACGTCGGCGTCGGCCGCCGCTGCGCCTTCGTCAACGTCGGTGGCCCCGTCCGCAGCGACGGCTGCCGCAGCGGTGCGATCAGCAGCGGAAGCATCCGTTTCGCAGTCGATCGACGGCGTTGATTTCGATGCTGTCGCCGACGAAACTGCTGCCACAATTGCCCGTGCGGCGGCGGCCCGGCTGCCCAAGAAAGCTGGGGATCGCCTGCTGCCGTAGCTGGCAGAAGCGCGGGAGATTCGCTCCCGCGGCCCCGGTGCAGCTGGCTCCCGAAGACTGTAACAGTGTCTGGCCAGCGCCCGGGGCGCGGGGTCACCTGCCCTGTATCCTCCGGCACCGAAGTGCGACCCCCGACCTCGTTAGCAGCCGGGGCCGTGGGGGTTGGTGAGGCAGTCTTCGGTGACGAGTACGGTGGATTCGTTTGCGGCCATGACGGTGATTGGGGCTGAGGGCATGGTGATGGTGCCGTCGACGGGGCGCCAGCCTTGGTCGCCGAAGCTGTAGTCGGCGTGGTATTTGATGGTGAGGACGATGGAGTAGGTGCCCTTGGCCGTGTACTTGTGGCTGGTGTCGGTGGTGGTGAATTCAGGAAGTCCGAGGGCTTCCCAGCTGGCGCCTCCGGTCGGGGAGGTGGCGGTGTTTCCGTCGCCGAAGTTCCAGTGGTAGCCGATCGGGGTGAACATGACCTGCGCGGGTTGGCCGAGGAGGAGACCTTCGCTGATGTGAGTGGATGCGCCGGTCCAGAAGTTGGCGGCGAGTCCGACGATGGCCCAGCCGTTGGGTTCCATGCCTGTTGGGGCGGTCGGCGCGGGGAAGTTCTGCAGGTCGGAGACGCGGACGATGGTCGCGGCGGAGCAGAGTGGGCAGGCTGCCGGGGGTGCGGCGATGGTGGGTACCAGCTGGGGGTGTCGTTCCACTATGTCGCTGAGGCCGCCGGTGTTGCAGGGAACCCATTGGCTGGGTTCCGTCGTCGATTTGTGGCTCACGCACATGGCCGGTCGTTCCAGGTCGCCCGCCGAGCCGCCGCCGGACCCAGTGGCCTTCCCAGTGCCTGTGCCGTCCGAAGTCGCAGACCCTTCGGCGAATACATCGACGCCGTGGCCATTGTTGAGTCCGCCCGAGACTAGCTCCCCCGGACAGTCTCCGATCAGACGGGACGCAAGTTCACACGCAGACGCACCTGGGACGATTGGCGGACAGAAAGTTAGCAGAGTGCCAATTATCAGTGCTAGCAGAAATTTCTGCCGGACCATACGTCCTCCTTGTCGAGGAGCAATAGCGAAGGGTTCGCCGCGCTCGAAGTAAAGCCCACTTGCAATGGCGTGCGGTTTGTGCGCCCGGCTGGAGTGACGTCAGCGCCTGTTTTGTCAATCAGTCGAACTTCCGAAATGTCTGAACAGAGGTAGAGCTCAATTGAGACTCCTCCACGCGGCTCGACGGAATTGCGTATTAATGAAACATTGTCAAAAGTTGACGAACCACGGCTAATGAAGCCCGTCTTCGAGAATCCAACGAATGAGTCCAACAGGTTCGGTAGGTATTTGGGACTAGCAGCAGGCTCTATCCGATCGCCGCGAATTCCTCCATCGGCTGTGATTGAGTCTGAAAGCGCTTCGTACGCGGTATAGGCCGCCTCGGCGGCAGCGAGGGCTTCCTCGTCCGAGGCGAAGACCGGGGGTGTCGCGGTGGGTTCGGCTGCCGCAGACGGCGTGGAGCTGTCGGTCGGGGCGGGAGTGGCCATGCATCCGCTCAGCAGACCGATGGAGACCAGCAGGACAGCGCTCGGCACGACGGCGTGCAGGGGACGGCGACGTGACGGGTTTCGCATGGGGTCACAGTAGACCGGATTGCTAAAATCCCGTTTAAGTTCTCCACAGGCTGGTTTCAGGCCTCAAATAACGGTAGAGCTTTGGTCAGTCGTGCGCGGTCAGCGCGTGCTCGAGCAAAGCGGCGAGGGCCGACTGGCCTCCGGCGCGCATGGCGGCGCGCTGACGCTCCGCCCCGGTTCCCAGTCGCCGCGTGCGGGCCAGCAGAGTCTGGATGCGGTCGCGATTGCCGATCTCATCGATGGCGTCGCCGCAGTAGTGCAGCAGGGCATCCGTCACGGCGGTCGAACTTTCCAGGGTGCCAGACACGGGATTCAACAGGTTCGACTCCACGCCTTCGCGGGCAGCGTGCCAGAGCCCGGCATCGAGCAGTTCCGGTGCGATGTCGATGGGGGCGACATCCGTTTCGCTGTCGCGCAGGGCGGTCGTGACGAGCGCACGGGTCAGGGCGGCGAGCAGCAGGGTCGACGGCGCATCGAGCTGGGCGTCGCAGACGCGAATCTCCATGGTCGGATGTTCCAGGGGCAGCCGCGCATTCCACCAGATCGTGCGCAGGTCGTAGGTACCGCCGACGCCGACGAGCTGGCGAATCCGGCGGTCGTAATCGGCGGCATCCGTGAAGAGCGGCGGGCAGCCGATGGTGGACCAGCGGCGCATGTGCACGCTGCGCCAGCTCGAAAACCCGGTGTCCGCGCCGCGCCAGAACGGCGAATTCACCGCAAGCGCGAGCAGCGTGGGCAGCCAGACGCGCACCCGATTGAGTGCCTGTACACCGGCCTCGCGGTTCGGAATGCCGACGTGCACGTGCAGCCCGTTGATGAGGTGATCGGGCACGAGCCCCCGAAATTCGCTCTCGACCGTGTGGTACCGCTCGACATCGGTCACTTCCGGCCAGCCCGCGGTCTGGAACGGCGCTCCGACGCCGGCGGCCAGGACCCCACGGCTGAGGGCGGCCCGCGCCAGCCGCGACCGAAATGCCAGCAGATCAGCGGATGCCTCTTCGAAGCGTTCAAAGACCGGCGTCGACCGCTCGATCTGCGAGGCCAAAAACTCGTGGCTGACGAACCGGGAAATCGGAGCGCGGCCGAGAAGTTCCGCGTGCACCGCGTCGCCCACGTTTGCTGGCTGAAGCGTCGCCGGTTTGAGAAAGATGAATTCCTCTTCAATGCCGAACGTTCGCATGCATCACCTCCAGCACCTGTACCGGATAGTACCGGCAAACCGGAATCAAGCCGATACATTTTCGTAACGGACTGTCGACCATCTAATCACCCGCATTTGACTAGCATGACCTTGACTCGCGAACCAATGCGCAGGCGTTGGCTCTCGCCCTGGATGGCATCAGCTGGGAGTAAACGTGGTGCAGGTCACTCAGATTCCAAGCAATTCAGCTCTGTCCCGTCGGCGCACACTGCACGGCGCGCTCGGTGGCCTGTTCGGTTTCGTGGCCATGAGCGTCGCGGCCGGTGTGCTCGTCACCGCATCGGTGACCCCGGTGGTTGCGCTCTCGGGCCTGGCCGCGACGAACACGATCTCGGTGTTCGAGAACCTGCCCGACTACGTGAATATCGAGCCGCTGTCCCAGAAGAGCGACATCCTGGCGACGCGCAGCGACGGAACCGTCGAACTCCTCGCCTCCTTCTATGACCAAAATCGCATCGAGGTGAGTTGGGATGCGATCAGCCAATTCGCCAAGGACGCTGCGGTGTCGGGGGAGGATCCCCGGTTCTATGAGCATGGCGGGGTCGACCTGCAGGGCACGTTGCGGGCCACAGCGACGACGGTGGCCGGCGGAGACACGCAGGGCGGGTCATCCATTACGCAGCAATACGTGAAGAACGTGCTGGTGCAGAAGTGTGAGCTTCTCACCGACCAGCGCGCGCACGACGCCTGCTACACCGCAGCGACCGAGACCACCCCCGACCGCAAACTCAAGGAGATGCGGCTGGCGATCGGGGTGGAGAAGAAGTACAGCAAGTACGACATTCTGCGCCAGTATTTCAACATCACCGGATTCGGCGGCACCGTTTATGGAATCGAGGCCGCCGCCAACTACTATTTCAACACGACGGCTGCCTTACTCACCCTGCCGCAGGCGGCCAGCCTGGTGGCAATCGTGAACAACCCGGTCAAGTTTCAGCTCGACCAGCCCGCGAGTGAGACCAACGGTGCTGCCAACGGGTATGCCGCGAACAAACAACGTCGCGACTACATCTTGCGTGAAATGCTGCGCTACAAGAAGCTCAGTCGGGCCGATTTCGACGCCGCGATCGCCGCGCCGGTCGAACCGATCATCACCGAACCAAGTACCGGCTGCCAGACCGCAGTGGGCAATGCCTTCTTCTGCGATTATGTGACCAAGATTCTTCAGACCGACCCCACCTTCGGCGCCGATGCGGCCACGCGCATGCTCAACTTTCGCCGGGGCGGCTACGACGTCTACACGACCCTGGACCTCGACGTGCAGAACGCGGCCGTGACCACCATGAACCAACAGGTTCCCAAGGTCTATGCCGGTGGCGATGTCGGCGCGATCATCACGAGTGTGCAGGTCGGCACCGGCCGGGTGCTCGCCATGACGCAGAACAAGGACTACAGCCAGGACCCGGCCGTGCAGGCGACCGGGGCCAACTACACCGGCATCAACTACGCCACCGACTATGCCGAGGGCGGCTCGAGTGGGTTCCAACCCGGATCGACCTACAAGGTGTTCACCCTTGCCGAGTGGCTCAAGGAAGGCCACTCCCTCAACGAACGGGTCGATTCCCGGCGCAAGGCAAACTGGGGCACCTTCCAGGACAGCTGCTTCGGCCCGCAGAATTACGATAAGGATGAACCACCCTGGAACCCGCGCAACGATGCCAACGAATCCGGCTCCAACTACAGTGCGCTGCAGGCCACCGTCGGCTCGATCAACACCGGCTTCATCGGAATGGCCAAGCGGCTCGACCTCTGCGGCATTCGCCAGACGGCTGAGGCATTCGGGGTGCACCGAGCCGACGGCAACCCGTTGTCGCAGTCCGCGGCATCCGTTATCGGAACCAACGAAATCGCACCCCTCACGATGGCCATCGCCTTCGCCGGCATCGCGAACAAGGGGGTGACCTGCTCGCCGATCGCCATTGACCGCATCGTCGGACCCGATGGAGTGGAGGTTCCGGTTCCGCCGTCGGTGTGCTCCCAATCGGTCGATGCCACGGTCGCCGCCGGCATGGCCTATGCCATGCGCCGGGTGATGCTCGGCGGCACCGGGCAGCAATCGAACTACAACACGAATCCGAATGTGCCCATGATCGGTAAGACCGGGACAACGGATGGCGCGAAAGACACCTGGATGAGCGGTGCGAGTACCAAGGTGGCGACCGTGGTCGCGGTGGTCAGCCTCACCGGAACGCTCAGTCAGCGGCGTCAATTCTTCGGCCGGGACCAGATCGCCACGGCACGCCACCGCATGTGGCCGGTCGTTATGTCGGCAGCGAACGCCAAGTACGGCGGTGACGTGTTCGAGGAACTGGCTCCCAAGTACATTCCACCGCCGAAGGTTGTGGCGCCACCGGTCGCCGCGCCGCCCGTTGATCCTGCACCGCCGGTCGCGCCGCCGCCCGGGGCTCCTGCCCCGCCTGGCCAATAACGTCGCCAGGAGACGTTACGCGCTCTGCGCGGCCTTGAGGTGGTGCAGGGTGCCGCCGGGACTCGACGTTTCCCGCGCAGATTCCTGCGCGGCCAGTTCGGCGGCATACGCGGCCGCACTCGCCGCTTCCTCGGCGGCGGCGCGCTCAACGGCGTGCCGCTCCTTCACCTGCCTGGCCACGTCGAACAGATTCCAGATGTTCTCCCCGGTCACCGACACTCCGCGGGCGCCGGAGCGCCGGGTTCGACCGCGTACGAGCATGTAATTGGTCTGGAACACCTGCCCGCCGACCCGTTCCTGCGCGTCGTGAAAAAACACGACGTTGGCGACCGGTCCGGTGCCGTCGTCGAGGCTGATGAACACCACTCGGCGGCCGCCGCGCATCGGCGGCGTGTTGGTGGCCCGCCGCACTCCGGCGAGCAGCACCTCGGTGCCGCCGGGCAGGTTGCCGAGTTCGCTCGCCGGGGTCACCCCCAACTCGCGAAACAGCTCGTGAAAGCGTTTCATCTGGTGCGACCCGACGGCCAGGTTCAGATCGAGCAGTTCCAGATCGGTTTGGGTGCGGCCGCGCAGCTCCAGCGAGGTGATGGCGCCCGCACGGTCACCGGAATAGCGCGGCACCGGCAGCTCCACCTCGAACGCGAGCTGGTCGGCGCGAATGACCACGGCGGTGCCGCGCAGCGACTGAATGTGCGCGAGCAGCTCGTGTCGCCGGGTGCGGTCGTAGCCGATGAACGTGTCGAGGGCGCCCACCCGGGCGAGCGCCTCGAAGGTGCGCCGCCGAGGATGCACCCGGTCGCGAAAGTCCTGCAGCGATCCGAACGGCTGATGCTGCGCAATGCGTACCCGCTCCGCCTCCGTGCTGCCGACAAGTTCGGGCAGCGCCAAACGGATGCCCTGGCTCCCGTCGGCGAGATCTTCTACCCGGTAGTCCAGCGCGCTCGACTGCACGTCGAGGGGGAGTACCGGCACCCCGAGCACCCTGGCTTCGGCGACGATGAGGTCCTTGGGCCACATGCCGGGGTCGTGGGTGAGCAGCCCGGCGAGAAAAGCCGCCGGGTGGTGGGTTTTCAGCCAGGCGGACTGGTAGGTGGGCAGGGCGAACGCGGCCCCGTGGGCCTTGGCGAAGCCGAAGCTGCCGAACCCCGCCAATACCGTCCAGATCTGGTCGATGACCTTCGTACTGAACCCGCGGGCGAGCGCTTTTTCGCGCAGGTACTCCTCAATTTGCGGTAGCTGCTCGGGCTTGCCCAGGTGCCGGCGAAAGACATCCGCTTTGCCAAGGCCGCAGCCGGTGAGTTCGTCGAACAGTCGCATGACCTGTTCGTGAAAGATCACGACGCCGTTCGTTTCGCGCAGAATCGGTTCGAAGCGGGGGTGGATGTAGTCGGGTATGACCTCGCCGTGCCGGGCCTGCAGATATTTGAGCGGCATGTTGTTCTTCATCGGGCCGGGGCGAAACAGCGAAATCTCCACGGTGAGGTCGTTGAACACCTCGGGTTGCAGCTTGCCGACCAGTTCCATCTGGCCGGGGGACTCGATCTGAAAGATGCCCAGGGTGCGGGTGGAGCGAATGAGCTCGAAGGTTTTCGCATCGTCGAGCGGCACCCGGTCGAGGTCGATGCTTTCGCCGGTGAGTCGGTGGTGCTCTTCGACGGCGTGCGCCATTGCCGACTGCATGCGCACGCCGAGAATGTCGAGTTTGATCAGGCCCATCGGGTCCATGTCGTGCTTGTCGTACTGCGACATGGGCAGGCCCATGCCGCTCGCCTGCACCGGAGTGCGGTCGAGCAGGCTCGCGTCGGAGAGGATCACGCCGCAGGGATGCACCGAAATGTGCCGGGGGAGTCGGTCGAGTTTCGCGGTGAGGTCGACCAACAGGTCGAGTTGTTGCGATTCGCGCACCTCGGTGGCGAGGGCCTCGAGCTCGGGCTTCTCTTCGAGGGCGCGGCGAAAGTCGCGGGCGTTGAACCGCCACATCTGCTTGGCGATCACGTTGATCTGCGCGTCGGGCAGGCCGAGGGCGAGGCCGGCGTCGCGCACGGCGCCGCGGCCGCGGTAGGCGTTGGTCATCGACATGAGCGAGACCCGGTCGCTGCCGAAAGCGCGAAAGACCTCGCGGTAGATGTCGTGTCGCCGGGCCGACTCGACGTCGATGTCGATGTCGGGCAGCGTTTGGCGTTCGGGGGAGAGAAACCGCTCCCAGAGCAGCCCGTTCTCGATCGGTTCGACCGAGGAGGTGCGCAGCGCATAGTTGAGCACCGAGCCGACCCCAGAGCCGCGCGCCTGAATGCGGATGCCCATGCCACGAATAATGTCGGCCACCCGGGACACGGTAAGAAAGTAGCTGGCAAAGCCTAAGTGCTCGACCGTTTTCATCTCGTGGGCGAGTTGGGCGTGGGCGGCCTCGACCGCGCGCGAGCCGCTCGCCGAGTACAGGTCGGCGATGCCGCTGCGAGCCCGACGCCAGAGTTCGGTGACCGGGTCGCCGGTGACACCGATGATGCGCGCCTCCGGCATGCGCGGGCGCCCGAGGCCGATGTCGAGGGCTGGATCGAGGCTGCAGCGGTCAGCGAGCTGTTCGGTATCGCGCAGCAGCCGTTCGAGGGCGCCCGTGTCATGCAGTCCGGCGTCAACGACCATACGGGCCACCTGACGCATTGCTCCGGCCGGTTTGAGCCAGGCCTGGCCGTTGGTCTGCGGGGTTTCGAGTTCGGCGAGCGGCAGCAGATAGCGCGCGGCGTCGGCGAGGTCGGCGGTGACCGCTTCTTCGGGGGTGCCGTACCGCACGGCATTGCTGAGCACCGCCGGTAGCCCGGCGTTCTCGGCGAGGGCAAGCATGCGGGTGGCCGGGGTCACGCTGCCGACCGTGCCGCTTTCGGCGAGGTGACAGACGACCTCGAGCACGACGGCCTGGGCGGGCAGGGCACGCTGCCAGTGGGTGAGCCGCGCCGCGGCATCCGTATTGTCGCGCCGTGCGATCGCGAGACCGACGTCGGAGTCTGGGCCGAGCAGCACGGTGAGCGAAGCGAGGCCGGCCAGGTCGGCCAGCCGGGCGCGCGAGATGCTCGGCCCGGCGCTGCCGGTTGGGCTCAAAGAGCGGTGACCGGCATCGGCGGCGTGAGCGGCACTGACCGCGCGGCAGAGTGCGGCGTACCCGCGACCGTTGGTGTCGCCGTGGGCTAGCACGACCACCCGGCCGAGCGAGCGGTACTCGTCGTCGTGCACGGCGAGTTCGGCGCCGAGCCCGGGGCGGATGCCTGCGGCAACGCAGGCGCGCACGTGTTTGACGGCGCCGTAGAGCCCGTCACGGTCGGTGACGGCGAGAAACGTTGCCCCCTGTGCGGCCGCCTGCTCGGCCAGAACTTCGGGAAGTGTTACCCCATAGTGGGTCGAGTAGGCGCTCGCGACGTGCAGGTGTGGGAAGTTCAGTGCGCTGTTCATCCCCAGTCCAATGCTAAAGTCCAGGATCCGTCCGTGCCGCGGCGCAGGTCGTATCGGTGCTGCTCTTCGCCGCCCCGGCTGGCGTCGAGCCGCCACAGCTCGGTGTCGATGCGGGTGGGTGTTCCCTCGTTCTCCCACCAGCGGGTGCGCTTGAACACCGCCTGTGGTTGCCCGATGACGGTGTGCTCGAATCGATTCCAAATGAACGCGCGCGGGTCGCCATCGGCGGACAGCTCAACGTCAACCGGTGTATCAATGATCTGGGGCAAGGTGGCCTCCCTGTTCGGGTGCTGGTATTCGGGTGCATACGCACCGGCTGGTCACAAAAAAGCTGATGAGCCAGCCAGTGCTGTAAAAGTGCTGTATCAAATTCGAACAAATGCTGGAAAAAACCGATTCTTCTAGAATGCATCTTCTATATGAAAAGTGTAGGTCAACCCACCGACACGCGCCACAAGAGATTGCGCGAGACCCATCCACCGACCTCGATCTACGATGGTCAGGTGACTGACATCGTTCCGAGCGACGCCGTGCTGCCCGATACTGTGCAGATCAACCGGGCGCTCGCGCAGCGCCTGGTCGAGCAGGTCGCGCCGAGCCTCGTGCACAACGTCAACATCATGGATGCCGCAGGGCTGATCATCGGGTCGATGGACGCGTCACGTATCGGCACCCTGCACGACGGGGCGCGAAACGCCGCCGGACGCGGCGAGACGGTGCAGATTGCTCCCGGTGACGAGCACCAGGGCACCCGGCCGGGAGTGAATATTCCGCTGATCCTCGATGGACGCGTCGCCGCGGTGGTCGGGGTCACCGGAACCCCCGCCGAAGTGTTGCCGGTGGCGCAGGTGCTCGTGCTCACCGTTCAGATGCTGATCATGCAGGAACGGCTGCGGGACAACGCGTCGTGGCGGGAATCGGCGACCCGGGACATCCTCTCGAGCCTGTCGTTGCGCAAGCTCACTGAAGGGCGCCTGATCGCGGCACTGCAGGGTATTGATGCTCCATTGCAGCCGCCGTGGAATCTGACCGGCATTCTGCATCTTGGAACCAGTCGTTCGGTGTTGTTGCTGCGTCAGCTGCGCGATGTATCCGGAGTCGTGGCCGCCGATATTCACGGTGCTGTCTGGGTGTTGAGCGGATCGTCGACCGCTCTCGGTCTCGCGCTGCTCCAGCAACGGTTGCAACAGCCCAGCTCCAAGTCCTTGCGGTTTCTGACCGGGCGGGTTGGCGCGACGATGATGCAACTCACCGATGATGCCGAGCGCCTGAGCGCGCTGCTCGCCCGGCCCGGTCTCATCGGCACCGCAGTCGGAGAGCCGCGCTCCGAAATTCCGCTCGACTCCCTCGGCCTCGAACTGGCCATCGCCGTCTTGCCAGACGAACTGCTGGGCGACGTGGCCGGGTCGGTGCTCGACCCGCTCGGCGAGGTTTTGCGCGAAACAGCGCGCGTGTTTCTGCGCGAAGAATTGTCGATCGCGCACACCGCGGCGGCGCTCGGCGTGCACCGCAATACCGTGGTGCAGCGACTCGATCGCATCGAGTTGCTCACCGGTCTGAATATTCGTCGGTTCAGTTGTGCCGTTTCGATGCGAGTCGCGCTGGCGGCAGATTCGGCCCAATATGTGCACAATGCACAGGTTTAACGACGTAAGTTGCCGGTAAATGTGGGTTCGTTCCACCTGAATATGTGCGTAATTCTGTTCTAGCCTGAATTAATGAATGGTCGCACGGCGCTGAAGCCGCTCACACTGGTCATCGCACCCGATTCGTTCAAGGGGAGTCTGAGTGCGGCCGATGCGGCAGACGCCATGGCGGCCGGGACACGGGACGCTTGCCTCGCCCTCGGCCTGCCGGAGGCCCGGATCACGCTGTGCGCGATGGCCGATGGCGGCGAGGGGACGCTCGATGCCATCGCAGCGGTCTGGGAAGTCACGCCCCGCACCATGCTGACCGTCGATGCGCTCGGTCGCAGCCGCCGGGCTCGGTACGCGACCTCGGCCGACGGCCGCATCGGTCTGATCGAGGCGGCCGAGTCCAATGGCCTGCCGCTGGTAGCGGATGCCGTGCCCCAGCCCCAGCGCGCCGACACCTTCGGGGTCGGTTTGCTCGCCCGCGAACTGCTCGATCAAAACGTCGAAGAGATTCTGGTTTGCGTCGGCGGCTCGGCCAGCACTGACGGTGGAACAGGCCTGTTGGCCGGCCTCGGCGCGCGGTTTCTTGACGCTGCCGGCACCCCCGTCGCTCCCGGCGGCGCCGGGCTGGCCCGGATTGCCTTGATCGACCTGAGCGAGCTGCACCCACGCGCCCGTACCGTGCGCTGGCGCCTCGCCGTCGACGTGAACAATCCACTCTGTGGCCCCACCGGTGCCGCTGCCGTTTTCGGTCCGCAAAAAGGTGCACAGCCCCGCGATATCGCTGGGCTCGACGCCGGTCTGGCCCACCTCGCCGCGATCGTGCTCGATATGACCGGCGAGGACATGACCGACCGGCCCGGAGCGGGGGCGGCCGGCGGCATGCCGGCCACTCTCGTTCCACTGCTTCGGGCCGAGTTGGTTCCCGGCTCCACCCTGGTAGCGGATGCCGTCGGCCTGCCCCACAAAATGGCCAACGCCGACCTCGTACTCACCGGTGAAGGCAGCTTCGACTCCCAGTCCCTCGGCGGCAAGGTGGCCGTGGCTGTCGCTCGTCTCGCACCGGCAGGATGCCCGGTCGTCGTCATCGCCGGGCGGGTGGCGCTGTCTGCGGCCGACACCGCGGCATCCGGTGTTGCTGCCGCGTTCTCGATCGCCGGTGGGCCGGCAACGCTCGACGACCTGCAGCAGAATGCGGCCGCACGGGTACGCGAAACCACGGCGCACGCCGTCGCACTCTTCCTTCACTCCCGCTAGCGGCCCCGAGCGTTCATGGTCCGTTCACCAACGGGCCACATGGTTGTCGTGAATCGGAGAGGGGACAGCGAGAGAGTAGTTCTATCCCCAGTTCGGGGACCCAAACGACCACGAGGAGCGCCCGCATGCTGAGCAACGAATCCACCGGCCCCCGCCAGCACGCCCCCGCTCGCGACCGGCCATTGCTTCCGCTCCTTCCCATGCAGGGGCACACCCTCGGTAAACGCAGCGCCGTCACCTGCCACCTCAAGTGCGCGGATGCCTGTTTTCACCCGGTACCCAATGAGAGCTCGAACGACTACTTTCGCGACATCGTGGGGGCCGCCATGAGCCGACGTTCCCTGCTCGTGGGGGTTGGCGTCGGTGCCGCCGCCATTCTGCTCGGTTCCGGGGAACCCGCTCCCGCCCTGGCCGTGCCGGGCGGCCCGGCCGGTCCTGCTGGCCGCGGCCTCGCGTTCGCCCCCATCGCTCCGGTTCCGGCTGCCGTTGACTCTTTCGTGGTTCCGACGGGCTATTCCTGGAACCCGATCATCCGCTGGGGCGACCCGCTCTTCGCCGCCACCGATCGTTTCGACCCCGAACACCAGAGCGCCGCATTGCAGGCCCGCCAGTTCGGCTACAACAATGACTACCTCGACATCATCGAGAGCAAGGGACCAAAGGGACGCTCCGGCATCCTCGTCACCAACCATGAGTACACCAACGAGGGCATCATGTTTTCGCCAGCCCTCACTGCGGTCGAAGCGGATGAGCAGCGTCGCGTGGCCATGATGGCCCACGGCATGTCCGTGGTCGCCCTCGAACGGAAGCGCGCCGGCCAACCCTGGACCTACCGCGTGGGTGACCCCCTCAACCGCCGCATCACCGCGAGCACACCGTTCACCGTCACCGGCCCGGCCGCTGGAAGCGCCCTGCTGAAGACCGCGGCGGACCCGACGGGCCGCACCGTGCTCGGCACCCTCGGCAACTGCGCCGGCGGCACCACACCCTGGGGCACGGTGCTGTCCGGTGAAGAAAATTTCAACGGATACTTCCGCACGAACGGCACCAGCACAGCGGATGCCCGCTACGGCCTGGCAAATCGCCCCACCGGTCGGCTCTGGGAGCAGATCGACGACCGCTTCGACGCCACCGTCGCCGGCAACGAGAACGAGCCCAACCGATTCGGTTGGATCGTGGAGATCGATCCGGAGGCACCGAACGAGCCCCCGGTCAAGCACACTGCGCTCGGCCGGTTCAAGCACGAGGGGGCCAATGTCATCGTCGGAAAGACCGGCCACGTCGCCGCCTACATGGGCGACGACGAGCGCTTCGACTATCTCTACAAGTTTGTCTCCTTCGATCGTTTCGACAAGAAGAAGGGTCCGAAGGCACGCACCCACAACAAGTCCCTGCTCACCCGGGGATCCCTCTACGTGGCTCGCTTCACTGGAAACTCGCCAGAGCGCGAGATCACCGGCACCGGCCAGCTACCCGCCGACGGCCTCTTCGACGGCACCGGTCAGTGGGTGGCGCTCGTCATCGACGGCGTCTGCCAGGTTCCTGGCTTCAGCACCGACGATGCCCTCGTGAACACCCGTCTGGTAGCGGATGCCGTCGGCGCCACCAAAATGGACCGTTGCGAAGACGTCGAGCCGAGCCCGGTGACCGGCAAGATCTATGTCGCCTGCACCAACAACACCGATCGCGGCGCGCTCGGTCAGGAAGGCGCCACCGAGCCCAACCCCCGGGTGGCCAACCGTGACGGCCACATCGTAGAGATCACCGAAACGGGCTCTGACGCGACCTCGGTGACCTTTGACTGGAACCTGCTGCTGGTTTGCGGAGACCCCGCGACGAACACGAGCACCTACTTCGCCGGTTTTCCGAGAGAGAAGGTGTCGCCCATCTCCTGCCCCGACAACGTGGCTTTCGACGTCCAGGGCAACCTGTGGATCTCCACCGACGGCGCGCCGAACACAATCGGATACTGCGACGGACTGTTCAAAGTGCCGCTCACCGGCCCCGAGCGTGGCCGGGTGCAGCAGTTCCTCTCAGTGCCTCGCGAGGCCGAAACCTGCGGTCCGGTCATCCGCTCTGAGCAATCGATGGTCTACGTCGCCGTGCAGCACCCGGGGGAAAGAGGCAGCTGGGCGGCCCAGTCGAGCCGATTCCCCGACTACGTTCCGCTCGGCGCACCCGTGCCGGCCGGTGCCTGGACCGGTCCACGGCCATCCGTTGTGCAGGTCTGGAAGGTCTGAGACGCTCACCGGTCTGGTCGTGCCGTAGTCCTGAAAGGGGGGCGCGAACTGGCAATTTGCTGATTGTAATTTCAGTTGAGCGGTGATGGAGTGGAGGAGCTGCCGTCACACGCAGCGTTCAGGAACATCCAGTGCCGATCGGGTCGTGCCCAACACATCATCCTGATCAGCGTAAAACCAGGAAGGTAGTTCATGACGGGGAACAGAGCAGTTGCCTACAAGAGCCCGGGTGTCGTCGAGGTAATCGACATTGATTACCCGAGTTTCGAGCTGAAAGACGGGCCGGGCGTCAACCCGGAAAACGTGGGACGCAAGGTGCCCCACGGAGTCATTCTCAAGACCGTGACCACCAATATCTGCGGCTCCGACCAGCACATGGTGCGCGGCCGCACGACCGCACCGGCGAACCTGGTTCTGGGTCACGAAATCACCGGCGAAGTGGTCGAAGCTGGCCCCGACGTCGAATTCATCAAGGTGGGCGACATCGTGTCGGTGCCGTTCAACATCAGCTGCGGTCGCTGTCGCAACTGCAAGGAACGCAAGACCGGCATCTGCCTCAACGTCAACCCGGACCGTCCGGGTAGTGCATATGGTTACGTCGACATGGGCGGTTGGGTGGGAGGCCAGGCCGAGTACGTGCTGGTTCCCTATGCCGACTGGAACCTGCTGAAGTTTCCCGACCGGGACCAGGCGCTCGAAAAGATCATGGACCTCACCATGCTGTCCGACATCTTCCCGACCGGATTCCACGGGGCCTACACGGCCGGTGCTGGCGTCGGAACGACCGTGTACGTGGCCGGAGCCGGCCCGGTGGGCCTCGCGGCCGCCGTCTCGGCGCAGCTGCTCGGTGCGGCCGTCGTCATTGTCGGTGACATGAACGCGGATCGTCTCGCGCAGGCCCGCAGCTTCGGCTGCGAGACCATCGACCTCAGCAAAGGCGAGCCGGGGGAGCAGATTGAACAGATCCTCGGCGTGCCAGAGGTCGACGCCGGTGTTGACGCCGTGGGCTTCGAGGCGCGTGGTCACGGTAAGGACGCCGACCACGAGGCTCCGGCCACCGTGCTCAACTCGCTCATGACGGTCACCGCCGCCGGCGGTGCCCTCGGCATTCCCGGCCTCTACGTCACGGGCGACCCGGGCGCCAAGGAAAAGGCCGCTCAGGTGGGCTCACTGTCGATTCGGCTGGGCCTCGGCTGGGCCAAGTCGCTGTCGTTCACCACCGGCCAGTGCCCGGTGATGAAGTACAACCGCCAGCTGATGATGGCGATCCTGCACGACAAGGTACAGATTGCCAAGGCCGTCAACGCCCAGGCCATCAGCCTCGAAGATGCTCCGCGTGGCTACGCCGAATTCGACGCCGGCGCGGCGACGAAGTACGTGCTGAACCCCAACGGCTACGTCAAGGGCTAACAGCAGATAGGTGAATGGCCCGCCCGGGAATTCTCCCGGGCGGGCCATTCCTGTATCGGCGTCATCAGCATCCGCGCGCCGCGTGGCTTATTCAGGAAATCCGACCCGAATCTGCGCGAATAGCGTCGGATCCGCTCAGAAATTGAAATAATTCCTGAATTAGCCACGGATTCAGGCCGCGAGCCGCGGCATCCGCTTAGAACCGGTGTTCTCGGTATCCCCGTGCGGAGCGCGGGGTTAGGGTGGAAACATGACCGGCGCCGACTTTGCACAACCAGCTCCGCGCTTTTATCGAGAGCGCTCGGACATTCCGGTGGACCTGGAAACGCCCACCGGCACCGTGACCGACCGGCTGAACCGGCCGTTGCACGACCTGCGCCTCAGCGTCACCGACCGCTGTAACTTTCGCTGCGTCTACTGCATGCCGAAGGAGATCTTCGGCCGGGACTTCGCGTTCATGGAACACGACGAACTGCTCAGCTTCGAGGAACTCACCCGGCTCGCGCGCGTGGCCGTAGCCCATGGCGTTGAGAAGATTCGGCTGACCGGCGGTGAACCACTGCTGCGTAGGGGGCTTGAAGACCTCATCGCCCTGCTGGCCGAGCTGCGCACCCCCGACGGCCGTGAGATCGACATTGCCCTGACCACGAACGGGTCCGCGCTGGCCGTGAAGGCGCAGGCGCTCAAGGACGCCGGCCTGAAGCGCGTCACGGTGTCGCTCGACTCGCTCGACGACACCACGTTTCGCACCATGAACGACGTGAAGTTTCCGGTCGCGAAGGTGCTGCACGGCATCGACGTGGCCGAAGCCGTCGGCCTCGGCCCGATCAAGGTCAACATGGTCGTGCAGCGCGGCAAGAACGACCAGGACATCGTCGCCATGGCCCGGCATTTCAAGGACACTCCCTACATTTTGCGGTTCATCGAGTTCATGGACGTCGGTTCGAGCAACGGCTGGGAGATGGGCGCAGTCGTTCCGTCGAAGGACGTGATCGCGCGCATCCACGCCGAGCTGCCGCTTGAAGAGATCGCCCCGAACTACAGCGGCGAGACCTCCCGCCGCTGGCGCTACCAGGACGGCGGCGGCGAGATCGGCGTCATCTCGAGCGTCACCCAGAACTTCTGCCAGACCTGCTCGCGCGCCCGCGTGTCGACCGATGGCAAGCTGTTCACCTGCCTGTTCGCCACCGAGGGCCACGACCTGCGGGCGCTCATGCGCGGCGGATGCTCCGACGCGGAACTCTCCACCGTTATGGCGCACCTCTGGCGGGAGCGCACCGACCGCTATTCGCAGCTGCGGAGCGCGAAGACTAGCGAGCTGCGGGCGTCTGGTGCCAAGAAAATCGAAATGTCCTACATCGGCGGCTAATCGGCAAGGCTGGAGTGCGGTACCGGCACCAGCGTGGGAGACTTTAAGAATGAACAGAATTACCGCGCGACGCAAAATTACTCGAATCACCGTCGGTGCCCAGCCTCTGGCTGGCGAGGACCTGCTTGCGGTCGAAGAACCGCTGGAAATTCGAGTGAACGGCCGCCGCCTTGCCGTCACGATGCGTACCCCGGGTAACGACATCGACCTTGCGGCGGGGTTTCTGGTCTCGGAGGGCGTCATCACGCAGGGCGACGATTTTAATTCGGCCCGCTACTGCGCGGGGGCGATCGACGGGGTCAACACCTATAACGTGCTGGACGTCACCCTCGGTGCCGGCGTCGCGCCACCGGAACGGAGCTTGGAGCGCTCCCTCATCACCAACAGCTCTTGTGGCCTGTGCGGCAAGGAGAGCATCGATGCCGTGCGCACCAAATCAGTCTTTGAGATAGCGGATGACGCGGTGCGAGTGACTGCTGAATTGCTCACGACTTTTCCCGACAAGCTGCGCGCGGGGCAGAACGTGTTCGAGAAGACTGGCGGCATTCACGCGGCCGGCCTGTTCGATGCCGCTTCCGGCGAAATGCTCGTGCTGCGCGAAGACGTCGGCCGGCACAACGCCGTCGACAAGGTCATCGGTTGGGCGGTCAAGGAGAACAGGCTGCCGCTGACCGGCACGGTGCTCATGGTATCGAGCAGGGCGAGTTTCGAACTCACCCAGAAGGCCCTGATGGCGGGCATTCCCGTGCTCGCGGCGGTCTCGGCGCCCTCGTCACTCGCCGCGGAGTTCGCCGTCGAGGTTGGCATGACCCTGGTCGGCTTTCTCCGCGGCAACTCCATGGTCGTCTATGCCGGCGGCGACCGGATCATCGACGCACAGCGTGACGAGCAGGTCGCCTGACTCAGGCTAGGCAGCGGCGCCGGCCGGAACGAAGCGCACGGTCATGGCCTTGTAACCGGGGGTGTTCGATTCGCGGGCCACGAGCTCGCGGTGCATGAGTGCGTTCGCCTCCGGGAAGTACGCAGCCGCGCAACCGCGCGGTGTCGGATAGACCACGAGACGGAACGTGTTGGCTCGACGCTCGACGCCCTGGTACGTGCTGATCACGTCGACCATATCGCGGTCGGCGAAGCCCAGCTCGGTGACATCGTCTTCGTGGATGAGGATGACGCGACGACCGTTCTTGATGCCGCGGTAGCGGTCGTCAAGACCGTAGAACGTGGTGTTGTACTGGTCATGGCTGCGGATGGTCTGCAGAATCAAGTGACCCTCTGGCGCCGACAGGTACTCGATCGGGCTCACCGTGAACCGGGCCAGACCAATATCGGTGGCAAAGCTGCGCGTATCGCGCGGCGGGTTGGGCAGCACGAACCCATTCTTGGTCTTGAGTCGAACGTTGAAGTCGACGAAGCCGGGTACGACGCGGGAGATGTGGTCACGAACGACGTCGTAGTCTTCCGCCATCGCCTTCCAATCGACCGGGTGGTCTTCTCCGAGCGTGGCGTTGGCCATGCGGGCAA
This sequence comes from Cryobacterium sp. Hh7, assembly GCF_004403155.1. Lineage (NCBI taxonomy): Bacteria > Bacillati > Actinomycetota > Actinomycetes > Micrococcales > Microbacteriaceae > Cryobacterium > Cryobacterium sp. Hh7. Next base: position 351,593 of record NZ_SOHG01000016.1, on the reverse strand, counting down.
TGATCACCGGTTCGGCGAGGAGGTGCTCAGACACCGGCTCGAGGCGTCCCTGAGTGGTGCGAACGACCGACATCGAGTCTTCCACTGAGAGCACCTGGCGGCCCGACGGATGCTTGTCATCGGTATCCGTTCGGCCGAGCGTCGGCAGGATGAGCGAGGTCAAACCGTGCATAACGTGCGAGCGATTGGGTTTGGTCGACACATGCACGGTGAGACCGACGCGCTGCATGGCTTTCTCCAGCAGGTCGGTATCGGAGCAAGCCAGGGCGAAGTTGCCGCCCATGGAGACGAACACGTCGACGCGGTCGTGCACGAAGGCATCCACCGTGTCGACGGAGTCGAGGCCATGCTCCCGCGGGGATACGATGCCGAACTCGGCGTCGAGGGCGGCGAGCATGGGCTCCTTCGGCTTTTCCCACACACCCATGGTGCGGTCGCCCTGCACGTTGGAGTGGCCGCGCACCGGGCAGGCGCCTGCGCCGGGCTTGCCGAAGTTGCCCTGCAGGAGCAACAGGTTGATGATCTCCTTGAGGGTGTTCACCGAGTGCGGCTGCTGGGTCAGGCCGAGCGCCCAGCAGATGATGGTGGCCTTGCTCGCGATGAGCAGTTGCGCCACCGTCTCGATCGCGGCACGGTCCAGGCCGGTGGCCTTTTTCGTTTCGGCCCAGTCGATCACCGATCGGGCGGCCCGATAGGCCTCGATTCCGTCGGTGTTCGCGGCGACGAACTCGTGGTCGATGACCGACCCCGGTACGCGGGCCTCCTCCTCGAGCAACAGATGACCGAGCGCCTGGAACAGGGCCAGGTCACCGCCGACCTTGATCTGCAGAAACTCATCAGCCAGGTTGGTGCCCTTGCCGACGACGCCCTTCGGAGTCTGCGGGTCCATGAAGTTGAACAGTCCCGCTTCGGGCAGAGGGTTGACGGCCACAATCTTGCCGCCGTTGTCCTTGCATTCGGCCAAGGCCGACAGCATGCGCGGGTGGTTGGTGCCCGGGTTCTGGCCGACCACCATAATGAGTTCGGCCTGGTGGATGTCTTCGAGCGAGACCGTACCCTTGCCGATGCCGATCGTGGGGTTCAGCGCTGAGCCGGAGGACTCGTGGCACATATTGGAGCAGTCGGGCAGATTATTGGTGCCGATCGACCTGGCGAACAGCTGGTACATGAACGCCGACTCGTTGGCGGTGCGGCCAGACGTATAGAAGACGGTGCGGTCGGGCACCGTGGCGCGAATCTGCTCACCGATTAGCTCAAAAGCATCATCCCAGGAGATCTGCGAGTAGTGCGTGTCGCCCGGGCGAATGACGACGGGGTGCGTAATGCGGCCCTGGTTTCCGAGCCAGTACTCGGTCTTGGTGGCGAGCTCGGCGATGGAATGCTCTGCCCAGAACTCGGGCGTCACCGTGCGTAGCGTGCTCTCTTCAGCGACGGCCTTCGCGCCGTTTTCGCAGAATTCTGCGGTCTTTCGATGTCCCTGGGATTCCGGCCACGCGCATCCGGGGCAGTCGGTGCCGTCGCGCTGATTGAGGCGCAGCAGCGACCGTGCGGTGCGAACGAGACCAGCCTGGGCAATACCCCGATCGAGCGCCACCGCTACGGCTTGGATGCCAGCAGCGTGGGTCTTGGGCGCGGTGACGACAAGATTATTTTCGTTGATGTCGTCGATAGGTGCTGAACGTGTCATATATCTATCCTGCCTTGCCGCCAAGGGGAATTCCCCCGAATTACCAAATGGGCGAGATTTTGGAACGAAATGTGTGCGATGAATCGTCTAGGATTGCCTCCGCAGACTATTCATTCTATCCGTTTGCGGAGTACGTCCACGGCCATCGTGGACAGCCGAAACGCACAGCAGAGTCGCTATCGCCATACCGGCAGCAAGGATATCTCCATGAGCTGGCTCGACCGAGACCGCACCATCGCCCCACCCGGATTCAACCGCTGGCTGATTCCGCCGGCCGCACTCGCCGTGCACCTCTGCATTGGCCAGGCTTACGCCACGAGTGTTTACAAGACCGCGCTTGTGGCGCACTTCGACGCCAGCCTGGTGCAGATCGGGGTGATTTTCTCAATCGCCATCGTGATGCTCGGCCTGTCGGCGGCCATCATGGGTACCTGGGTCGACACCAACGGGCCGCGCAAGGCCATGTTCGTCGCGGCTCTGTTCTGGTCGGGCGGATTCCTCATCGGTTCGCTCGGAATCTTTACGAACCAGCTGTGGCTGGTCTACGTCGGCTACGGCTTCATCGGCGGTATCGGCCTCGGCATCGGCTATATATCGCCCGTTTCGACGCTCATCAAGTGGTTTCCGGACCGCCCGGGCCTCGCCACCGGCATGGCCATCATGGGCTTCGGCGGCGGCGCCCTCATCGCCAGCCCAGTGTCGACGGCGCTCCTCGGCTTCTATGACCCCAACTCCGGGGCAGCGAACTGGGTGGCGAGCGGCGACTCCGTGGGCAAGCTTTTTCTCACCCTCGCCGCGATCTATCTCGCGTACATGATGTTCGGAGCTTTCACGATCAAGGTTCCGGCTGCTGATTGGGTGCCGGCCGGTTTCGATCCGTCGAAGGTGCGGGTCAAGGCCCTCGTCACTAGCAACCACGTTTCAGCCAGGAACGCCATTCGCACGCGTCAGTTCTGGCTGCTCTGGGTCGTCCTGTTCTGCAACGTCACGGCCGGTATCGGCATTCTCGAGCAGGCCGCACCGATGATCCAGGACTTCTTCCGGCAGAGCGACGGCAACTCGCTGGTCTCGGCGGCCGTTGCCGGAGGCTTTGTGGGCTTGTTGTCGCTCGCTAATATGGGCGGACGATTCGCCTGGTCGGCCACGTCGGACAAGACTGGACGCAAGAACATCTACATGGTGTACCTCGGCGTTGGCATGGTGTTGTACGTGCTGCTGGCGCTCTTCGGATCGAGTACGACGGCGCTCTACGTTGTACTGGCCTTCATCATCATTTCTTTTTACGGTGGCGGTTTCGCTACCGCTCCGGCCTACCTGCGGGATTTGTTCGGAACCTTTCAGGTGGGGGCCATCCATGGTCGCCTCCTGACGGCCTGGTCAGCGGCCGGCATTGCCGGTCCGCTCATTGTCAACTCGTTCCTCGATGCTCAGGGCGCTCCGGGTGAGTTGACGGCCGCGGCCTATCAGCCGGCCCTGCTCACCATGGTTGGGCTGCTCGTTGTTGGCTTTGTGGCGAACCTTTTCGTGCGACCGGTTCACACCGACTTTCACGAACCCGAAAAGCCGCTCGTCGGTGCAACAGCTTGGAAGGCGCACGCATGAAGGTTCTAAAAGTCATTGTGGCTTGGGCGCTGGTAGGGATCCCGCTGGCCTTTGGCATTTCTCAGACACTCGCGAAGGTGACGGCCCTGTTCGGCTAAACCCGGCATTTGCAGATATAAACAGATAGAGCCACGCCCCATTCACTGGGGCGTGGCTCTTTTTTGCGTCTTGAGTGCTCGGCACCGATCAGGCAGTCTGTCAGCCCTGGCGCCCTCATTCATGCAATGATGGCGAATGGGGAAGTCGCTAGCTAGGCTAGCTATACCTGATTCGTTCGCTTTCGTGTTCGGGATCCTCGACGTTTCTCGCACCGAAAGTTCCGAAATTCACCCATGTTCACTCGTGGCAACCCCGAATCGCCACGATTGATTCGACGAGTTTCACGAAAAGGAGCAGCCAATGGCTACCCACACCGCACTCGATGAACAACGATCCGCCGCAACGCTGCTCGAGGGAATTCGACGCGCCGACGACCTCACCGTGGCAGCCAGCCGCGATGGGGGCGCCCGGGCTGTGCGCCTGCTGGCACAAGCCGCGACCGATCCGAGCGACCAGCTCACCGCCATCGCCGCAGTGCACGCCCTCGCCCAGGTCTTCGACGACTCCGCCGACGAGGTGCTTGTTGCCTTGCTGCACCACGACTCGGCTTTTCTGCGTGAGCACTCCGCCTGGGCCTTCGGCACCCGCCTGCCGCGCTATGACGCCATCGCCGACCTCGTCACGCTCGTTCGGCAGGGCGGCTTTACCGGCATGCTCGCCCAGCGCACTCTGGAACAGTGGGGATCTTCGGCCGCCGATCAGGTTGCCCTGTTCCTCGAAGGTTCCCTGCTCGGCATGACCGAAACGGATGCCCGCACCCGCCTCATCGAGACCATCGGCCTCATACCCGGCCGCATTCCCGAGCGGTTGCTGCGTCGGGTGGCCACCGACCGCGCCGAGAGCCTGCCCGCTCGCGCCGCCGCCATCGCCGGCCTCGGTGACCGATCCCCGAGCGAAGCTGTGCTCGAATTACTGAGCGTCCTCTCTCAGGACGACAATGCGAGCGAACTCGCCGCCGTTGCCCGGCTGGCCCTGTTCGACCTGACGGCGACGACCGCACCACGCCCGAAGTGGAACCAGGGCGCCACAATCGCCCAACTCTTTCTGCACGCCGACATCGACGGTGAACTCTCCCAGGTCGGTGCCGGCGACAACGGTGGCATCGCGACCCTGCTGGTGCGGCTCGGTGACGCCCTCGTCGCCGAGCCGGCCGGCCGAGGCAGCGGAACGGAGAGCGCCGCGGCATCCGCTTTGCGTGCGCCGTTTGTCGGAAGCCGTCGCGGGACGGGCCGCGACGATCGGGTCGATCGGGTGATCACCATGTCCCGCGGCAGTCACGAGTCAGCGCTTGATGGGCTGGCCGACGTCGGAGCGACCCGGCGCGGGCACTCCTTCGCGGCGGTTCCGTTCGTCGGTGGTCCGGTGCCGTCGATCGACTCCTGGCCTCGGCGGGTCGCAGCGCAACGCGGCATTCTGCGCATCCTGCGCTCGGCCGGAGTCGTCGACGCGATTCACCTCCGTATGGCCGATGTCGGCAGCCTCGCCGCCGCGACCGTGGCCCGCGACCTGGACATTCCGGTCGTCTTCACCGTGGCCCCCGACCCGCACGGCGTGATCGACTCGCTCGAATCGAGTGGCGCGCTCACCCGAACGAACTTCGGCGAGGTTGATGCGGTCGAACACTTCTGGTTTCGTGCCCGCTTGGTGCAGCGACTCGCCGCGGATGCCGCGCACACCGTGCTTTTTCCGCGCCCGCACCTGCAGCAGGACATTGAGCGCCTGATCGGAATCGACATTGACGCACACCCGGAACGACACTCGGTCATTCCGGAGGGCATCGACCTCGCAGTGATCGACCGTGCCCGAACGGATGCCCTGGCATCGCTTAGCCAGTCCGGCGTGAGCGGTTTGGTCGCCAGCGACGACGACCTCAGCCACGATCAGGACCCGATTGATCACTTCGACCACGACCTTGACCGCATCGACCGCACGAATATGGACGATGCTCGCGCTGCGTCCGCCGCGCTTGCCTTCGACCAGCTCGACGCGCTGCTGGGCACCCTTCCGCCGTCCCGGCGCGGACTGCCGCTGCTGATCAGCGTCGGCCGGCTGCACCGCGTCAAGGGCATGGCGGCCCTGGTCGAAGCCTGGACCGGGGACCCGACCCTGCAAGAGCGCTGCAACCTGCTGATTGTGGGCGGTGATTTGGAGCATCCGTCCTGTGATGAGGGCATTGAGCTGGCGCGCATGGCCCGTTCCCTGTCTGGCGCGAATCGTGACGACGCTGCGGCCCACGGCCTGCTCCTGGCCGGGCATCGCGCCAACGACACGGTCGCCCGCTGGCTGGCCGCGATCCGCTACGGCCGGCCCGGGCTCGCTGCGCCGTTCGGTGTGTATGTCTGCGCGAGCATGAAGGAGGAGTTCGGCATCGCGCTGCTCGAGGCGATGGCGACCGGCCTCGCGGTCGTCGCGCCGAACGGCGGCGGACCGGCCACCTACGTCGAGAATGGCGTGACCGGTTTTCTGGTCGACACCGGCGACGCGCAGGCTCTCGGTTCCGGCATCCGCGATGCCCTCGCCGTGGCGGCCGGAGTGCACGGCGGCGAGTACGCCGACCTGGCCCGGCGCATGGTGGCCGACAACTTCACGATCGAAGCCATGGCGAGCACACTCGGTTCGGTCTACCGGGACGTCGCCGTGGCGACCGAGCCGGTCGCCTGGGAGCTGAGCGTCTCATGACCCTGCTCATCATCAGCCCCGACTACGCCTCGCACCTGTACCCGCTCGCGACGCTCGGCACCGCCTGGGCGCAGGCCGGCGAACGCGTCGTGGTGGCGAGCGGACCGGCAACGGCCGACATTGTGGCCGCGTTCGGGTTCGAAAGGGAGAACCTGCAGCTGGGCCGCGGTTCCAACCCCGGCACCATCCGGGTCGAGCAGCAGCCCGCCGGCGAAGATGACGCCCTGCGCGGGTTTTTCGACGCCACCCGCCGCGGAATGGTCGATACCCTGCTCTTTCAGGCTGAGGCCCGCAGCAGCGACCTGCTCTATAACCCGGTCGCGATCGCCCGCGAGGTGCAGCGCATCGTCGAACGGGTGCAGCCCGACCAGGTGATCGTTGACCACCTCGCCTTCAGCGCCCGGCTCGGGCTACTCAGTGCGGGCGTGCCGCACGCCGATGTGGTGCTCGGGCATCCGTCTGCCCTGCCCGTTGGCTCGGAGATCTACGGGTACCCGCCGGCCTGGCCCGCCGAGTTCTCGCCCGACGTTGGCGAGTTGGCGCTGCTCGAGCTGCAGTGTGCGGCCGTTCGCGACTCGTTCACCGCTCAGTGGAACGACGCGCTTTTCGAACTCGATCCATCCGCGGCACCGACCCTCGATGCCTTTCAAGAGTGCGGGGATCTGCTGCTGCTCAACTATCCGGGCGAACTGCACTCGTCGGCGCGCACGGACCAGCTTCCACCCCACCGGTTTCTCGGTTCGGCGGTGCGCTCCGAGGCCGTCGACCCCGAGGTCGAAGCCTGGCTGGCGGCGGATTCTCGGCCCGTCGTCTACGTGAGCTTCGGAAGTTTTCTCTCGGTGCGCGGTGATGTGCTCGCGCGCGTCGCCGAGGCCCTGAGCGGGCTGCCGGTGCGGGTGGCCATGGCTGTCGGAGCGACCGACCCCGCCACGCTCGGCCCCATTCCTGATTCCTGGCTGGTGCGCGGGTTTCTGCCGCAGGTGCGCCTGCTGCAGGAGGCCGTGCTCGCGGTGACGCACGGGGGCAACAATTCGGTGACCGAGGCGATGACGGCAGGCGTGCCGCTCGTTGTGCTGCCGTTCTCCACCGACCAGTTCGCCGGCGCGGCCGCCCTCGACGCGGCGGGCTTCGGCACCTCGCTGCCGCCGAATACCGCAAACGTTCTCGCGTTGCGGGACGCCTGTGAGCGGATGCTGCACCTCGCCGGCGAAACGCGCGCCCGTCTCGACGCCCTCGCGGTGTCGCTGACCGTGCAGCCGGGCGCGGCGCGCGCCTACGCGGCGCTGACGCGGGTGGTGGCGCGGGGGTAGTTCAGGCTCAGTTTCGTTGAGCCACGAGGGTTCGGGACCTCACCATTTGTTCCGGGCCCGGGCCCGGAACGTGGGCCCAGGTTAGATCATGGGCCCACGTTCCGAAGGTGGGCCCGGTGGTTCACGGGGCCGGTCGACGTCGGCCCCGGTGCCGAGGTCGCCACACTCGACCGCTTCGACGTCGTGCGCACGCAGATAGGGTCGCGCGCCGGAATCGCCGGCGAGAGTCTCGAGGAGGGACGCCCAGTGCGACCGGCCGATCACCACGGGATGCCCCGGCTGGCCGGTAAACCGGGCCTGAAGCAGTGTGCCGGCCGACGCGGCGGCGGAGCCGGGCGCATCCGTCGTGTCGTTGGTCCTGCCGATCAGGCGAGCCACCGTCGCCGCGTTCAGGTCGGGTACGTCGACGGGAACGACCGCGATAGCCGTGAGCTCGGGGTGGTCGAGGGCGCAGCGCAGGCCGGCGCGCAGGGAGGCAGAGAGTCCTTCGGCCCAATCGTCGGCCTGCACGACTAAAACGGATGCTGTTGGCCGGTTCGTGCTGCGGGCTCGCGCACCGTCCCTTGAGGCCACGGGATCCGTTTTGAGCAGCGCCGCGGCCTCGGCACCGCGGGCGCCGAGCACGACGATGACCGGGGAACACCCGGCGGCCGCGAGCACGTCGACGGCGTTCTGCAGCCAGGATCGGCCAGAGGCATCGTGCACGAGCGCCTTGGGCATGCCATAGCGGGAGCCAGCACCAGCGGCGAGCACGAGTCCGGCCACGTGGTTGGGTGCTGGCGGCTTGTGCATGTCTGCCATCGTAGGGTTCACGAGCCGTGGCCTGGCGCCATGTTCAACTACAGGGCTCCGCCGAGCCGTGAGTTTCGGGCGCCGAGACGTGAGGGTTGGGCCTGTTTTGTGCCGTTTTGGCCCCAAGACTCACGGCTCGGCGAGCGGATGTGTCCCTAGCTCTGCCCCGCCCACTCCAGCCCTGCGCGCAATGTGGGCGTGCTCACCAGGGACTCCGGCGACGAGGTCCTTGACGTTGGGTGGCACAGGCTGGTCGCAGCGGTAGCGATGTGCTCGAAACCTGGCTACTCCGCCGTAAAATCGCATACGCTGTGAATGTTACCGACCGAAGGATTCGCCGTGTCCCTCCACTTCGAACATTCCCCTCAGCGCCACGTTCCCGGCCCGGGTGAGCCTTCCATCCCACAGCTCGAGGTCGACCAGACCATCGCGCCGCGTCCGGAGGAAGAGATCGCCGACGCCCTGCGAGCGGAACCAGACGTGGTAGATCACAGCGAGCATCGAGTGACAACACCCCCGGGTTCGGGAACGAACTAACGCGAAAAGGATCGTCACATTCCGCTGGACTCTGGATGCCAAGTGGGCGACATCGAGTCCGGAAGCTCGTACTCGTTCGATTTTCAGGCCCAGGATGGCAGCTGCGACAGGCACGTAACGCGCCGGAAACCTCCGCTGCCTAAACTGGCCACCTGAAACTTTGGTTTCACCATGCCGAGGGAGTGAAACACATTTCCAGCCTTCCGATCAACCCGCCAGCGCGGCTTCTCCTGGGTCCGGGCCCGATCAACGCCACTCCCCGGGTGCTGCGCGCCGTGGCTGTGGCCGAACGCACCGCGCGGTCCGGCCGCGCCCTGCCGGCCGCGCCCTGCCGTTCGCGCTCGAAGTCGTCGCGTTCGGCGATGAGGAGGGCACTCGGTTCGGCACCCCGCTGCTGGGCAGCCGTGCCCTCGCCGGAACCTGGCAGGCCGAGTCGTGGGAGTTGCGCGACCGGAACGGTGTGCGCCTCGAGGCGGCCTACCGGCCGTTCGGGCTGGATCCGGCGTTGATCGGTGCAGCCGCGCGAACTCCGGCCAACCTCATCGGCTACCTCGAGGCGCACATCGAACAGGGTCCGGTGCTCGACGACAGCGGCCTCGCCCTCGGCCTCGCCCTCGGCGTCGCCTCCTCGATCGCCGGGGCCCGGCGGTTCAACCTCGTGATCGAGGGGGCCGCCGCGCATTCCGACGCTCGCGATGGCGGCCTGCCGCCGACTCCGTTTTCGATGGCCGGGCATGACGCCATGGCGCTGGCGGCGCTGACCGACATCGGCATGCTGCTCGTGCGGTGTCGCGGCGGCATCAGCCACCACCCCGACGAGTCGGTCACCGAGGCCGATGTGGCGCTGGCGCTCGATGCCTTCGAGGCCGCAGTGCTCGCCCTGGCCGAGCAGTATGACGCCGAGGAGATGGATTCCGAGTTCGATGCGCGGGCCTGCGCTCTGCTCGATTTTCGCGGTGATTCCGACCGGAGTGGCCGAGCCACCGGACGGTATACCGGTGGGTACGACCCAGACCAGAACCGGTCCGACCGGCACGATTCCGACCGGCTCGATTCGGACCGGCACGCGTCAGACCTGCGCGAAGCCGACCGGTGCGCGTCCGACCGGCACGACACCGACCCGGCAGCGCAGTGACCGCCACCATGAACATCGGACAGCGCATCGACGGGCAGTACGGCGACCTGTCGCCGCAGGAGCAGCGGGTGGCGGACTTCATCCTCGATCATCTGAGCGACCTGGCCGTCTACAACGCCACCGAACTGGCCCGGCTCAGCGGGGTCTCCAAGGCGACCGTGTCGCGGCTGTTCCGCCGGCTCGGCTTTCAAGATTCGGCCGAGGTGCGCGAACACGCGCGTACCCTGCGCCGCAACGGGGCCCCGGTGGGCGGGCCGGGGGCATCCGCTGGAACGCCGTCGCGCCTCGCGGCGCACCTTGCGGGGGAGCAGGAGAACCTGCGCCAGCTGCTGCAGAATCTCGAAGACGGCCGGCTGGATGCCGCGGCGCGGCTGATCGCGCACGCCGGCAACGTCGTCGTGATCGGGCTGCGCAACAGCTACCCGCTCGCCCTGCACCTGCGTCAGCAGCTCGCCCAGGCCTGCGACAATGTGCGGCTCGCGCCGTTGCCCGGGCAGTCGATCGGTGAGGACCTGGCCGGGCTCGGCGCGCACGATGTCGTCGTATTGTTCGGATTCCGGCGCCGCACGGCCGGGTTCGGGCAGCTGGTCGCGGCGATCGAACGGCGCGGGATTCCCCTCGTGCTGATCGCCGACTCCTCCGCCCGGCGGCACGCCGACGGCGCCGCCGTCTGGCTCGAATGCCCGATTGACAGCGCCAGCGCATTCGACAGTTATGCCACCGCGATGAGCCTGATCAACCTGCTCGCGACCGGCGCCATGGGCGCGCACGTGCGCGTGACCCGCACCCGCATCGCGGCCATCACCAGCATCTACGACGATCTCGACGAACTCGAGGCGCCGTGGTGAGGTAATTGGGCCCCCTGCTGACTCTCGCCGCCCCAGCGCTCTGCGACCGCCGACCTGTCGGAGCACTATCACGTTCACCCTGCTGCTCGCCCCGTTCGCGTACTCCACCTATCGCGGTAGCTGACCCGAGCCGAGCCGTGAGACTTGGCCTCAAAATCACGGCTCGACGAGCGGATGCGCCACTCGACTTGACTACTCCACGCTCACCCGGCGGCCACGAACGTAAACCCCGGTGATCGCGGGCTCGCGCAGGGCGAGCAGCAGCGCGAACAGGGTCTGCTCGGCGGCCAGCACCGCGTCGTCGGCGCGCACGGCGTTCGCCAGCACGAGTGCGAGCGGTTCCCAGCGGTCCGGGTCGATCAGCAGAAAATCCGCATCCTTGCCGAGGTCGAAGTTGCCGAACCGGGCCTCCATATCGAGCGCGCGGGCCCCGGCGAGTGTGCCGGTGAACAGCAGCGCGGCCGGGTCGAGTGCCACTCCGGCGTCGCCGGGCTCGGACAGGTGCGATTTGTAGCAGTCGTTGAGCACCCGCGCGACGAGCCACTCGTCGCCGCCGCCGACATCCGTTCCAATCGCAACGTTCACCCCGAACCCGGTCGTGCGCCGCCACGGCATGGTGCCGGAGCCGAGGAACGCCTGCGAGGTCGGGCAGTGCGCGATCGACGTGCCGGTGTCGGCGAGGCGGGCGAGCTCCGAATTCTGGCAGTGCACGGCGTGGGCGAGGATGCTGCGGCGGCCAAGCAATGACGAGCCGCCGCGGACGGAGCCCGGCAGGAAGCATCCGTCGTAGGTGTCGAGGTAGGTTTTCGTGCCGAACACCGAGCGCACCGCGTCGATCTCTCCCGTGCCCGGCCGGTCGTTCTCGTTGAGGTGGCTGTGAAAGTACACGCCTCGCCCGCGCACCGAGTCGTAGAGCTCGCCGAGGCCTGCGAGGGTTGTCGGCGTCACCGACAGACTGAACCGGGGCACGATCGCGACCTGCAGCAGCGCGGTCTGGGCGTCACCGGTGTCGACGGCGTGCCAACGGTCGATCTCGGCCGCCGTGAGCTCAATCGCGGCCTGCTCGCTCGTGACCAGCGCCTTGGCGGAGTCGGTGCCGACGGTTTGGATGCCCCGCCCGCTCACCAGGCGAAGGCCGGCCTTCTGCGATTCTTCGAACAGGGCGTCCTGCGCCGGCGCAAACGCCGAGCCGAACACGAGGGCGCTGGTCGTACCGACGGATGCCCGCCGCCGCGTGAAATCGCGCGCCACCTGCCGGGCAAAACCCGGGTCTTCCAGCCGCGACTCGGCCGGGAAGACGCACCCGTCGAGCCATTCGAGCAGCTGGCCGCCACCGTAGGCATCCGTTGTGTAGGTCTGCGGAAAATGAATGTGGGTGTCGACGAAACCCGGCAGGATGAACCCGGTTCGGGTCACCGGCAGTGCAGTGAATGCGGCGGGCAGCTCGTTGAAGGGGCCGACCCAGGCGATCGTGCCGTCGTCGGCCGTGACGAGGGCCCCGTCGGGCACCGAAACGAGCTGCGAATGGGCCTGCGCCACTGTGGGAGCGCCGGCTATGTGAAAAATGTGGCCGCGAAAGACCGCGCTACCCGTTGATTCGTACATATCTACGGATATTATCGTGTTCTGGCGTCGAAATCGGCAATTTTGACCGTTTGCGGCGAGATTTCTCGTTGTCCTGCCGGTATGTTCTCGACCAGCCCGTTATGCGAGTTCCCGGCCGGCGCGGTGTCTGCAACGTGCCACGTGGAGCCTGGTTTTACCCTACTGAAATCGGATTCGTCCCATTCGAGGGTTTGGAAACCTGCCTGATACGCCGCGTGATCCCGCCGAAATATGCGGCCCGGCAGGTCGCGGGAGTGCTGCCCCGCGTTCGTCGAGATTGCGTGGGTTAGTCGTATGGTGATCGCGGCGAGCTCGATCAGCGAGATGGTCGGCTCGCGCGGGTCGGACGCCTGTCCGGTGGCCGAGACCGCCATCGACCGGCGCGAGCCGGTTTCGGGGCCGCGACCCGATCCGTTGGTCGAGCTGGCCGAGACCGCCATCGATCGGCGCGAGCTACCCTGCGCGAGCCGGGCCGCGCATCCGCTCAGCCGTGCAGCAGACGCCAGATCCGGTCACGGGACATGGGCAACTCGGTCGGACGGATGCCGATCGCGTCGCGTATCGCATTGGCCAGCGCCGGCGCGACCGGGTTGTAGGTTGACTCGCTCATCGACTTGGCACCGAAGGGCCCGAGCACGTCGTGGCTTTCGGCAAAGTACACCTCGGTGACCGGCAGATCCACGAGCTGGGGCACGTGATAGTTGCGCAGCACCCGCGTCGTCACCGCTCCGGCGCCGTCGAGCACGATCTCTTCGAACAGGGCGGTGCCGAGCGCCTGCGCGACTCCGCCCTCGATCTGTCCGCGACACTGCTCGGGGTTCATCACGAAGCCGGCATCGGCGGCCTGGATCGACTGCAGAATGCGCACCTCGCCGGTGTCGGTGTTCACGGCCACTCGAAACGCGTGCACGTTGAAGGCGAGCGAGCGCAGCGCTCCGTCTTCGCGGCGCATCGCTGTGAGGTCGACGTCGTTGGCCGCGGCCCAGGCTGCGAGGTCGTCCAGGGTGACGACCGCACCCGTCGCACGCAGCCCCTCCCGTTCAAGCTGCCAATCCACCTCACCGAGACCGCTGCACGATGCCGCTGCCCCGACCAGGGATTCGGCCAGCGCGGTCGCCGCGGCGAGCACGGCTTTGCCGGCGACGACGACCCCGGCCGAGCCGAACGCGCCGGAATCGTAACCGGCAGCATCCGTGTCGGAGTGCACCAAATCGATGCGGTCGACAGACGTGTGCAGCGCCGTCGCCGCGATCTGCGCGTGCACGGTCGTAGTGCCGTTGCCGAACTCGGTCGTGCCGACCCGCACCAGATAGCGTCCGCCAGCGAGTAGCTGAACGGATGCCTGCGAGCGGTGGCCGCGTGGCGGCGTGGTCGCGATCATCGACGACGCCATGCCGGAGCCGACTTTCCACTTTGCACCGACCGGAACGACGGCCCGGTTGCCGCGCCCCAGCGCCGACTCGGCGAGGTCGAGGCACTGGTCGAGGCCATAGCTTCCGAAGACGAGGTCGGGCCCTTCCTCGTGCGTGACCACGAGCGGGTCGCCGGGCTGCACCGAATTGAGTCGGCGCAGTTCGAACGGGTCCATCTCGAGTTCCCGGGCCAGGTCGTCGAGCGCGCTTTCGATCGCGAAGATAATCTGGCCGAGGCCGTAGCCGCGGAAGGCGCCCGACGGCGGGTTGTTCGTGTAGACGCTCTGGGCATCCACTCTTTTGTTGGGCACGTTGTAGAGCGCGACGGACTCACTCGTGCCGTGGAACATCACGCCCGGGCCGTGGTTGCCGTAGGCGCCGGTGTCGGCGAGCACGCCCAGTTTCAGGGCGGTGAGGCGGCCATCGGCCGTGGCGCCGAGGGTCACGTCGATCGCAAACGGATGCCGCACCGGGGCGATCGTGAGCTCGTCGGTGCGGGTGAATTCGTACTGTACCGGCTGGCCGGTACTAAGCACCGCGAGGGTGACGAGGTCTTCGGTGAGCAGTTCCTGCTTGCCGCCGAAACCGCCGCCGACCCGGGCCGTGAACACCCGCACTCCGGCCGGTTCGAGGTCGAACAGCCGGCAGATCTCCTTCTGCACCAAAAACGGAACCTGCGAGCTCGTGCGCAGCACCAGCCGGTCGCCGTCGATCCAGCCGATCGTGCCGTGGGTTTCGAGGTGGGTGTGCGAAATGCGTTGGGTCTGCCAGCTGCCCGAGATAACGGTGGTCGCCTCGGCGAGTCCGGCCGCAACGTCACCGAATTCGCCGTGCAGTTCGGCGACGAGGTTGCGCCCCGGGTCGGCCAGTCGCGACACGACCGGGTCCTTGTCGCCGTGCACCAGCGGGGCACCCGGCAGAGCAGCCAGCCGAGGGTCGAATACGGCATCGAGCACCTCGTACTCAACGTCGATCAGTCGGCAGGCGGCCTCGGCGATCGCGACCGAGTCGGCGACGACCGCTGCCACGCGCTGCCCGCTAAAACGCAGGGTCTGGTCGAAGACCAGGGTGTCGTCGGGGTCGTCGAACCGGCTCTCGTGCCGCGCGGTCGAAAACAGGGTCGTGGGGGAGTCGGCATGGGTGAGCACGCGGTGCACCCCGGGCAGCATGGCCGCTTTCGACGCATCAAGGGAGCGGATGCGCGCGTGCGCGTGCGGACTCCCGAGCACCGCGAGGTGCAGCAGTCCGGCAACGGAAACGTCGAGGGTGTACGGCTCGAGCCCGCTCACGATGCGCTCCCCGGCGATCGCGCCGGCGGAGGTGCCAACCGGGCCGGCCATGCTGCTCGTGGTGGAGTGGCCCGTCGTGGACTCGCTCGCCCTGACCCGTCCGGTCGAGGCCGATCCGGTCGAACCCGCACCAGCCGAAGCCGGCTCGGGAGTGGCCCGGCCGGTCGTGCGCACCGGTCCGAGGCTGGACGTTTCGGCGTGCTCGCGCTCCGGGGCGACGTGGCAGGAGCCCGCCGGCGGGGTGTGCTGGCCGCGAATGGCGTCATTGATCGAACGGTAACCGGTGCAGCGGCAGAGGTTTCCCTTGAGCAGGCGGGGAAGTTCGTCGGGGTCGGTGCTGAAGCCGGCGTCGACGCCGTTTGCACGGGTGGTGTCGGCATCCGCTTCGATGGCGGCGGCGGTGACGACCATGCCGGGTGTGCAGAAGCCGCACTGAAAGCCGGCGGCGTCGACGAAGCGCTGCTGCACCGGCGCGAGGTTGCCGGGCTGGCCGAGGCCGGCCGCGGTCGTGATCTGCTTGCCGGCTGCCCGGTAGGCCGGGTAGATGCAGGAGTGCACGGGCGTGCCGTCGACCTGAACCGTGCAGGCGCCGCAGTCGCCGGTGTCGCAGCCCTTCTTCACTTCGAAGTGTTCGTGGTCGCGCAGTAGGGTACGCAGGCACTGGCCGGGTTGGGGCGTCGCCTCGACCGGGCTGCCGTTGACCTCGAAAATGACCGTGCCGACCGTTGCGACCCGTTCCAGCGTCATGCGAGACCTCCAACAAGTTCAGCGCGAATTTCTTCGCCGAGCAGTAGTCCCATCGCGCGTCGCCAGTCGGCGGCGCCGTGGGCATCCGTGAACCAGCAGTCGATCGCGGCAATATCGCCGGCCAGCACCTCGGCGGCGGGTAGCTCCGGGTACCGCAATTGCACCGGATGCAGCGTCGCCGCCGTGACCGTGAGCACGAACAGACCGTCGGCATCGAGCCGCCCGGCGAGCACCGCGCCCGAGCGTCCGAGCGGCGACAGGGCGATCTTGCGATATGCAGTCTGCGACTGCAACGCGGCGAGCGGAACGTGAATAGAGCGCAAGACATCACCGGGTGCGAGCACGTTGGTCGTGTTTCCCGTGACAAACGAACGGGCCGGCACGACCTCATCGCGCCCACCAGCACGCCAGACCAGAACCTCCGCGTCGAGCGCGACGGCGAGAGTGATCATGGGGCCAGCCGGCAGAGAGGTGGCCAGGTTGCCGCCGATCGTGGCAACATTCCAGACCTTGAACGAGCCGAACAGGGCCGTGCAGCACTGATAGAACAGCGGATGCGCCGCCCAGCCCTCACGCATCGGCAGCTGGGAGAGTTCGGTGAAGGTGCAGGTCGCGGCAATCTCGAGGCCGTCGTCCGTGATGGTCAGCGCGCGCCACCCGAAGGTGTGCAGGTCGACCAGACCCCTGAGGTGGGCGCGCGGGTCGGCGAACAGCTCGGATCCGCCGGCCAGCGGCACGACGGTCGGACCGAGCGCGGCGAGGTCGCTCCGCTGTCGAGCGGAGGTGACGTGCGTCACAGTGCTGAGGTCCATGGGTCTCCGTCGCGGGCCAAGTCGAGCCGTGCGTGCGGCCTTGAGCACACGGTAATAGCGGGTTCACAAAGTAGGCTACCGCACACTCTGCCCACCAAACTGAACCCACCATGATGATGAGATTTCGTGTAGAAACGGGGTGTCGGCACCGGTTGATTCCCAGCTGACACTGTCAGGATTTAGGCACCTTTCGACGGTGGGAGACCGAGATGACTACGACCCCAATCTTCGCGCACACGAAGTCAGCCGCCAACCCGGCTCCCGATTCACGCGTGCTCGGACGCGACCATTTCGACGTCGTCGTGATCGGTGCCGGCCCGGCCGGAGCCGCTGCAGCCCTGCGCGCCGCCGAGCTTGGAGCATCCGTCGCCATCTGTGAGGCTGATCGCCTGGGGGGCACGTGCGTGAACACCGGATGCGTGCCGACTCGTGTACTCGCCAAAACCGCAAGACTCATGCGAGAGATCCGAACGGCCGACGCGTATGGCATCTCTGTGACTGAACGTCCCATCGACTGGCCCGCCACGGTCGCCCGAGTACGGGAAACCGTGGACCGGGTTCGTTCCATGAAGGGTGAGGCCACCCGATTTGCCGATGCCGGCGTTCATCTCATCCTGGAGGGGCGCGCCCGCTTTGTCGATGCCTTCACGCTCAAGCTCGACACCGGGCGCACAATTTCGGCCGACACTGTCGTGGTGTGCGTGGGAGGTCATTCTCGCCGTCTTCCGGTGCCGGGAGCTGAACTGGCGGTAGTGCCCGAACACGTGCTCGACCTGCCTCGAGTTCCCGATCGGCTGGCGGTTATCGGCGGCGGCAACACCGGCGCACAACTGGTCACTGTGTTCAATTCTTTCGGTTCAACCGTGACGCTGCTCGACGTGGCCGACCGGGTACTCGCCACCTCCGATGAGTCCGTCTCGCGGGCCGTTGCGGAGGCCTTCGTCGAACAGGGGGTCGCCGTCCACCTCGGCATTGACGGTGTCGCCGGGCTCGATCGTGCCGCGGACGGCTCGATCACGCTGACCTGGCGCGAGCACGGGCACGACGTGTCAGGTAGCTTCGACGCCGTGATCATGGCAACCGGCTGGCCAGCGGATGTCGACGACCTGGGTCTGGAAGCAGCCGGCGTCGTTACGAGCCGATCGTCTATCCCTGTCGATGCGTATTTTCGCAGCTCGGTGCCGCACATCTTCGCCGTCGGCGATGCCAACGGCCGGGACATGCTGGTGCAAGCTGCACAGTCCGAGGGAGAGGCAGCAGCCGAGAACGCCGTTTTGGATGCCAACCGGCGAACCGCGCACCATTTGCTTCCGGCCGGTGGGTTCACGGATCCCGATTACGCTGGCGTTGGCCTGTCCGAGGTGGAGGCCCGGCGTCGCGACGAGCTGTGTGTGGTGGCGGTGGTACCGTTCTCGCGGCTGGATCGTGCTGTGATCGACGATCGCCAACGTGGATTTCTCAAACTCATCACCGATCGTCGGCGTGAGCTCATTCTGGGTGCTCACGCGGTCGGTGAGAACGCTGTGGAGGTCATTCAGTCGGTCACTACGGCGATGGCCGCCGGAATCGACGTGGCCACGCTGGCCAAAGTGCGCTTCGCGTACCCTACCTACAGCGCCGTGATCGGTATCGCTGCCAGAGATCTGTTGGCCGAGAACGCCGATGGGTCAGCTCGTCGCCGAGGTCACACGTCGATCGCGTAGACGAGTTCTTCCTGCAGCATGCCGAGCCAGTCATAAAGTTCGCGCAAAAACGGTGCGTCTTCACCCTCGAGGTGGACGACTCCGTCGGCGGAGACCTGCAACCGGTCGGCGAGCGTCAGCCGTAGGTCGGTGAGGCTGCGGAGCCAGGCCTGCACGGCATTGGGGTCGAGGCTGATGGTGACCGGTCGGTGTTCCTCGTCGTCCGTTTCGGTCTCGTCCCGTTCCGTTCCGAGGGTGTCCAACACAATCTGGGCGTTGTGCTCTTTGCGTTCGAGCAGGCCGGGCGCTGTGAATCGACGAAATTCTGCCGCAGCCTCATCGTCGTCACGGTAAGCGTCGGGCAGCAGACGGCCGAAGACACCGTCGCTGCGGGCGAGCACGGGGTCGGCGGCTCCGGCATCGAGCATATCGACCAGTTGGCTGGTGGCCAGGCGCAGCAGATCAACCTCGATCGCCTCGAATCGTGCGTGCAAGATACCGGAGACGTGCGGGGTGAACCGCTTCAGGCCGCTCATTCGTCAGCCCTAGCCAGGGTCGCCCAGAGTCCGTAGCCGTGCATGGCTTCGACGTGGCGTTCCATCGATTCGCGATTGCCGGTGGCCACGACGGCCCGACCGGTGTTGTGGACCTGCAGCATGAGACGTTCGGCCTGCTTCGGGGTGACCCCGAAGTAGCTACGAAAAACGTAGGCGACGTACGACATGAGATTGACCGGGTCGTCCCAGACCAGCGTCACCCACGGTCGGTCGAGTAACACGTGCTCGCGTAGCTCCGTGTATTCGGCAGTCTTGGTCACCCCTCAAGCCTCACACGCCGCCGCGGAGTTTTCCACCGCACACGCAGACTTCCCGTGCAGATGTGCCCGCGCGGTGCCCGGGTTCGGGGAGAGGTAATATCCTTGATGCATGACGTCTTTTGCACCATCGTCCGCCGTTACAGCAACCGGAACTCCCGTAGCTGGTTCCCAGCACCCCGAGTTGGCCCCACTGACCAACATTGACGTTGAACGCATTCGCAACGACTTTCCGGTGCTGCATCAGACGGTGAACGGGCATCCGCTCACCTATCTCGACTCCGGGGCAACCTCGCAGAACCCGATCAGCGTGATGGAAGCCGAGCAGGAGTACTACGAGCAGCGTAACGCCGCCGTGCACCGCGGCGCCCACACGCTCGCCGTCGAAGCGACCGAGGGGTTCGAAGCCGCCCGCGAGAAAGTCGCTGCGTTCGTCGGCGCCCAGACCGACGAGATCGTCTGGACGTCCAACGCCACCGAGGCCATCAACCTTCTGGCCTACAGCTTCTCCAACGCCTCACTCGGCCTCGGCGGCCCGGCCGCCCGCCGCTTCAGCCTCGGCGCCGGCGACGAGATCGTTGTCACTGAGATGGAACACCACGCCAACCTCATTCCCTGGCAGCAACTCGCGCTGCGCACCGGCGCCACCCTGCGCTTCATCCCGGTGCGGGGTGACGGCACCCTCGACCTGCTGGCCGCAGCGAACATTGTCGGCCCCCACACGAGGCTCCTCGCCTTCACGCACGGCTCGAACGTCACCGGAACCCTGAACCCGGTCGCCGAACTCGTCGCCCTCGCCCGCAAAGTCGGCGCCCTCGTCGTGCTCGACGCCTGCCAGACCGTGCCGCACCTGCCGGTCGACGTTGCGGCGCTCGACGTGGACTTCGCAATGTTCTCGGGTCACAAGATGCTCGGCCCCACGG
This sequence comes from Cryobacterium sp. Hh7, assembly GCF_004403155.1. Taxonomy (NCBI): domain Bacteria; kingdom Bacillati; phylum Actinomycetota; class Actinomycetes; order Micrococcales; family Microbacteriaceae; genus Cryobacterium; species Cryobacterium sp. Hh7. Next base: position 331,620 of record NZ_SOHG01000016.1, on the reverse strand, counting down.
GCATTGGGGTGCTCTATGGCAAGGCCGACCTGCTCGCCGATATGCCGCCGTTCCTCACCGGTGGGTCGATGATCACCACCGTGAACATGCAAACCGCCGAGTTCTTGGCGCCGCCGCAGCGTTTTGAGGCCGGCACTCAGCGCATCTCGCAGGCGATCGCGTTGGCCGCGGCCGTCGATTACCTGAGCGAAACCGGCATGGATCGGGTCGCAGCGTGGGAGGCGCAGCTCGGTCAGCGACTCGTGGCGGGGCTGGCCGAAATTTCCGGAGTGCGCCTGCTCGGCCCCGGGCTCGGCGTGGAACGGCTCGGACTGGCCGCCGTGGATGTCGCCGGCGTGCACGCGCACGACGTCGGCCAGTTTCTCGACGACGCCGGCATTGCCGTGCGGGTCGGCCACCACTGTGCCCAGCCGCTGCACCGTCGACTCGGCGTGACCGCCTCGACCCGGGCGAGCACCTACCTCTACAACACCACTGATGAGGTCGACCTGTTTCTGGCTACCCTCGCTGAGGTCGCGCCCTTCTTCGGGGTCGGCACGGGAGTGCGCCGATGAGCGACCTGCAGCAGCTCTACCAGACGATCATTCTGGAGCACTCCAAGGCCAGGAACGGAGCCGTCGCCCTCACGCCGCTGTCCGACGCCGTCGCGCTCGGCGCGGCGAGCGGCCTGCGCGTGGCCGAATCGCACCAGATCAACACGACCTGCGGTGACGAGGTGACGCTGCGCGTGTCGCTCGGCGCGGGTGCTTCTGCTGAAACGGATGGCGCTGACTCGGCCGGTGGCGCGGAAACAGCTGCGAGTGCCATCGTGGCCGATCTGGTCTGGGCCGGGGAGGGCTGCTCGATCTCGCAGGCATCCGCTTCGATTCTGACGGACACACTGCGCGGCCTCAGTGTGACCGAGTCCCGCGGTCTGCTCGACAACTTTCGCGAGATGCTGCGCTCGCGCGGCAAGATCGAACCCGACGAAGAGATTCTCGGCGATGCGGCCGCGTTCGGGGGAGTCTCGCGTTATCCAGCCCGGGTCAAGTGCGCGATGCTGCCGTGGGTAGCGTTCGAGGCCGCCCTGATCGAGGCCGAGTCGCGCTGACTCGCTGAGTACCTCGCGACAGCAAAGTAACTCTCCGCCAGAGCGGAGAGCTACGAGCCATCGGGAGTTGGCAGCTACCCCGCGAGAGCGGAGAGCGGAACCTGCAGCGGCCAGTCCTGGTCTTCGAGAATGAATTGGGCCGAGAGCCCGGTGGTGGCGTTGATGACGATCGGCGCCATCAGGTTCACGGTGGTCTCGGTCTCGCCGGGGTTGGCGATCACGAGCACCATGGCGTCATCGGAGCTGACCAGTTCGAGCGACTCCACCTGGGCGTCGGTGATCACGGGCGAGTAGTGCGGCAGGTAGAGCGCCGCACTGAGGGCGTAGAGCCGCGCGGTCGTGCCGTCGACCGACTGCATCGAGTACAGCCCGTCGACGCCCTCCACCTCGAAGAGTGTGAATTCGGTGAGCGGGTCGAAACCGGGCGGGGGAGTGACAAAGGTCAGGGTAATACTCATCGAAGAAAGTCCATCAGGGTTGGTTGGAGTACGCGGGCGGTGACGGCCAGAGCCGCCTGGTAGGTGACTTCCTGCAACTGCAGGTCGAGAATTGCCTGGCCCAGATCGAGGTCTTCCACGTCGGAGCGCTGGCCCTCGAGCGTGGCGGCACTCTCGGAAAGCGAGAGCCGGGCACGGTCGACCAGGGTCTGTCTGGCACCGGCGGCCGTGTGCTGGGTGAGAATGCTCCCCATGCGCTCGTCGATGTCGGTCAGAGAGGAGCTGACCGATTCGTCGGTACGCAGCTTCGTCACGATCGAGTCGATGAGGCTGAACACAGAGTCGTCGCCGGTTCCGAAGACCGCACTTCCGTCGGCATCCACGCGAATGGTGCTGTTGGCGCTCGTTCGGCGTTCCACCGTCGTCGTGGCGTCCCCGGTGAAGGTGTACACCTGCGGACTGGAAAAATCGGCAGGATCGGAGAGTGCGACGCTGTAGGCGACGCCGGCGTCGGAGTTGCCGGCGAACACCGTGCGCCCGAGGTAGCTGGTGTTGGCCACGTTGAGCAGTTCGTCGCGCAGGCCCACGAGTTCGACCGCGATGGCTTCCTTGGCGGTCGCCGACATCGATCCGTCGTTGGCGCCCTGCACGGTCAGATCACGCACGCGGTTCATGAGCGAGGTCGTGGCCGAGAAGCTGGATTCCAGCGTGGTGAGCCAGGCATCCGCGTTGGCGGTGTTGCGCTGGTACTGACCGTTGGCGCGCAGGTCCGACCGTACCTGCATGGCCGTCGCTGTGCCGGTCGGGTCATCCGACGGTCGCCGAATGGCATTGAGAGTGGATGCCGCCTCCTGCGTTCGCGCCAGCTGGGTCATGTTCTCCTGCAGGTTGCGCTGGGCTGCGCGCATCTGGGTCTGGGTCGTGACGCGTTCAATCATGGGTTACCTTCCCACCAGTCCGGTGCGGTTGATCAGGGTGTCAAGCATTTCGTCGATGGCGGTGAGCATACGAGCCGCACCCTGGTAGGCGTGCTGGTACATGAGTAAGCTCACGCTCTCTTCGTCGAGATCGACCGTGGAGTTTGCGAGCTGCCGACCCACGGCTGAATCCTGGGCGAGGCTGGCCAGGGACGCCGCCTGGAGCTCAGACCGCGTGTTGACCACGAAGCCGTTGACGAAAGTGAGCCAATTGGAGTCGGGAGAATCACTTTGGGTGCCGATCTGGGCAACCGCATCGGCCACGGATCCGTCAAAGGCTCCGCCGGTACCGGTACCGGCTCGCACGTCAGAGGTGCTCGTGGGTATCACGCGGAGCGAGAGCGCGGCCGACTCGGCGGTGAACTCAAAGAACGGGTCCGCATCGTCGGGGGAATAGGCAGCGTTGACCTGCGTGGCCAGGTCAGCCGCAAAATTGTTGTACGACGCTGCAGCTTCGGCGAGCATTCCGCCGGTCCCGTCGGCGTTGGCGGCAGTCAACAGCGATAGTGCGCCCGCCATCTCGCCGCCATCGAGGCCGACCGGTGTTGAAGATCCAGACCCCCAGGCGAGACCTACAGCACCGCCAGCCCCGCCGAGGCCAGCCAGCTTCATGGTGCCGGTCACGGTGACGGTCTTGGCGCCGAATTCTGAGACGATTGCGTTGCCGCCGATAAAGACGCTGACGGTGCCATTACCTTGGTCGCGCACGGTGGCTCCGGTAAGCGCTGACATAGTCGTGGTGAGCTGGGTGCGTTCGTCAAGCAATTCGTTGGCATTACCGCCACCCGTGAGCACAGCCAGAATCTTCGCGTTCAGCACGTCGATCTGCTCGGCTGAGCTGTTCAGCTCGGCGGCCATGGTGTCGAGTTCGCCGCGCACGCTGTTCCACTCTGCCTCGACAGCGCGGTACCCGGCAGCGATCTGATTGGTGAGTGCTCCCGCCCCAACCAACAGCAGCGCGGCAGGGGAAGCCTGGTCTGCGCTGTTGCTGAGGTCTGCCCAGGCATCCCAGAAATCCTGCAGCTGCGCTGAGATGCCGTCGTCGCCGGGTTCGCGAAACGAGCCCTCGACCACGCTGAGCGCATTCGCTCGAACGGCGGTGTATCCGGCCGAGTTGGCTGCGGCTCGTACGTGGGCATCGAGTTGAGCACTCGCGAGGCGAACGATTCCGGTAACCGTGACCCCCGCGCCCGGCGAGAAGGCGTTATTGGCCAGAACGCCGGTCTGGGCAAGGGCGCTTGTCGAGTTCGTGGATAAGCGCTGTCGGGTATAGCCATCGGTGTTCGCATTGGCGATATTCTGCCCAACCACGTCGAGCCCGGCGCGAGCGGCTACCAGACCGGAATAAGCGGTGTTCAGACCACTGAATGTACTCACGCGCTGTGCCTCACAGGTTCTGGTCCATCATGGTCGCCCCGTTGCCGGTGGTGCCGGTGGCACCCTGGGCGTTGTAGGTCTTCGTCTCAGCTGTCGACGACACGACCGATTCCTGGGCCGACCGGGCGGCCACCCGAAGAAAATTTTCGTTCACGTCGCGCAACTCTTTGATCTGCGCAGTCAGGGTGGACATCGCTTTCAGGTGTGCGTTGAGAATCTCGCCCCACGGGCCAGCCGGAGCGTGCAGCACGAGTTCGCGAAGGGTGGCCTCAGCGTCGGTGCGCCATTCGTTGGCGACCGCGGCAACCTGTACTGAACGGCTCAGGGTGGCCTCGCGCACCAGGTTGAGCACTTGCTCTACCTCCCGGGTGGCGTGTTGCAGCCACCTGGACTTTCCGCTCTCCAGCAGCAGGTGTTCCTCTTCGAGCTTGAAGATCAAAAGCTCGAGCAATTCACGCTCGCGCCACAACATCGCGGACAGCTCGTTCGCGCCCATTCATTCCTCCACACATTTCCGCTACTGGTTCAGGAACGCAATCTAATTCCCTCAGTTGAAGATCACTATCGGCTGCACCCGGCAGATTGTTAGAAAGAACTCAGACATATGCCGCGCACAAACGCCCGGTCTGTCCGCAAAAGAGAGGACACCCACATACCACTTTGGGGGGTACTCACTATGTCTATTGGGGGTATTGTCCTGATAGATTACAGAGTGACAGGTCGATTCGCTCGAAGTCAGCCCCAAATACAGGGGGTCCTGTGCGCTACCAGACGACGCTGTCACCTCGTGTGTCACTGGCGAGAGCGCAGGCGAATTCTGAACACCCGGGGGATCGGCATATGAGTACCGCAGGCGACGCGCGCGTTCAACCGCCCGCCCCGCGTCTCAACCGCAACGAGCGGAACCGCCTGGTGGTCGAGAACCTGCCCCTGGTTGGCTACCTGGTCTCTGAGGTCTGGGCTAAAGCCCGGCACCTGTCCCGGGACGACCTCGCCTCGGCCGGGTCTGTCGCCTTGATCACATCGGCGGATTCCTTCAACCCGGCCCTTGGCATCCCCTTCGGCGCTTTCGCCCGCCGACGCATCATCGGTGCCTTCGCCGATGAGATGCGTTCGAGCGACTGGGCCAGCCGCTCCGCCCGGCGCCGTATCAAAGAAACACTGGGTGTACAAGAGGCGCTCTCGGGCGCTCTCGGCCGCAAGCCCAGCATCGACGAGATTGCCTCCGCCCTCGGAGTGGATCGGGACACCGCCGTGGCCGGCCTCACCGATGCCGCCCGCACCGTCTCTACCCTCGACGAGACAACTATCGATCTCATCGTGGCCGACATCATGCTGCCCGAAGAGGCGCTGCTGGCCGAAGAGCAATCGGTCTACCTGCGGGCATCCGTTGCGGCCCTGCCCGACAGCATGCGCCGAGTGATCGAACAGGTCTACTTCGAAGACCGCTCGGTCAAAGACATCGCCGCCGACCTCGGCACCACCCACTCCGCCGTCTCGCAGACGCGCGCCGAGGGCATTCGTCTGCTGCGCGACGGGCTGGGCACACATTATGCCGACGATGCCGAGGCCATTCACGTGCCGCAGTCCCGCATTGCGCCGGCGCGCCGGGCTGCCTACCTCGCTCGGCTTGCCGCGACGGCGAATGGCGATATCGCCCGGGCAGCGGATGCCCGCGAACTCGAATACAAAAACGTCGCCTCGTAGCCGGTCGGTATCAGAATTTCTCCGCGAGTTTCTGCAGTCTGCTAACGGATGCTCCGCGAGGGTCGATAGCTACGAACGCAGGCCCATGGATGGGCCCGCGTATCGACACCCAATCACGGAGGATTCATCATGGGCATGCAAGTCAACACCAACCTGGTCGCCAACAACGCGTACCGCAACCTCAGCAACACCCAGAACGACCTGTCCAAGTCGCTCGAGAAGCTCTCCAGCGGCCTGCGCATCAACCGCGCTGCCGATGACGCGGCCGGCCTCGCAATCTCCGAAGGCCTCAAGTCGCAGGTCGGTGGCCTCACGGTTGCCGCCCGCAACGCGCAGGACGGCATCAGCGTTCTGCAGACTGCAGAAGGCTCGCTGAACGAGGTCACCTCCATTCTGCAGCGCATGCGTGACCTCGCCGTTCAGGCCGGTAACGACTCGAACAGTGCGCAGTCGCGTGACGCGATCACCACTGAGGTCGTTGCCCTGAACGCAGAGCTCGTGCGCATCAAGGACTCGACGAACTTCAACGGCACCAAGCTGTTGGATGGTGCCACCACGGCAAACCCGACCAGCGTTTTGAACTTCCAGGTCGGCGCGGATGGAAATTCGGCCAGCCAGATCGGGGTCAGCCTCGCCTCCAGCGACATCGGACTGGTGTCGGACGCGCTCAAGTTCGGCACTGAACTGGGCGATACCCTGTCCACAACCCGACTGGATGTTAACACAGCGACGATTCTGGCTGACGCCACATTTGCTGTTGCCGCAAAGACAACACCAGCGGTCGCTGCGCATGTTGGAACTGCCGAACTGCTCTTCACGACCGGCAACACCACAATATCCGTCGGGATCGACACCGACATCACAAACAAGGAGGAGCTCGCTGCAGCGCTCAATGCGGACGCAGACTTTGCCGGTTCTTACACGGCAGACTACAGCGAAGTCCGCGATGCTACCGGAACCGTTACCTCGACATCCCTGGTAGTCACAGCACGAGACATAGCGACCGAGGCAAATGACCCGACCAGCACACGGGCCATTGCCATCAGCTTGCGAACCGCTGAACACCTGGAAGCAACAACCCAGACCACAACCACGCAGAACGGAACGGCTCAAACCGGTGGCGTTGAATCGAGGACCGCGATTCTGCTGGGCTTCGACACCGCAGCGAACGCTCAGGCGTCCATCTCCGCGATCGACGCCCAGATCACGGCCGTCTCCACGGCCCGTGCCGAGCTCGGTGCGTACCAGAACCGGTTCGAGAGCGTCATCAAGAACCTGGCCGTCTCGAAGGAGAACCTCACCGCTGCCGGTTCGCGCATTCGCGACACCGATATGGCCTCCGAAATGGTCAACTTCACCCGCAACAACATCCTGGCTCAGGCAGGTACCGCCATGCTCGCGCAGGCGAACCAGTCCAACCAGGGCGTGCTGCAGCTCCTGCAGTAACCCACACCGGCTCACTCTGAGCTGAACCGCACACGCTTTTCTGTGCGAACAACACGGTGGTGCTGCGACGATTGTCGCGGCACCACCGTGTCTCACCACCTCGAACGGGCTCGACCAGGGCCGCACGCTTTGCCTTTCGCAGCTCAAAAGGAGCCAGCATGTCGCTCGCCATCGACGGCCTTGTCAGCGGTCTGGACACCACGTCCCTCATCAACTCCCTCATGCAGCTCGAGGCCGTGCCTCAGTCGCTGCTTAAGAGCAAGGTCTCCGAGTCACAGACCTTCATCACTGCTTTGCAGGGGCTGAACTCCGCCGTTGCGAGCCTCGCCACAACCGCGGCCACAGCCGCCAAGAGCGATTCGCTCGATCTCTTCTCCGCCAGCAGCAGCTCCAGTAAACTCACCGCTACCGTAGCCACGGGCGCGAGCGCCAGCCAGATCGACATCGTCGTCGACCGCACGGCGCAGAGTCAGGTCTCGGTCTCTGACGCCATGCCCGCCTGGCCGGGCGCCAACTTCACCATCACGAGCGCCTCGGGTGGGTCTACCTTCATCGGTGCGAGCTCGGGCAACCTCGACGACGTCGTCGCGGCGGTCAACTCGGCCGACGCCGGCGTCAAAGCCGTCAAGGTGTCGGCCGGTACCGTCGACGGCGTGCCGCAGTTTCGTCTGCAGTTCACGGCGACGAGCACAGGCGCCGCCAGCGCATTCACTATTACACAGCCGACCAATGGCACAGCTGCCACAACAGACCCTGCAATGACCGGTCTCACCACCACTCGCACGGCAGAAGATGCGGCGGTGACGCTCTGGGCCGGCACTTCGGCCGCGCAGACCATCACGTCTTCGACAAATAATTTCGAGAACCTGCTTCCCGGTGTCTCGGTCACCGTGAGCGGGGCGTCGACCGACCCGATCTCCCTCACCGTAGCCCGCAACACCTCGGGGGCCAGCAAGATCGCCGAGACCCTGGTGAGCTCGCTCAACACGGTGTTTGCCAACATCTCCACCAAGAGTGCTGTGGTCAACAGCACCGACAGCGGTGGCAATCCCATCGTCTCGGGCGGCGTCTTCACCGGTGACAGCAGCGTGCGCGACGTCGGCCAGCGCCTACTCCTGGCCGCTTCGATGCCCGTGAACGGCAGGTCTCCCTCGGAGATCGGCATCAGCATCACCCGCAATGGCACCATGGAGTTCGACTCGGCGAAGTTCTCGGCCGCGTTGATCGCCGATCCCGAGGCCGTGCAGGCAACGCTCACCGAGATCGCCAGCAGGGTTGAAGCGGCCGCCAAGTCCGCTTCAGACAAGTACGACGGCCAGATCACCTCGCGCATCACCGGCCAGGAATCCATGGTCAAAGACCTCGGCAGCCAGATCGAGAACTGGGACCTGCGACTCGCCTCGCGTCGCTCGGGCCTGGAGCGCACGTACTCCGCCCTTGAAGTGCAGCTGAGTGCTCTCAACTCGCAGCAAGACTGGCTCACGTCGCAGATCGCCTCATTGCCCAGCTACAACTCGGGCAAGTGATCTGAGCCGTGTCGCATCCACTCTTTCAGCGCAACCCGTTTCGCATGGTGACGCCCGTTCCACGCGCGGCACAGCCAACGCCGTTGCCCGTCGTGCCGCGACCAGTGGCTCAGTTGTCATTCGGTGCGCGCCCGGTTCCTACTCCAGGGCTGTCAGATGCTGCGCGCAGTCAACGCGCCCGGTATACCCGCGACGCCGTGCTCTCGGCCAGCCCGGCGCGCCTGCTCACCATGCTCTATGACCGACTGCTGCTCGACCTCAATCGGGCGGAGTCAGCGCAGCTCGCCGAGGATTGGGCGACGGCGTCGAACAACCTCATTCACGCCCAGGCCATTGTCTCTGAGCTGGCCTCTACCCTCAAGGTTGAGGCATGGAATGGGGGAGCTGGCCTGTTCGCCCTATACACCTACGTCTCCAATGCACTGATGGGTGCCAACACTCTGCGCGACGTGCGCCGCACCCGAGAGAGCATCGCCCTGCTCGAACCGCTGCGCCAGACCTGGCATGAGGCCGCCGATCTGCTCGCCGACGCGCCATCGCGCACCGTCGTTCCCGGCGGGGACCTCGGAATTGGCTAACCACGCGGCAGCGCACCAGCAGCCAAAAGCGCCAACCGTGGTCAACGACGTGGAAGCCATCGTAGAGATCAGCCTGGTCGATTCGCCGGAACACCGCAACTGGTTGCTGGTGCTCGAGCAGATGGAGTCTGGCCTGGATCGGGCCTCCCGCACGGCAACGCTCGGTCGGCTTGCTACGGTGACCGCCGCGGCCGCTGAAGAATTGGCCGCTCCGACACCGTCAGCCGAATGGAAGCTGCCGTCGGCCGAATTAGGTCAGATTCCTGCCGAGTTGGTCGAACGTGCCCGCGACGTGCTCATCAACCAACAGAAGCTGATCGGCGAGATTCGCCAGGCCCGATCGGCGATCGCCCTGCACCTCGCTGCGGTGCGCACGGTGCAACAGGGAACCGGGCAGTCCATCTACGTGGATGTGACTAGCTGACTCGGCCGGCACTGATTCGCTTCGTGTGTGGCGGTCTCGACTGAACCAGGCGAAGATTTGTTTCGTCTTTTCTCGGAGAACTCCTAACGCAGTGTCGTAGTCGGCCGATAGGTTTTTTCGAGCGTGGAACGCTCGAACATGCAGGCCACGGACAGGCCACCGATTTTTTGATGACGAAGTGAGTCTCCGTGCTTGAATCCGTGACATCCTCAGCCATGGCTAGTGCGCTTGACGGCCTGGCCATGCGGCAGCGTGCTATCGCCAGCAATATCGCCAATGTGAACACGCCGGACTACCATGCCCAGCGTGTGACCTTTGAGAGTGCCTTGGCCCGCTCAGTGGAAGATGGCAGTGGTCGAGTCGCGCCAACGACCGAGCGCTCGCTCGAGCCCACCCGCCTCAACGGCAACAACGTGAACCTCGATACCGAGACGCTCAGTAACGTCGATACCGTTCTGCGCTATCAATTTGCCGCCCGGGCCGTGGAAGGCCCATTCACCTCCCTGCGAACAGCGATCAAGACCAACTGATGACGTTCGACGCGATCGGAATCGCGGGCTCGGGCCTCACCCTGCACCGCAAATGGCTCGACGCGGTTTCCGACAACATGGCCAACGCGAACAACGTATCTGCCATGGACGACGACGCCTTTCAAGCGCGGTACATTCTCGCCCAGCAGGGCGAGAACAGCGAGGGGGCCTATGTGGCGGGCACGGTGTACGGCGATGCAGAGGGGCGCGTGGTCTTCCAGCCCGACCATCCGCTCGCCGATGAGGCCGGTTACGTGCGCTACCCCGACGTAGATCTCGGGGAACAGATGGGCATGCTCATCATGGCCCAGCGGGGCTACCAAGCGAATGCGGCCGTGGTCGACCGAGCCAAGACAATGTATGAATCAGCTCTTCAGATTGGTCGTTCCTAATGCCGCTCAGCGCCGTCAACATGGTCACCGCGACTACCGGCACCGGGTATCTGCCCTCCGTCACCAGCGCCCAGAACACGCAGTCGACCGATGGTTCAGATTTTGCCAGCACTCTCGGTGGGGCCATGGAGGGGCTGCAGCAGCTGCAATCGACCTCGAACACGCTCGCCATCTCGGCCGTCACGGGCGACCTCAACGACATTCACAACGCCACCATTGCCAGTTCGCGGGCCCAGGTGACTCTCGAACTGGTCTCGGCCATCCGCAACAAGGGCGTCGACGCCTTCACTGAGATTATGCGGATGCAGGCCTGATGCCCGCTCCGATCTCCGCCGCCTTCGGCCGTTTCGGGCGCGCTGTCCGCGAATTCACCGTCGCCCAGCGCACGGTTGCCATCATCGGCATTGCTGTTCTCGTGCTGGGAATTGCAGCATTAGCGATGTGGGCGGTCAAGCCCAACTACACGCCTCTGTTCTCCGGACTGAGCGGTGCAGACGCGAGCACCATCGTCGAACAACTGAGTACTGACGGCGTGCCCTATGAACTCAGCGACGGCGGAGCGACCATTCTGGTGCCCGAGGCTGACGTCTACGACCAGCGGCTCAAGAGCGCTGCTGCCGGCCTCCCGTCGGACAGCACCGGGGGATACTCCCTCCTCGACACGATGGGTGTGACCTCGTCGGAATTCCAACAGTCGGTCACCTATAAGCGCGCCATCGAGGGCGAGCTGGCCCGTACCATCAGCTCCCTCGACGGCGTACAGACTGCCTCGGTGCGTCTGGCGATTCCTGAGGCCAGCGTGTTCGTCTCGGAGACCAACGACCCGACGGCATCCGTGTTTGTGCAGACCAAGAGCGGTGTGACCCTCAGCAGCAGCCAGGTGCAGGCCATTGTTCACCTCACCAGTGCGTCGATCGACGGCATGAAGTCGTCGGACGTAGCCGTCGTCGACGCTGCCGGAACCGTGTTGTCGGCCGTAGGCGTCGGAGCCACCGGTACGGCCGGCCAGCAGGCATCTGACTACGAAACCCGTGTGAGCGGGGCCGTGCAGACCATGCTGAACCGGGTTGTCGGGGCCGGTAACGCAACCGTCGTCGTGACGGCCGACATGAGTACGGAGTCGGCCTCGCGCGTTGAGGAGGTGTTCACGACCCCTGACGACGCACCGGCGCTCACCGAGACGGTCGACACCGAAACGTACGCCGGTACCGGAGGAGGCGCCGCCGGCGTTCTCGGGCCGGACAATATCGCCGTGCCTGACGGTGCAACCGGTGACGGCACCTTTGCGTCGGAGTCAACCGTGCGCGACAACGCCATCAACAAGGTCACCGAATCGCGGACCATTCCCGCCGGTGCTGTCACCCGCCAGACGGTGTCGGTGGCGATCAATGCCGACGCGGCCGCCAACGTCAACCTCGCCGACCTCACTGCCCTTGTTTCGACGGCGGCCGGTATCGACGTGATCCGCGGCGACGCCGTCACGGTCGAGGCGATCGCCTTCGACACGACCGCGGCCGACGCTGCCGCCGCGGCCATTGCCGAGGGGACCGCAGCCGAGGCGTCAGCCCGACTGGTCCAGATGGTGACCGTGGGCATCATTGCTGTGTCAATTCTGCTGGCCATTGTCGCCGGTCTCGTGATCTACGCACGACGTTCCAAGCGGATGAGCCGCGAAAGCCTCGACATCGGCGACCTTGCCGGCGAACGGGGCGCCCTCGGGGCGCCGACCGTGGCACTCAGCCTGGAAGGCATCGATGCCCCGCTGGAACTGGCCCCGGTGGTGGTTCCCATCGTGCGCGAACCGTCGATCACCGACCAGCAGCGCGCCGACATTGACGCGCTCGCCCTGCGTGACCCGCAGAAGACCGCTGAATACCTGCGAACCCTCATGGACGATCGGGAGATGGCATGACCGGCACAGTAATCGACGCCGCGACTGATGAGACCGTTGTGATGCCCGCCGTCGCCGTGGCTGCTGCCGCGCAACTCACCGGCAGTCAAAAAGTCGCCGTCGTGCTGCTGAACATGGAGCGCACCCGAGCGACGTCGGTCATGAAGCAGTTCTCCGACGAGGAAGCCGAGGCGGTTGCGGCGGAGATCGTGCAGCTGAGCCGCGTCGATAGCATGGTCGCTGCTTCTACCATCAACGAATTCCACGGCATCACCGTCACCGGCGGGCAACTCGCCCGCGGCGGACACGACTTCGCGGTCGGCTTGCTGGAGGCGTCGTTCGGTGCCGAGCGTGCCGCCGGCGTGATGACCCGGGTAGCCACCTCGATGGCCGGTAAGGCCTTCGAATTTCTCGATGCTGCCGATCCAAGCCAAGTGCTGTCGCTGCTTGACGGTGAGATGCCGCAGACCATCGCGCTCGTGCTCGCCCACCTGCGGCGCGAACAGGCCTCCGCAGTCTTCAGCGGCATGGAACCGGCGCTGCGCACCGAGGTCGCCCTGAGCATCGCAAGCATGGGCAGCGCGGCGCCGGAGGCCGTGCGGATCGTCACCGATATCCTCAAGCTCCGAGCCGGTTCCTTCGTCGGCTCCCGTGAAGCCCTCGAGGTTGCCGGTGGCGTACAGCCGCTGGTCGAGATTATCAACCGTACCGATGTCGCCACGGAACGTGCTCTGCTCGAAGCCCTCGACCTGCGCGACCCCGAACTTGCCGTCGAAGTGCGTTCCCACATGCTCACCTTCGTCGACATCATCAAGCTCGACAGCAGAGATGTGCAGAAGGTACTGCGTGGTATCGATACCAAGATGCTCTCGATCGCCATGAAGGGTGCACCCGAAGCCGTCGTCGAGGTCATCCGTGCCAACCTCTCGGAGCGTAACCGCAGCATCCTCGATGACGAAGCCAGCCGACCCGGAACGATCCGCATGCGTCAGATCGACGATGCCCGTGCCGAGATCGTGCGCTCCATCCGCAGTCTTGAGGCGCAGGGCCTCATCACCGTGCAACGCGGGGAGGAAGAGATCTTTGAGAACTAACGGTGCCTTCTCCAGTCTGTCCTTTCCCGAGCTGTCGGCCAAGATCGACGTCGACCAGGCAGCGCTCGATCATGCCCGCGGACATGCAGCGGGGTACACGGAAGGACTGCGAGCCGCAGCCGTGGAAGTCGCCGCCCAGGCGGAATTCGCGCGGGCGGAACAACGAGCCGCGTTGGTGGACATCGAGCAGCAGCTGGCCACCCGGGTTGCGGCACTGGCCGTAGCGAGCCGAGCTATTTCGGCAACGGTGTTTCCGATCCTGTCCGAGGCCGAGAGCATGCTCATCGTTGCCGCCGTCGATCTCGCGGAGGCCGTGCTGGCGACCGAGCTCGCTTCGACCGGTTTCGACGGCGCTCGTCAGGCACTCGATCGCGTGCTCAACGACCTCGAGAACATCGAATACGCCGACCTGCACACCGTGCGAATGCACCCCGCCGACCTCGCCGACATCGAACCGAAGGACCGTCTGGCAACGGGCGTCACCTTCATCGCCGACTCGGCTCTGGCGCGCGGCGATGCGATCGCCGAGTTTCCCGACGGCATTCTCGACGCCCGAATCGGCACCGCTTTCGCTCGGGTGAAGTCCGTGCTCCTCGCCGGGTTGCCGTGTTGACCGCCACTACGCTTGCGAAACGCTCCGCCGTCACTGTGGATAGCGGAGAGGGTTGGGAACCACGGATGCGCGTGGGGACGTCATCGATTGTTGCTCGCCCGGAACGCCTGGGAGTGGTTTCGACCTTGGTCGGGCTCGGTGTCGAGGTTCGCGGCATCCGTGCCGCCATCGGCGACTTTGTCGTGCTCGGCGACGACATCCAGGTTGATGCTGAAGTGGTTGCGATCACGCGGGAGGGTATCCGTTGCATGCCGCTGGGAATCACCACCGGTCTCACCGTCGGCTCCGCCGCACGGTCGGCCGGCAACCCGCAGCGCATTCCGACCGGTACGGGACTCTTTGGTCGGGTACTGGATGGTCTCGGCCGGCCGATCGACGGCAGGGGACCGCTCGTGAGTGGGCCGCGGGTGGGTTTCGACAATCGCAGTCCCTCGGTTATGCACCGCGCTCGCATCGATACCCCGTTGCACCTTGGAGTGCGCGCGCTCGATACCCTCACAACGGTGGGTCGTGGACAACGTCTGGGTCTCTTCGCGGGTTCCGGAGTGGGAAAGTCCTCACTACTGTCGATGATTGCGCGCGGAACCGAGGCCGAAGTGTCGGTGATCGCCCTGGTCGGCGAGCGTGGCCGTGAAGTACGCGAGTTTCTCGAAGACGACCTCGGCGCTGAGGGCCTCGCCCGGTCGATTGTGGTTGTCTCCACCTCCGACGAACCGGCCATGATGCGGTTGCGCGCAGCGTTCACAGCAACACGGATAGCTGAGTCCTTCCGTGACCAGGGTGCCCACGTCATGCTCATGATGGATTCCATCACCCGGGTTGCCATGGCTCAACGTGAAATCGGTCTTTCCGTCGGCGAGCCACCCGCCACGCGCGGCTATCCACCGTCGACGTTCTCCGTGCTGGCGCGACTCCTCGAGCGGGCGGGAACGGCCGAGACCGGTTCGATCACGGGAATCTATTCGGTGCTCGTCGATGGCGACGACCACAACGAGCCCATCGCTGACGCTGCTCGGTCAATTCTCGACGGACACGTCGTGCTCGACCGCAAACTCGCCGTGGCCGGTCATTTTCCGGCGATCGACGTGTTGGCGTCGATCTCTCGAGTGGCGTCCAAGGTGAACCCGAGCGAGCGAACGCAGCTGGCCGCGCAGCTGCGTCAGGTTCTGGCGGCACGGAGCAACGCCCAGGACCTGCTCGACGTCGGTGCCTATCAGCCCGGCACCAACCCGCTCGTTGACGCTGCTGTCTTGCACGAGAGCGCCATCAACGCGTTTCTGCAACAGCGAATGGATGACCAAACGCCGGCGGCTATCGCCTGGGACCGACTCGGGCAGCTCACCGGAAGCCTGGGGATGCGTTGATGCAACGACTTTTTCCCCTGGCCGGACTGCTACGCCTGCGCCATCTGGAGCAAGACCGCGCTGCGGGCGAGCTCGCCGAAGCCCACCACCGATCTCGCATGCTGGAGGACCGGCGCGCCCGCACGCGCGAGCAGTTGCACGGCTCCCTCGGCAACCCCACCAACGTCAGGGGTCTCAACGCTCTTGCGGCCGCGCGAGCATCGTCGCGCAGCATGCTCGCCGACCTTGATGCCCTGGGCCGCACCCATGCCACCGCATTGGCGAGCGCACAGGCCGCATTCGCCACCGCCCGAGCCGCTTCCATAGCCCTGGAAAAGCTCGAGGTTCGCCACACCGAGGCTGTGCGTGCGGAAGACCTGCGCGAGGAGCAGGCCGTGCTCGACGAGATCTCGGCAACGCGTTGGCACCGAGACCGAACCGAATCCGAGACCGAAGGGAGAGACGCATGAGCATGGTTGACGCTATGGGGCGAATCGATCAAATCCAGGCCCGCCTCTTGCAGCTCGCACAGGGACAGAATGTGCGCGCCCAGGCCGCTGCACCGGCGACAAGCGCCTCGGCCACGACGTTTGCCTCGAGCCTCTCTGACGCGATGGCGACGTCGGGTGCGACGGCGGGTTCAACCGTCGCAAATCCCGCCGCTGTGATCGGAAGTGACGTGGCCGCGGCCGCCCAGAAGTACCTCGGAGTGCCCTACGTGTTCGGCGGTGAAGACGCTTCGGGAATGGACTGTTCGGGACTCGTGCAGAAGGTTTTCGCAGACCTCGGAATCGAGGTTCCACGACTTGTCTCCGGGCAGATGACGATCGGCACCGAGGTCGCATCCCTGGCCGAGGCCCGACCGGGCGACCTCATCGTCACCGGCGGTGGCGACCACATTCTCATCTATGCCGGCGATAACAAGGTCA
Organism: Cryobacterium sp. Hh7; assembly: GCF_004403155.1. NCBI lineage: Bacteria > Bacillati > Actinomycetota > Actinomycetes > Micrococcales > Microbacteriaceae > Cryobacterium > Cryobacterium sp. Hh7. The sequence goes on along the minus strand of NZ_SOHG01000016.1, from coordinate 315,266 downwards.
TTCACGCGCCGTATCCCGGCCGCTCTGTGTCGCTCGTCGACGCGTACATGACGGATGCCCAGATCACCACAATCCGCCGGGTCATACCCGCTGAGGCGACCGCGGTGGCCGCTTCCTCGACGGGCGCCAGCACAGATATCGTCACGGCCGCGCTGGCAGCGCTAGCCCGGAATGGAGCATGATGAACAACCAGCTCGGACTGCTCCGCCCGTCGGCCGTGCCTGCGGGATCGTCGACGGCGCCCGGTACCCTCGGTCGGAACGAGCCGAAAACGGGCGCGGGCGAGATATTCGGAACGGCGATGCGCGATGCCGTGGAGACCGCCCAGGCGTCACGTCGTGACGTTCACCAGCAGCAGGCCTTGGCCACCCGGAACGCGGTGGCTGTTCGGGAGCGTTTGACGAGCGATGCGTACACCGCGCGCGCTGCGGTATCCGATTCGATGCGGGGCCAGCGCTCGGCGGCGTCGGAGACGGCAGCAGCAGCTGCAGATGTACAAGCGGGGGAACGGGGGGGAGAGTCGTCGGTCGACCGCGCACGATCTGTGTCTGCTGAGAACGAACCGTCCGACAGCACCGGAGAGGCCGCGCCGGTCACTGAGGCACCGACGAACTCACTGGCGGCGCGTATTGCCGAGCCTGAGCCGGCATCCGTACAGGCTGCTTTCCCGCTGCCCGTGGCCGATGAGGTAGACGCAACGAACTCGGCACTGATCCCGCCGGTAGCGTCGTCCACGTCGCTCCAGACGCTCGACGTGCCGGAGATGTCGGAGCGCGCTGCCGTCGCGCCCACGGATACTCGTGCCGATGCGAGTGGGGCATCCGTTCTGACGACCGTTGGAGGCGCCAACGCGACCCAGACGACCGCCGGAGGAACCGCCGTGGCAACGTTGGCCGCAACCGCGCCTGTCGTTCGTGCTGCGGTGCCGATGGCCACCACTCGTGGTGGTGACCAGACCGACAAGGCATTTGGCGCTGCCGCGCCGACCCCGGCATCGACTATTACTGCTGCTGCTACCGCTGCGCTACTCGCTGGCTCGGCGCCGGCGCTGGCCGTCAACCCTGACGCTCCCGTCGCTCCAGCACCAGCACGCGACACGTCGACCGCGTCGGCAACAGTGCCGCCCGTGCTCGCGACAGCTACCGGTGCAGCGGTGACCACCGCTGTTCCGTTGATCGGCGGCGACGCCGTCACGGCGCCGTCGACGGCACCTGCGGCGAACGTCGCGGTTGTCATGCCTGCACCCGCCTCCCTGTCAGCCGCGACCGCGGTCGCACCGGTTGCAGCAACCGCCCCCCAGCCGCCCGCTTTGGCCGCGCAGGTCACTCGGGCGCTGTTCACCCTCGTGGGCGTGGCACCGGGGGAGCACACCATGGTGGTGAAGGTCACGCCCGAGAATTTGGGGCCACTCACCGTGCGGGCCCACATCACACCCGACGGAATGCGACTTGAACTCTTCGCGCCGACCGAGCAGTCTCGGGAAGCCCTGCGCGCGCTCTTGCCCGATCTGCGTCGCGACGTTTCCGGTTTCGGAGCGAACGCCCAACTCGACCTCTCTTCAGAGAACGAACCGGAACACACCGATCGCGGTTCTGGAGATGACCGGCCGGGCGAGCGCCGCCCAGGCGGATCAGAAACGGATGCCCCGCGTACCTCCTCCATTCGCACCCTGCCGTCCGCCCTATTCGGACCGACATCAACCATCGACGTATTGGCTTAAGGAGCCCTCATGACCATCACCTCCATTGTGGGCAACTCGGCCTACACCCCGATCGACCGCACGACCGAGACCACTCGCACTCCCAGCCAGAGCATGGACTCGGAGGTGTTCATGTCGCTGCTCGTCACGCAGCTGCAGAACCAGGACCCGAGCTCGCCGATGGACACCAACGAGATGCTCGCTCAGACCACCCAGTTGGCGATGATGGAAAAGATTACGGAGATGACGGCAACCAACCAAGAGAACTTCTCCCTGCAGATGCGGATCGCCGCTGCCGCCCTGATCGGACAGCAAGTGGCCTACACCGCTTCTGACGGCACCGAGATGACCGGAACGGCCACCGCCGTGTCCTACGCCGGTCCGGTTCCGCAGGTGACGGTTGGCGACAAGACCGTTGCCCTCGACACCATCTCCGGCGTCACCTCTGTGCCAGCGACCGACGCGGCCTGAGTCCCCGCACGACCAGCTACAGCCCCTTGAATTTCGCACCACCACTTCACTTCTGTTCCAACGACTGAAAGGCGGCACCCCGTGCTTCGTTCCCTGTACTCCGGAATTTCCGGACTTCGCGCCCACCAGACCATGCTCGACGTCACGGGCAACAACATCGCGAACGTCAACACCGCCGCGTTCAAGAGCTCGGCAGTGCAGTTTCAGGACACACTGTCGCAGCTCAACCAGGGTGCCGGCGCCCCGCAGGCCCAAGTCGGTGGAACCAACCCCGCCCAGGTCGGCCTTGGTGTGCAGGTCGCGGGAATCTCGACCAACTTCTCCCAGGGTTCAGCTCAGCTCACCGGACGCGCCACCGACATCATGATCTCGGGTGAAGGTTTCTTCGTGACCCAGCTCGGTAACGAGACGCTGTACAGCCGTGCCGGTGCTTTCGACTTCGACGCCCAGGGTCGCCTCGTAGCACCTGACGGCGCACTGGTTCAGGGCTGGAACGCCGTCGACGGTGTGATCACGGAGGGTGGCGCAACGGGAAGCATCACGCTTCCGTTCCAGCAGGTCATCGCGGCTTCAGCAACGAGCACGGCCTCGATGGGTGGCAACCTCCCCTCTGATGCTGCGAGTGGCACCCAGATTATTCGTGACATCGAAGTGTTTGATGCTGCCGGTGCGTCCCGAACTATTGCGCTAACATTCACAAAAGTTGCTGCTGATCCCAGTGAAGATTGGGATGTCTCTTCGGACGGTGCCACTGATGTGAGGCTTGATTTCACTGATGGAGTACTGCAGGCACCCACGACCGCAGTGATCGTTGCCGATGGGGTGAGCTTTGATATGTCGACCCTCACCGGCTACGCCAACCTCACCTCGGTGGCCGTGAATACCCAGAACGGCCAGGCGGCCGGTTCCCTCGAATCCTTCCGTCTCGGAAAGGACGGCTCGCTCGTCGGCTTGTTCAGCAACGGCGGCACGCAGTCCATCGGTCGAATCGCTCTCGCCAGCTTCATCAACCCCGGCGGCCTCGAAAAGTCCGGCGCGTCAGGCTACCGCGCCACGTTCAACTCGGGCCTGCCCGACCTCGGGATCCCGACCGCCGGCGGTCTCGGTTCGCTCACGGCCGGCGCCCTCGAAATGTCGAATGTCGACCTGTCGCAGGAGTTCACCAACCTCATCGTCGCCCAGCGCGGGTTCCAGGCGAATGCCCGTATCATCACCACCTCGGACGAAGTGCTCCAGGAACTCACCAACCTCAAACGCTAACCCGCTACGGGGGCAGAACGCACCCGGAATCGCGCAGAATGCCGCCATCACCTCGATGGCGGCATTCCCTGCATAAACAGGGCGTTCGCCGAGCTAACGGATGCACTCGCTCGGCCGATTGTTCAGCGTGACGTTGCCCTTCGTGCGTCTCGTCCGGAGGTCTCATGATCATTCTCACCAAGCTCAATGACAGTCATTTCGCTATCAATCCCGATCTCATCGAGCGCATCACCGAGAATCCTGACACCACGCTCGTGATGCTCGACGGTGCCATGTACATCGTCACTGAATCCATGCACGACGTCATCGAAGCCATTGCCCACTATCGGGCCCGCGTTATTGCCCTGGCCTATGACCCCGAAACGGTCTACCAGCCCCGAGCCCCGAAAGAGTCTTGATGGATCCCGCAACACTTATCGGCATATTCGTCGCCTTCGGCGCACTGTATGCAATGATCACCATCGAGGGCGCTCAGGTCTCGTCGCTATTGCTTCCCGGACCGATCGTTCTGGTCTTCGGCGCGACCTTGGCCATCGGTATTGCCAGTGGAACCCTGCGCGACGCTCTCCAGGCCTTTCAGGCGCTTCCCGGAGCCTTTCGTGGAAAGATAACGGCTCCGCAAACTGTTATCGATGAGATCGTCGAACTGGCTGAGGCGGCACGAATGAACGGCCTGCTCTCACTGGAGCAGGCGGCCGACAGTGTTAAAGACCCATTTTTGAAAAGTGCACTGCGCAATATTGCGGACGGCATCGACAATGAAGAGTTACGCAATACGCTTGAAGATGAAATCGCGACCCGAGGGGCTCGGGATCGGATCGCGAGCAAGTTCTACATGGGCCTGGGCGGGTATGCCCCCACTGTTGGCATTATCGGCACCGTCGTCTCGTTGACCCACGTTCTCGAGAACCTGTCCGAGCCAGATGAGCTCGGTCACATGATCGCCGCGGCCTTCGTGGCGACCCTGTGGGGATTGCTGTCGGCAAACTTTCTGTGGCTACCGATCGGCATGCGACTCAAACGATTGTCTGACCTTGATGTTGAACGGCTCACCCTGCTTATGGAAGGGTCCCTGGCCATTCAGGCCGGTAGTCAGCCGCGTCTTCTCGGTGAGCGTTTGCAATCTATGGTGCCAGCCGCGCCGGTGCGACGCGTTCGCGGAAAAAAGAACGATGAGCCGGATCCCGCCGAAGTTGACGACGTCCTGACGAGCGCGTGAGTACGCGTCGTCGTCGGCCTGTCGCCCACGTTGAAGACGAACATCCCGACGAGCGTTGGATGGCGTCGTACATGGACATGGTCACGGTCCTCATGTGCATGTTCATCGTTCTCTTTGCCATGTCGACCGTAGATGAGCAAAAATTCGAAATGCTGCGCGAATCACTGGCAACCGGGTTTGGCAACGAAGACATCGAGAAAATGGACGTGGCTGTCGGTAACGCCTCGGTGGCGGAGATCATCGCTGCAGAGAATGCCGAGCTCAGCGATATCCAAAAAGCCATGGCCGAAGTCGATCGCCTTATTGAACTGCGCGAACAGATGCGCGCCGCTCTCGACGCCCAAAACCTCAGCCATCTCATCGATTTCAACATCGACGAGCGCGGACTCACAGTGGGAATGATCGGCTCGGAAACTTTTTTTGAACCCAATCTCGCCCGCCTCAGTGATCAGGCGGTGCAGGTGCTCAATGCCATCGCGCCGGCGCTCGCCGTGTCGGCCCGAGAGATTTCGGTTGAGGGGCATGCCGACCCGCGCGGCGTGAACGTGAACTTCGAAACCGACTGGGAACTCTCCGGCGGCCGAGCGACAGCGGTATTGCGTTACGTGGTTGAATCCGGTGGGGTCACCCCCGCGCTGATCTCGGCAGTCGGCTTCGGTTCGTCCCGGCCCTCCACGCTTCTCACTTCTACCGGTGATTCCGCAGCGAACCGCCGTGTCGACCTGGTGGTGATGTCCGACCAGCCCGAGAACATTCGTGCCCTGATTCCCACGGTCATTGAGTCGCAATAATCTCGATGGTCTGCTTACGCCGTGGTTCGAGCGGCCGATAGTGGCGAATGTGACGGTCAAGGAACAGAACTCTATTGGTGCGCCGGGAATGCAGGCGCCCGACGTTGAGGTGTATGATTTTCGGCGGCCGCGCACGTTGCCGCGAGAGCATTCGCGTGCGCTGGAACTGGTTTTCGAGACCTTCGCTCGGCAATGGGGCACCCAGCTCACCGCGCGGGTGCGGGTCCTGTCTTCGGTTACCTGCGAACAGGTACTCATGCAGACCTACGACGAATACGCAGCGAGTCTGCCCTCTACGACAGCCATGGTGCTGTTCAGTTTGGAGGGCCTGACGCCCCGCGCTGTCATCCAGTTTCCGACCGCTGCAGCCCTGGCCTGGGTGGGGCATATGCTGGGCGGGACCGCCGGTGGACGACCGGTCGAAGAGCGCAAGTTCACCCAGATCGAGCAGGCACTGCTTCGACAGCTGATGACTGAGGCACTGGAAGACCTAAAGTACTCCCTCGGTTCCCTGATCACAGCCGCGATGACCGTCGACACGATTCAGTACAACTCCCAGTTTGCCCAGGCGGCCGCAACCGGTGACCTCATGATCGTCTCCAAATTCAATATCCGTGTCGGCGAGATTACCTCGCTGGCCACGGTCGCCATTCCCGCCATGGCCATCATGCCGCAACTCGGTGAGGCCAATCCCACGAGCAACACGGCGGATGCCCAGGAACTCGTGTTGGCCCAGGTTTCTGCCGTGCCCGTCACCGTCGCGCTGCGCCTCGTTCCTGCCCAGGTCTTGCCACAGCGCATTCTCACCCTGTCCCTGGGCGATTTGATTCCCATACCACACCCGCAACATCGCCCGCTGGACATCGTGGTTGACGATCACGTGCTGGCCCGCGCCGCCATGGGGGCCAATGGGTCCCGACTGGCGTGCATCATCATTGAATCCGAGGAGAAACGCCCATGATCACCACCGACCTCATGCATGCCCAGGCGGTTGGCGCGTTAGTTCAGTCCCTTCCCACTCCGGTGCGCTTGCGCCCCGTTGCGTATGTGGGCGAGCGGATGCTCATCGACGGTCGGTTGGCCACCGGTCCCGACACCGATGGTACCTTTCCCGAGCAAGTCGGCCAGGCCATCGTTGCCCGCTTCGTCGGGTCGACCTCCGCGGATCTCGCCCTGGTGCTGGCCGACCCGAATTCCCTTGATGCAGCCGCAGGTCCGCAAACGGGCCTCGTGTCTCGCGCCGATGTCGTGCGGCCCGCCCTCGAGAGTGCGGCCACTGTCTTTGGTGTCGGAGTGCTCGGCGACAGCACCATCGAAGATGCCGCGGCGCTTTTTGCCGATGCCGAGACAACCGTCTATGAGCTCACGGACGGTATAGCGGTGAGCGGATGGTTCGCCCTCCGCATGCGCGCCAACGGGTCCTCGAATGGTGTTTCCCGGGCCTCTGCAGATCTCTCCGGTGGAAAGATCGGCCGCATCAACAACGTGGAGATGACCATGACCGTGGAAATCGGCCGCACCAAGATGGCGGTGCGCGACGTGTTGTCTTTGGAACCGGGAGCCGTCATCGAACTGGATCGCTCGGCGGGAGCTCCTGCGGACGTGCTGCTGAACGGTCGTTTGATCGCCCATGGGGAGATCGTCGTCGTGGACCAGGACTACGCCGTGCGCATCACCAGGATCCTTGATATCCATGAGGGTGCCTAGTAGGTGGACACCCTTATAGTTGCAGTCCGCGTTATTCTGTCCCTTGCAGTCGTGCTTGGCTTGCTCTGGTACATCCAGCGACGTCTGTCGCGGGGGAGTCGGAGGGCCGGTATCGCGCAGGCAGTGACCATCGTGGGGCGTCACGGCGTCGGGCAGAAGGCATCCGTTGTCGTAGTCGATGTCGAGGGGCAACGACTCGTGCTGGGCGTGACCGAGCAGTCAGTGACCGTGCTGTCGAGCGCGACGGCCCCGCCCGCGCCGGAGTCCGCAGAAGCTGCGGTCGAGGGCGCCAACGGTTCGGCATTCGCTCGTGTTTTGCGGGCCGTTTCAACGGAGCCGCCGACGCCCGTCTCGCTCGCGCCCCGTGAAAGCGACGTGTCTGCGCCACCGGCGCGCCTCGCGGGATCGATTCTCTCACCGGCCACCTGGACGCAGGCCGTCGATGCACTGCGGCACCGCCGGTGAGCGTGACCAGCGTCGACGCGCGTGGAAGGACGTCCATTCCTCTGACCGTACGACTGATCGCTGTGTTGATCGTTGCCGCGGCAATCGTTCTGGTGTCAGCAACCGGGGCTGAAGCGCGACCCATCCATCCGCTCATGCCGGATGATTCCGGTGGGACCGACGGCTTCACGATTGATATCAACGGGCCGAACGGTGGGCCGTCTTCGTCGATCGTGACCCTTGTCGGCATCACCCTGCTCTCGGTTGCCCCGGCACTGTTGCTCATGATGACGTCGTTCACCAAGATTTTCGTAGTTCTCGCTATGACGCGTAACGCTCTCGCGCTGCCGTCGATCCCGCCGAACCAGGTGCTCGCCGGGCTGGCGCTTTTCGTGTCGCTGTTCATCATGGCGCCGGTGCTGACGGACATCAACGTTCTCGCGGTCGGCCCCTATTTGGAAGGGACGATGTCGTTCACCGACGGGTTGGCTGCTGCGTCCGACCCGCTGCGGCAATTCATGCTCGGCAACACCCGCGAGGAAGATCTCGCGCTCATGACCAGAGCGGCCAACCAGGCGAATCCTGAGGATGCCGCCTCGGTTCCCCTGCTTACCCTTATTCCCGCGTTCATGATCTCGGAGTTGCGAGCCGCCTTTATCATCGGGTTTGTCATCTTCATTCCCTTTCTGGTAATCGACATCGTGGTGGCGGCCGCGCTCATGTCGATGGGTATGATGATGCTCCCGCCCGTGATGATCTCGCTGCCATTCAAAATTCTGCTGTTCATTCTGGTCGATGGCTGGGGCTTGATCATCACAACGCTCGTCGGCAGTTACCGGACCGGCTGATGGATACCAACGCGGTTCTCGACATCGGGCTTCAGGGTCTCATCCTGGCGGCCAAACTTTCAGCACCCATCCTGATCACGGCCCTCGTCGTGGGCTTCGGCATCTCCCTCCTGCAATCCATCACCCAGATTCAGGAGGTGACACTGTCCTTCGTTCCGAAGGCCGTCGCCGTCGCCCTGGCCCTGCTGATCACCGGTCACTGGATGATCGCAGAATCGGTGTCGTTCACCTACGCCATGTTCGAAAAGATACCGGCGCTACTCGGCGGTGGCTGACCGTGGGCACCTTCTGACATGGAGTTCGTTCTCAACTTCTCGATGATCGAGGCGACCATGCTCGCCGGAGTGCGGATGATCGCCTTTCTGGTTATCGCGCCGCCATTTTCGTTCAATGCATTTCCGTTGCGGATCAAGGCGATGCTCGCGCTCGGACTGGCCCTTGCCGTTTCACCGGTCGTCACGACCGGGTATGAAACGCTGGATACGCCCGCGTTCATTGGGGCGCTCGTACTCGAGGTCGTCGTAGGGGCCGTGCTCGGCATTCTGGTCTTCATCATCTTTGCCGCCATCCAGGTGGCCGGCGGTCTGATCGACATGTTCGGCGGATTTTCTATGGCGCAGGGGTTCGACCCCCAGTCCATGGTGAACGGTGCTCAGTTCACCCGCCTCTTCCACATGACGGCGATCGGGCTGATGTTCGCGTCTGACAGCTATCAGTTGATAATCGGTGGACTCGTGCGCACTTTCACGGCGATTCCTCTCGGCGGTGGACTGAACCTTGCCGATCCGGTCGAAGCCATGATCGGTGCCGTGTCACAGATGTTCCTGGCCTCCGTGCAGATTGCTGGACCCCTATTAGTCGTGCTGTTTCTCGCCGATGCGGGACTGGGCCTCATCACCAGGGTTTCGCCGGCACTCAATGCTTTTGCGCTCGGGTTTCCCCTTAAGATCTACCTCACTCTCACCCTGGGATCGATCGTCTTCATTGCTCTGCCCGGTATCGTCTCGACTCTGACTGGTCAAGCCGCTGAGTTCTTATTGGGGGTGAGGTGAATGTCTGATCCCGGCAATTCCGGGGAGCGCACGGAACCGGCGACGCAGAAGCGGATGAAGGAGGTTCGTGAGAAGGGCCAGCTTGGAAAGTCGCAGGACGTGACTGCCTGGGTAGGCATCGGTGCCGCGGCGGTCATGTTTCCGTTCACCATCTCGCGGTCAGCCGATGCGGGCGTCGAGCAATTCGTGGGCATCCGTGATCTGATTCTCAACGCCGACGCCGATGCAGCCGTCGTCGTCCTCGTAGACGCCGTTGCCTCACTCGCGTACATCATGACGCCGTATTTCGGTGTGGTCATGTTTGCCGTCCTTGCTAGCGCGGCCTTGCAGGGCGGCATCCACTTCAAAAAATTCACCGGAAAGTACGAACAGTTCCAACTCGTCAAGGGGCTGGGTCGAGTTTTCGGAGGTCAGGCGCTGTGGGAAGGCATCAAAGCCCTACTCAAGACCGCTGTCGTCGGCATCGTACTCACCCTGGTGATCCAGGGAATGATCCCGGTGCTGATGACCGGTGGCGGACTGCCCCTCACCGAACTCATCGACGTGGCCGCTGAGGGTACCGCGTTGCTCATCCAGGCGGCGGTCATCGCCGGTCTCGTTCTCGCCGTGGCAGATATCTACGTCGTCATGCGTCGAAATCGCAAGAAGACACGCATGACGAAAAAGGAGGTCTCCGACGAGCACAAGAGCTCTGAAGGTGACCCGATGATCAAGTCGCAGCGTCGCGCCCGCCAACTGGCGATGAGCCGAAACCGAATGATCGCCGCCGTGACCGATTCGGACGTGGTCATGGTCAACCCAACCCACCTGGCCGTTGCACTCAAGTATGAGCCTGGCCGCTCGGCGCCACGCGTGGTGGCCAAGGGGGCCGGGCATATTGCGACCCGCATTCGAGAGCAGGCCGAAACTGACAAAGTGCCGATCGTGCGTGACATTCCGCTGGCTCGAGCGCTGCACTCAGCATGTGAGATCGGGCAGGAGATTCCTGTTGAACTGTACAATGCCGTAGCGCGTGTTCTCGCTTTTGTGATGGCGCTCAAGTCGCGCGGCGCGGCTTCGGGAGTGCACACGATGTCATCCCCCTCCACCCTGCCGTCCCCACCCGCCCCACCATCCGGAGAGCACTGACGTGAATAAGAATCTGGCGAAGATCGCCATGCCGGTCGGAGTGGTGGGGATCATCCTGCTGCTCATCGTGCCGATCCCGGCTGGGCTGCTCGACGTGCTCATCATCGTGAACATCATGCTCGCGTTGGTCACCCTCCTGACCACCATGTTCGTGAAGAAGCCGCTGGAATTCTCGGTCTTCCCCTCCCTGCTGCTCGTGGCCACTCTCTTTCGCCTCGGCCTCAACGTGGCATCCACGCGCCTCGTACTGGGAGATGGATACGCGGGCCAGGTGATCGAGGCCTTCGGTCACGTTGCTGTCGGCGGCTCCATTATCATCGGCGCTGTAGTCTTCCTTATTCTCGTTGTCATTCAATTCGTGGTGGTGACCAAGGGAGCGGAGCGCGTGGCCGAGGTCGGAGCGCGATTCACCCTCGACGCCATGCCAGGTAAGCAGATGGCGATCGACGCCGACCTCAACGCCGGTCTCATTACGGACTCCGAGGCCAAGGCCCGGCGCGCGGAAGTCTCAGCCGAAGCGGACTTCTACGGGGCCATGGACGGAGCGTCGAAGTTCGTCAAGGGAGATGCCATCGCTGGCATCGTCATCATCATCATCAACCTCATCGGTGGAATCACCATCGGCATGGTGCAGCGTGGAATGGGCGTCGGGGAGGCGCTGGAGACTTACGCGCTACTCACCATCGGCGATGGTCTGGTCACGCAGATTCCGGCGCTGCTGATGGCGGTGTCCACCGGTATGATCGTCACCCGATCGAATGCCGAGTCCGACATCGGCTCGACGGCCACCACCCAGCTGACTCAGTCTCGTCACTCGTTGACGATCGCCGGCTCGGCGGCGATTCTGATGGCAATTATTCCGGGAATGCCCGTGCTCCCTTTCCTCCTTGTCGGTGGCACGCTCATCCTGGTGGCCCAACGATTGAAGGCCCAGGACAGCAACGCGCGGGCAGCGGTGGATTCCGCCGCCGTCGTCGGGGCGCAGGCCCCGCAGACCGACAGCTCCGAAGACCTCATCGCCCAGATGCGTGTACACGCACTAGAAATCCTTCTTGCTCCCGACCTCATCGATATCGTGTCGGGGGGATCGGACGACCTGCTGGCCCGTGTCCGTGGCCTGCGTCGTAAAATCGCCATGGATCTTGGTGTCGTTGTTCCTCCCGTGCGCACCCGCGACAGCATTGAGCTGCCACCCTCGACCTATGTCATCCGCATCTCAGGAGTGGAATACGGGCGAGGGGTGGCCCCAACCGGCCGGGTGCTGGCCCTGGGCGATGCCTTGGAGAGCCTGCCCGGAATCGCCACGGTGGAGCCGGTCTTCGGTCTTGCCGGCAAATGGGTACCCAGCGAGATGCGGCACAGCGCCGAAATGACCGGCGCGACTGTAATCGACCGAGTGTCCGTGCTCGTCACCCACCTATCGTCGATCATCACCACCAACGCGGATCGGCTTCTCACGCGCGAAGACGTGCGAGTTTTGACCGATGGCGTCAAGCAGGTGAACCCGTCGGCCGTCGACGACCTGATTCCTGGGCTGCTTTCTCTTGCCGAGATTCAGCGCGTACTGCAGGGGCTTCTCGGTGAGCAGATTCCGATCAACGACCTGCCGCGCATTTACGAAGCCCTCGCCCTGCGCGCCAAGGCTTCGAACGACCCCGAAGGGCTGATCGAGACCGCCCGGGCAGCGCTAGGACCGGCACTCACATCCCAGTATCTCGATGCGGGAATTTTACGCGTCATCATGATCGAGCCGATACTGGAACAGGCCATGTTGGAAGGCCTGCGACCCTCTGAGCAAGGAACACAGATCCTCATGGACCCCGACCGCATTGAGGGCGTTCTGGACTCCGTACGGTCACAGGTCGCAACGGTTGAAGCGAGCGGCCAGACGGCGGTTCTGGTCTGCGCTCCGGCGCTTCGACCCGCGATCCGCAGGATGGTGTCTGCGCAGGCAGGCGGCCTGCCTGTGCTGTCCTATGGAGAAGTCACCTCAGCCAATGTCGCCATCGAGACGGTAGGAGTGGTTCGTGGAACCGGCCAGATTTCTGCTTAAAGGTACAACGCTGCTCGAGGTCACCGACCGGGCGCGCACCCTTCACGGTCCGGATGTGCGAATCATTTCCGCTGAACGAGTCACTGTCGGCGGAATCCGTGGTTTCTTTGCACGCCAGTCCTACGAAGTGCTCGTCGAAGTGCCCCGACCCGATTCAACGTCGCAAATCGACGACGATATTCTGAATCTACCGAAACGTCTCGGTATTGCCGCACTCCTCGATGACGCGGACGAGGGCGATGTTATCGAGCCGAAGAGGGGGGAGCGAGCAAACGCGCGGCATGTCTCCACTGAGACCGACCGATTTGCCGAGATCATGGACGAGCTCACCTTCGATACCAACGATCCGGACCAACCGGACTATAGCGAGGGGCTGGATCACGAATTCGTGCCCACGCCCCGGTTCGATGAGCCGATCATTGCGTCCAGGGGATCATCATTTGCCGAGCGATTGTCTGAATCAACTTCGGAGACAGCTGTACCGCCCGTCAGCCTTGTTGCGCCTTTTCCACTCACCGGCGCCGGCGACCTGGTGGTTGTCGTAGCACTGGACGACGCGGCGCTGCTGGCTGCCCGGTCCATGGCAGACTCCAGCGGCTCGAGTGAAGTCTATGCGGCAGGTCGTGCGGGACTGACTGGGGTCGACCGCGTCAGTGATTCCCGAGCGGCACTGGCTGCGCGGGCACGCGGAGTCGGGCGCGATCAGGTTGTATTCATCGCTTTTCAGTGGGAATCGCAGGACCTCAATCGGCTCACGGCCTCGCTGCGAGCGCTGGGGGCCGACCAGGTCTGGGCCGTTGTCGACGCGTCCCGCAAACCTGACGACACCGCGGAGTGGGTGTCCATGGTCGACGCCGCCGTGAGCATCGATGCCATCGTCGTGATGGGCGAGGAACTGACTCGCAGCCCGCAGACCGTGGATTATTTGGGAATTCCTGTGGGGTGGGCGAGCGGCCGTCCAATTCAGCGCCGCCCCACCCTCGAACGATAGGATTGAAGGATGCTCGTTCTGACACGGAAAATCGGGGAGAAGATCCTCATCGGCGACGACATCGTCATCTCCGTGCTCGACGTACGCGGCGACAGCATCCGCATCGGGGTGGACGCCCCTCGTGGCCTGAAAATCCAGCGTGATGAAGTTGTTCGAGCGGTGTTAGAGGCCAACGTTGCCGCAAGCCAGGTCGACCCGGCCGCCGAAGACCGCATCAAAAATTCCCTCAAGTCGCTTGCCGCCCTTCAGTCGGTTCGGATCCAGGCTTCGCCCGCCGTGCCGCTCGAGGCCGCGGAGACGCCCGCTCCGCATCCGCCACAGGTGCATTAGCCAGCACCTGCAGGATCAGCTGCACCGCAGCGTCTGTTTCGCGGTTATCCGGTGATGTCGTTACTCGGTGATGTGCCCGCGCAGCTCGTCGATTTCCCGGCGCTCGCGCTTGGTCGGCCGCCCGGCACCGCGATCTCGCATCGGCACCAGCGCGACCTCCTCGCGCGGCGGCGGTGGGGGAGTGTGGTCGACGTAACACTCGGCGGCGAGCGAGGCCCCGACCCGCTTGACCACGAGGCGCGACACGATCAGCACCCGGTCGAACCCGGCCGTGCGCACGCGTACCTCGTCGCCGATATGCAGCGCCTGCGCGGCCTTGGCCTTGTCACCGTTGACCTTGACGTGCCCAGCGCGGCAGGCGGTCGTGGCCATGGACCGCGTCTTGAACAGGCGAACGCCCCAGCTCCAGCTGTCGACCCGGGCAGAAGTAAGCTCCATCACACGACTCTAGCTGGCCTCGGCCTGCGTCACGCGGCCAGACGGATGGAGTACAGCAGCAACAGGGTCACGAGAAACCCGCTCAGAAAATTGAGCCGGAGAAAGCGCTTCCAGCCCCGGTTTGCGCGGCCCGACTCGGCATCGCTGACCGTCCAAAATGGCCGAACCGCGAGAATATACGGCACGACGAGCAGAGCGGCCAGCGGCCCGGGCCACGGGGTGAACATCATGAGCAGGCCGGCCAGGGCCCAGAAGGTGATCGCGAGGCGCACCGTCGGCCAGGCGCCGAGCGCCGTCGCGATCGACGCGATTCCGGCGTGGCGATCGGGTTCAACGTCCTGCACGGCGCCGAAGGCATGGCTGGCCATGCCCCATAGAAAAAACGCCGCGAGCAGGGCCAGTAGTCCAGGGGTGATCGTGGCGCCGGCCACGACGAGGCCGTAGACGGCCGGGCTGACGAAGTGCGTGCTCGAGGTGATCGAGTCCAGAATGGGGCGTTCCTTGAACCGCAGTCCGCGCACCGAGTAGGCGACGACGGCGAACAGGCTCCCGGCCAGGACGACCCATGACAACGGATGCTCCGCCCCCGCCAGCACCAGCATCGCCGCCCCCACAATCCCCACGTTCACGACGCCGGCGCCGATCACCAGGTGGTGCAGAGCGGGATGCAGCAGAGCCCCCTCCGCGCCGCCCTTCCGAGGATTGCGCAGATCGGACTCGTAGTCGAAGACATCGTTGATGCCGTACATCAGCAGGTTGTACGGAATGAGAAAGAACAGGGTGCCAACGATCAGCAGTGCATCGATGCGTCCGGTGGTCATGACGTAGGCCGCGGCGAAGGGAAAAGCCGTATTGATCCAGCTGAGCGGCCGGGACGACAGCACCACCTGGCGGGTCTTCCATGACACCGTGCCGAGCTGCTCAGTCATCCGTTCGTCCTATCTTGGTACGGCCCAGGAGAACCCACAGTGCAGGCAGCAGAATCGCTGCGGCCAGTGGGTAGGCAAAATCTTCGATCGGAGCGAGACCGATGAACAGACCCGAAATATGCGCCGGGTCGTAGCTGAACAGTCCAGCCCCGATCATCAGGTTATCGAAGACGGCCGTGAGTAGCAGGGTCAAGGCGAGGGCCAGCGTGACGGACACCACGAATCGGCGGGAAATCAACTGGCGCGCGAGCGCCATCGTGGCAATCGCGGCGGCCATGGCCAGAAAGATCGCATTCAGGATGAGATAGGTCATGCTCGGGTTTGCCGGTGCAGCACGAGCTGGGCCCCCCGTACCAGGTTCATGGTGAGATAGCAGAGAAAGGTGAGAAAGACGAGCTCCTCGAGCGGTAGTTCCGGCGCCAGCTGCAGCCCGGTCATCAGGGTGGTTTCCCCGCGGTAGAAGATGCCCAGGCCGATTCCGAACAGGTCCCAGGTCAGAAAGAACAGCACGCCGATGCCGACCACGAGCACGGCTCGAACCGGCGAGTGCCAGAAAAACAGACCAAAGCGCCAGTCCAGAACGACCATGCCGCCGAGCGAGACCAGCAGGGTGAGCAGGTACAGCAGGGTCACGATTGCTGCGGCGCAGACTCCACCGGGTCTCCGGCAGCCCCGTTCGAGTAAGTCGGACGTGCGGGCAACGGTTCGGCGAGCGGTCCCGTGGTCGTGTCGTGGCGCATCCGCTTAAGCAAAATCTCGGCGCTGATCAGGCACATAGGCAGTCCAATACCGGGAATGGTTGTACCGCCGGCGTAGTACAGTCCCGAGATTTTCTTCGACATGTTCGAACCGCGCAGAAAGGCGCTCTGCCGCAGGGTGTGCGCGGGGCCGAGGGCGCCGCCCTTCCAACTGTTCAGGTCAGCGGCGAAGTCGGCCGGACCGACGGTGCGGCGCACCACGATCCGGTCGGCCAGGTCGGGGATGCCGGCCCAGCGGGAGACCTGCTCGATGGCGGCATCCGCGATCAGCTCGATCGCCCGCGAGCCGGCACCGTTGACACCACCGTGGCCAAGGGTCACGTCGGGCGGCACCGGCACCAGCACGAACAGGTTGCTGCTTCCGGCCGGCGCCACCGACTTATCCGTGGCGCTCGGCATGCAGACGTAGAGCGAGGCCGGTGACGGCACCGAGGTGCGCTTGCCGAAAATCTGCCCGAAGTTCTTGCCCCAGTCCGTGGTGAAGAACAGTGAGTGGTGCTGCAGTTGGGAGATTTCCCCGGTCACGCCGAGCATGACCAGCACGGCCCCGGGGCCCGAGACGCGCTTGTCCCACCAGCGCTGGGGATAGGTTTGCAGTTCGGCCGGCACCAGCTCGGTCTCCGTGTGGTGCAGGTCAGCCGACGACACGACCGTGTCGGCGTGCAGATACTGCAGCTGGTCGTCGGCGTCCAGGTAGCTCACCCCGGCGATGGCCTTCTGATCGCTGACCCGAATTTCGGTGACCCGCGCGCCGGTGACGAGCTGCACACCCTCGGCGCGAGCGAGCGCGGAGATGCTGTCGATCAGGGTTCCGAAACCGCCCTGCGGGTAAAGCACGCCGTCGGCCAGATCGAGATGGCTCATGAGGTGGTACATCGACGGCGTCAGGTTCGGCGCCGACCCGAGAAAGACCGCCGGGTAGCCGAGGATCTGCCGCAGTCGGGGGTCGCTGACAAAGCCGGCGACGAACTTGTCCAGTGGTTGCAGCAGCAGACGGGCCAGCCGTCCGAGCCGCCGCAGCACGTCGGGCACTAAAAACGGGCGAAACGATTCGTAGCTGGAGTACAGAAAACGCTGCACGGCCAGGTCGTAGGTCTCGGCGGCCGAGTCGAGATAACGGCGAAGCGCCGCCCCGGCCCCCGGCTGCAGCTGCTCAAATAAGCGGATGTTGGCGGCCTGGTCAGCGAGAATATCCACCGGCGCCTTTTCCCCTTCAAAGTGCACCCGATAGCCCGGGTCCAGCTTGACGAGGTCGAGTTGTTCGGCTGCGGAGGTGCCGAGCAGGCGGTAGAAATGCTCGAATACCTCGGGCATGAGATACCACGATGGGCCGGTGTCGAAGCGAAAGCCGTCGGTGTTCCACACGCCGGCCCGCCCGCCGAGCTCGGAACGGGCCTCGAGCAGGGTCACCTCATGGCCCTCGCGGGCGAGCAGGGCTGCACTCGCGAGGCCGGCGATACCGCCGCCGATCACGATCGTGCGGGTACGTCCGGTGCCGGTGGTTCCTGGGCCGGTCATCGCTTCCACGCGCCGGGTCCGAGGGTAGCGGTCAGAGCAATCACGAATTTTTCTCCATCCGGCACCCGAACGCGGGAGCGCAGTAATCGATCGGCCGGTGTCGACCGTAGTCGATTCGACAGGCGGGTGAACAGGCCCTGCGCTGCGGCCACGGCCCGGCGGCAGCTGGCGGGCAGCAGGGGCAGCACGGCGCTGGCGATCTCGAGGTCGGCATCAATGTCTTCGAGGATCGCATTTTTCTGCGGGTCGCTGAGGTTCAGCGGGTCGATTCCCGGAAAGTAGTTGCGGCCGAGCACCTCACGATCGCAGGACAGGTCGCGCAGAAAATTGATCTTCTGAAAGGCCGCGCCCAGGTGGCGGGCACCGTCTTCGAGCACACTGACTTCGGCGGCGGTGCGGGGTGAGTGCTGCAGAAAGCAGCGTAGGCACATGAGTCCGATCACCTCGGCCGAGCCGTAAATATATTCGGCGACGCCCTCGGCGGTGAATGGTTCCGGGTCGAGGTCCCGGCGCATCGACGCAAAGAATGGGGCGATCAGACTGGAGTCGATGCCCGACTGGCGGGCCGTTGCAGCAAAGGCGTGCACTACCAGGTTCGTGCTGTAGCCGCGTACGATCGCCCGCTCGGTCTCGAGTTCGAGCTCGTCGAGCAGGTGCCGCTGTTCGTCGATGGAGACACCGGCCTCGGCGGCGGCGCCGTCCACGATCTCGTCGGCGATGCGCACAAGGGCATAAATGGTGCGCACCGGCGTGCGCACCCGAGCGTCGAGCAGCCGGGTGGCTAGTCCGAACGAGGTGGAATAGTGCCCGATGACGGTCGTCGAGCTCGCCCGGGCCGTCTCGGCGTACTTGTTCAGGTTGCTGGTCGTGCTGTCGGTTTGAACCGCGGCCCGAAACGGGCCCATCAGCGTGACCGGTTCACGGCGGCTTCGGCGAGTTCAATCAGGCTGGCGCGCAGTCCCGCCGGAATGATCGCCGGGTCGAGGGCCTCCACCGCCAGTCGGGAGTGGTCGTAGGCCAGGCCTTCGGCCGCTTCCTTCGCCCCGCACGCGCGCAGGTATTCCCTGGCGCGTTCCGCTTCGTCGTCATTCAGGTCGACCTTGCCGAGATAGGGAGCGATCAGCGACCAGCTGGCCGTGCTGCCGGCGTGGGCGATGAGGGCGGTCTGCTTGCCCTCGCGCAGGTCGGCCGTCACGCTCTTGCCGGTTTTCAGCGGATCGCCGAAGACGCCGAGTAGGTCATCGGTCAGTTGGAAAGCCACTCCAACGAGCCGTCCGTAGCGGCCGAGAACGCTAATCGCGTCGGCCCCGGCCCCGGCCAGTACCGCTCCGGCCTGCAATGGGGCTTCGAAGGAATACACGGCGGTCTTATTCTCGAGGGTGGTGATGACCTCGGCCACCGTGAGCGGATGCCGCGCCGAGCTATTGGTGACGTCGGCCAGCTCCCCGGCTGCCGAGACGAAAACCGCCCGGTCAAGCAGGTCGAGCAGGCGCAGCCGGGTGGGCACATCGACCGGCAGTTTCGCCAGCGCGCGGTGTGCCTCACTCAGGGCGAGATCGCCCGCGAGAATTGCCGCCGCCGCAGCCCAAACCCCGGCCTGGTCGGCCGCTGCACCGTGGGCGAGCGCGCGGTCACTGAAGCGACCGGCAATGTTGGCCACCCCGCGGCGGGTCAGATCGCGGTCGATGACGTCGTCGTGAATGAGGAAGGCCGTGTGCAGCAGCTCGAAGCTCACTGCGACCGGAGCGACGAGGCCCTGATCGCGTCCGCCGAAACCGGCATACGCCGCCAGGACCAGGGCAGGGCGCACGCGCTTGCCGCCACTGCTGGCCTGGGCCAGGGAGTCCCAGAGGGCGACGTAGTGCTCGCCGTAGTCGCTCGCCCGCAGGCGTGCGGCAGCGAAGAATCGAGCCAGCTCGATTTCTACTCCGGCCGGAACCGTGTCAAGCATGAACACGGTCCACGTGCTGTACTTGTGCCGGCAGTGTTGGCGGCGACCCGTTGGGCTGGGGTGCTGCTCCGTCGTGCGTGTGCTCATCAACCAGCAGAATTTCGTGTTCATTCAGCGCGTTGGCGGTGTGCACGTGCTCTCCTTCTTAAGTCAACCCGATCAGTACACGAATAACTAACCAGGTTAGCGACAGCTCACGTTAGCATGGTCATATGATCCAAGATGAGCGTAACCCCCTGCAACAGGGGGCGTACTGGTACGACCCTGAGAAACATGGTGTTTCTTTCGCCATCGAGGTCTTGCGTGCCGTGCGTCGCTTTCGGGTAGCCGATGCCGCCATGCGTCATCGTGCGCAGGCCGAGATGAACATCAACGAAACCGATCTGATGGCGCTGCGTCATCTCATCGCCTGCGAGCGGCAGAACCGGGTCGCCAGCCCGAAGGATCTCAGCGAATTCTTGAACATCTCCTCGGCGGCCACGGCAAAACTTCTCGCGAGATTGTCGGTATCCGGTCATATTCGCCGCGAGGTGAACCCGTCAGACGGGCGCGCGCAGCGGCTGTTCGCCACGCAGTCGTCGCACGACGAGATGCGCGACTCGCTTGCTGCCACTCACGAGCAGATGATGCGAGTTGTCCTCGAGCTCACCGGCGACCAGCAGATCGCTGTCGTGCATTTTCTGGATTCGATGAGCGCGATAGCTACGGTGCCGCGCGCTCCGAAGGTACCGGCCGTTGAGCTGGCTCCGGAGCGCTCGGAATCCTGACCCTCGCCGTTCCTTCCGCATACGGCTGCGGGCAACGCAGCTTAAGATGAATCAGTGACTCAACTCTCTACTCCCACTTCGCCGTCCGCCGCCGCCAGCCACGTCGAAGCACTTCTGGCCTCCTATCCCGATTTTCCCCAGCCCGGCATCGTGTTCCGCGATCTGAACCCGGTCTTCGCCGATGCCCTCGCCTTCCGCGCGATCGTCGATGACCTGGCCGACCAGCACCGCGGCCAGTTCGATGCCGTGGCCGGCATCGAGGCGCGCGGCTTTCTGCTGGCGGCTGCCGTCGGGTACGCAGCGCAGGCATCCGTCCTGGCCGTGCGCAAGGGCGGCAAACTGCCCGGCACTGTGCTGACCGAAGAATATGACCTCGAGTACGGCTCGGCACGCCTGGAACTCGAGGTCGGCCAGCTGCCCGCAGGTACCCGCGTCTTGATTCTCGACGACGTGTTGGCAACGGGTGGCACCATCGCTGCCACGAGCCGGCTGATCGAACGGGCCGGCTACACCGTCTCCGGTGTCGGCGTCGTGCTCGAACTTACCGATCTGCACGGTCGCGAACGTCTGGGCACAGCCCCGATGCACGCCATCATGTCGATCTAGGGATCGAAAATCCACCGATAGCGGCAATTCGCCGGCCGCCTGAATTCTTTTTGGGGTCGCAGACGGGCATGCTTAGAGCATGACTGACGGTTCTAGCGTGTCTGATGCGGCTGCGGCCGGTGTGCCTCGTCCTGGCGTGGATCGAGATAGCGGCGACGCCTGGGTTTACAGTCCGGACGGCCGCAAATATTGGGGCCGATTCGGGGCGGCCGGTCTGCTCGTGCATCATCCCGACCGTGGGGTATTGCTGCAGCATCGCGCGGTATGGAGCCATTTTGGTGATACCTGGGGACTGCCCGGTGGCGCCCGTCACGAGAACGAAACCGCCTTCGACGCGGCGCTGCGCGAAGCGCGGGAAGAAGCGGGCGTCCCGGCCCACCTCGTGACTTTGAAATTCACGTCGCGCTTCGACCTGGGATTCTGGTCGTACACGACCGTCGTCGTCGAGGCCACCGAGGTGTTCGAGCCGGTCATCAGCGATCTGGAGAGCATTGCCCTGCGTTGGGTGCCCGCCGACGGGGTGGACCTGCTCGCGCTGCACCCCGGTTTCGCTGCCCGCTGGCCGGCGCTGCGGGCGCGACTGGGCTGACCGAACCGCCGGCGTGGAGTGCATGGCCGTGCGGCTCCGGTCGGGCGCTCGATAGACTGCGTATGTGACAGGCCCAGTGAACGGCACGGTGAGCGATCGGGTCTTGAATCTGCCCAACGTGCTGAGTTTTCTGCGCCTCCTGCTCGTGCCGGTGTTCCTGGTGCTGCTGGCTCAGGGGGAGGATGCCTGGGCGCTCGTCGTGCTCAGCATCTCCAGTTTCACGGACTGGCTGGATGGCTTTCTGGCCCGCCGTTGGAACCAGATCACCCGCCTCGGTCAGTTACTGGATCCGGCCGCCGATCGCCTCTATATCTTCGCTGCGCTGATCGGCCTGGCCTGGCGCGACCTCGTGCCGTGGTGGATCGTGCTCGTCGTGGTGGGGCGCGATGTGTTTCTGCTGGCTCTGGGAATCGTCCTCGCGAACTTCGGTTTCGGACCGCTCCCGGTGCACCAACTGGGCAAGGTCGCTACCTTCTGCCTGTTCTACGCCCTGCCGATGCTCATGCTGGGGCAGGCATTTCCGCAGCTGGAATGGTGGTCGCAGCCGGTGGGGTGGGCCTTCGGAATCTGGGGCGCTTTTCTGTACTGGTGGGCCGGCATTATCTACGCCATTGAAGCGATGCGAGTGATTCGACTACCGAGGGTCTCCGAGGGTGTATCTTCCGATACGCTGGAACGGTAGGAGGTGCATGATGGTCGATCTTTCCGGTAGGAATAATTCCGAGGAGCAGAACGAGCACGTGCCCGCAGATCAGCCAGAGAACCCGACGACAGGCGAAGCAATGCCCAGCAAGGCGCAGTCCACCCCAGCATCGTCCAACGCGGTGTCGTCCAACGGCTCAGTGCCCAACGGCTCAGTGCCCATCGACGCCGTATCCGGCGAAGCGACGACGGTGCACGACATGCTCAGCACCGATACGACTATGAACTTCAGCCAGGAGTTCGCCGCCCAGATCGCGTCGATCGACTCCAACGTGACCGCAGAGGAGCAGGATTCGATCGCAGCGTTGCCGTCGGGCTCTGCGCTCATGGTGGTGCGGCGTGGCCCCAATGCCGGCGCCCGCTTTCTGCTGGACGCCGATCTCACGAGTGTCGGCCGACACCCCAACGCCGACATCTTTCTCGACGATGTCACAGTGTCCCGCCGTCACGCCGAATTTCTGCGCAACGGCACCGCGTTCACCGTCAAAGACCTCGGCTCGCTCAACGGTACGTACTACGAGGGGGAGCGCATCGAAACCGCGCGACTCACCGACGGTACGGAGGTGCAGGTCGGTAAATTCCGCCTGACCTTCTACGCCTCCCGCCGTGACCTCGCCCGCGCGGCGAGCGAATAGTGGCGGCAAGCGCCGCTCAGGCTCGGCCCCTGTCGGCGGTGAAGGCCCAGTCCCCGGGCTCGGCGCCGTTGCTGAGCATCGGCCAGGTTCTGGCACGCCTCACGCCGGAATTCGCTGATCTCACCCCGTCCAAGCTGCGTTTTCTCGAGGAGCAAGGTCTGGTCTCGCCGGCTCGCACTGAATCGGGCTATCGAAAGTTCTGCACGGGTGACGTGGATCGGTTACGGCTGATTTTGTCGATGCAGCGCGATCACTACCTGCCGTTGAAAGTTATCCGTTCTTATTTGGACGATCTGGACGCTGGTCTCTCGCCGGTGCTGCCGGGCGGAACGACCCCGGGGCCGTCGATGCTCGGCACCGTGCGACGGCTCTCCCGGGAAGACCTCCTGCGCGAAGCGGGAGCATCGGCGACACTGCTGCACGATGCCGTTTCGGCGTCGATCATCCTGCCCGCCGATTACTACGGCGATGGGGCACTGAGCGTGCTGCGTGCCCTCGTGGAGCTGCAGCGCAGCGGCATCGAACCGCGCCACCTGCGTGGCTTCCGTGGGGCCGCTGAACGTGAGCTGGGTCTGATTGAGAGTGCACTGGTGCCCCTGGCTCGGCGTAAAGACGCTTCGAGCCGGGCAAAGGCTGCCGAAATGGCGGTAGAAATCGCCGGGCAGCTCGAAGTGATTCGGGGCAGCCTGATTCGCTCAGCTCTGGGCCGACTGACCAAGTAGGTCGTAGACTGACTCAGGCACAACCCGTCGTGAAGTCCGGTGACGCCGTCGCAACGGGTGTCTTAGTCGGTGCCTGGCGCCGACACGCCAAACCGTTGGCGCGAATGTCAGGCACTAAGGCACCCCACCTCGGTACCGTAACTAGAGCGGTCCACAGCAGGACGTCGTCGCATCACCAGCTGCAAAGCGCAAACCTTCAGCACTAGTTTTCTCATTAATTCTTTTGCACCACGTATCTTTTGTACCAGTTCCACACCACAGTGAATCAGGGCGCCACCGCCAGCTGAAGCACCGCACCAGGTAAACCCCCGAGAGGCAACCCATATGAGTGAGCTCAAGCCTGACGCTGACGCTTCGCGTTACTCGTTAGGACTGCTGTTCACCGATGGCATGCCCGAGCTCGATGAGAACACCGGCTACCGCGGCGCTGTCGCTGCGCGTGCCGCTGGTATCAGCTATCGCCAGCTCGACTACTGGGCCCGCACCGGCTTGGTCGAGCCCACTGTGCGTGGGGCGGCCGGATCCGGCTCCCAGCGCCTCTACGGCTTTCGCGACATCCTCGTGCTCAAACTCGTCAAACGCCTGCTCGACACCGGAATCTCACTGCAGCAGATTCGCACCGCGGTCAACCAGCTGCGCGAATCGGGCATCAGCGATCTCGCCCAGACCACACTTATGAGCGATGGCGCGAGTGTCTACCTCTGCACCTCCAACGACGAGGTTATCGATCTGGTCAGCCGTGGCCAGGGCGTCTTCGGCATCGCCGTCGGCAAGGTGTTGCGCGAGGTCGAGACCAGCCTGGTCGAGCTCGACATGCAGCCCGTCGACCCCGCCGACGAGTTGGCCGCCCGTCGCACCACCCGCAAAATCTCCTAGCAGCGCCCTCCGCGAGCACCCACCGTGAGCTCACACCCGCAGACACGGTCGGGTCGGTCGATGGTGGTCTCGATCAACGGATGGCAACGAGCGCAGGCACTGACGGGTCGGTCAGGCCGGTAGCGCAAGCCTGCAGTCGAAGTACTTGGTCACGCTGCGAAGCAGCCGTGACCCGCGTCGGGGATGCGCCCATCCCGAAGTCGAAGCGGGGCCGGTTGTCTGTGGGGTGCGAGTTTCGCCGTTCCGGAGGCGGAATCCGAGCGCTTTATTCGGATTCCAACTCCGGAACGGCGATGTCTGAGCCGAGCAGCAGATGACTGCCCCGCATCGCCAACCCAAGACCCCGTAAATCCAAAAAGCCGCAGTTCGAACTCAGCGACTTCGCAGGCGCCGAGTTTCGAACTAGTGCGCGGCAACCTCGGCGTACTCGCCGATGCGCGCCGTGCGCAGCACCCGGTCGAGCAGCTGGTCGAAGTAGCCGGCCATTTCGAGGGCACTGTCACCCGGCCAGATGTGCAGCGGCTTCGCAGCCCCCTGCGCCTGCTGCAGCGAGGTGCGCTCGGGCAGCTGCGGGCTGAGCACGAGCGGACCGAACATGTCGCGCAGCTCCTTGATCCGGAACTGGTGCTCGAGCGACGCCGTGCGGGCCCGGTTCACGATGATTCCGAGCGGCTGCAGCCGCGGACTCAGCCCCCGGCGAATTTCTTCGATCGCGCGCAGCGCCCGGTCAGCCGCAGCGACCGAGAACAGACCGGGCTCGGTCACAACCGCAACCCGGTCGCTCGCGGCCCACGCGATACGCGTGAGGGCGTTGAGCGAGGGCGCGCAGTCGATGAGTACGAGCTCATAGTCCTTCTCGATCGTCGAGAGAGCCTCTTCGAGTTTCCAGATATCACGGATGCTCGGGTGCGGCCCGTCGAAATTGATGGCCGAGGGGCTGCCGATCATGACGTCAACGGTGCCGGGATGGTTGTATGTCCAGCCGCTCGGCGCAATAGCGGCCCGAACGGTTTTTTCCTTGGGCGAACCGAGCACATCGGCGACATTGAGGTGACCAGCCACCTGGACGCCCATACCGGTGGAAACATCGGATTGCGGATCGAGATCCACGACCAGCGTTCGCACGCCGCGGGCGAAGGCAGCAGAAGCCAGACCAAGGGTCACCGTGGTCTTTCCTACGCCTCCTTTAAGGGAGCTAACGCTGAGTACGTGCATGAGTAGCAAGGTTACCTTCACTAGTGTTAGAGAACCTAACCGTTAGCTGTGCGCCCGGCTGCCCTCGAAAGGCTTGCATGTTTGAGAAAATCCTTGTTGCCAACCGCGGAGAGATTGCGATCCGTGCCATGCGCGCGGCTTACGAACTCGGAGCCAAGACCGTGGCTGTGTTTCCGTTCGAGGATCGGAATTCTTTGCACCGCCTAAAAGCGGATGAGGCGTATCAGATCGGCGAGGCCGGGCATCCGGTCCGCGCGTATCTCGACGTGAGTGAAATCATCCGCGTGGCGAAGGAATGCGGCGCCGACGCCATCTATCCCGGTTACGGTTTTCTCTCGGAGAACCCCGAGCTGGCCGATGCGGCCGCCGCTGCTGGCATTACGTTCATCGGCCCGGGCGCCGACGTGCTCGAAATGGCCGGCAACAAGGTCACCGCGAAGGAGCACGCCATAGCGGCCGGCGTTCCCGTGCTGAAGTCGACGCAGCCGTCGACCGATGTTGAACTGCTGATCAGCCAGGCCGACGAGATCGGTTTTCCCATCTTTGCCAAGGCCGTCGCCGGTGGTGGCGGGCGTGGCATGCGTCGTGTCGCCAAGAAGAGCGAGCTGCGTGGAGCGCTCGAAGAGGCCATGCGTGAGGCCAACAGCGCTTTCGGCGACGCCACGATGTTCCTTGAAGCTGCGGTGCTTCGGCCCCGGCACATCGAGGTGCAGATTCTGGCGGATGCGTCCGGCGAGACGGTGCACCTGTTCGAGCGCGACTGCTCGGTGCAGCGTCGGCACCAGAAGGTCATCGAGATCGCTCCGGCGCCGAACCTGAGCGATGAGATTCGGGTGCAGCTCTACGCCGACGCGATCAAGTTCGCCCGCTCGATCGGCTACGTCAACGCCGGCACGGTCGAGTTTCTGCTCGACACCGTCGGCGAACGCGCTGGGCAGCACGTGTTCATCGAGATGAACCCGCGCATCCAGGTGGAACACACCGTTACCGAGGAGGTCACCGATGTTGACCTGGTGCAGGCCCAGATCCGCATCGCGGCGGGGGAGACCCTCAAAGAGATCGGCCTGACCCAGGGCGAGATCCGCCTGCGCGGCGCCGCCCTGCAGTGCCGCATCACCACCGAAGACCCCGCCGCCGGTTTCCGACCCGACACCGGCAAGATCACCACCTATCGCTCTCCCGGTGGCGCCGGCATCCGCTTGGACGGTGGCACGATCAACCCGGGCGCCCAGATCAGCCCACACTTCGACTCGATGCTCGCCAAGCTCACCTGCCGCGGCCGCGACTACGCCGCCGCCGTCGTGCGGTCCAAGCGCGCGCTGGCGGAGTTCCGCATTCGGGGCGTCTCCACGAACATTTCGTTCCTGCAGGCCGTGCTCGACGACCCCGACTTCGCCGCCGGTGACCTGAGCACCTCGTTCATCGACGAGCGTCCGGAGCTGCTGCGCGGCCGAGAGTCCAAGGACCGCGGCACCAAGATTCTCAACTGGCTGGCCGAGGTCACCGTCAATCAGCCCAACGGCGCGCCGCCCACCACGGTGCACCCGCGCGACAAGCTGCCCCAGCTCGACATCACCCAGCCGGCCCCGGACGGCTCACGCCAGAAGCTGCAGCTGCTCGGCCCGACCAAGTTCGCCGCCGACCTGCGCGGGCAGACCGCACTCGCTGTCACCGACACGACGTTCCGGGATGCCCACCAGTCGCTGCTCGCGACGCGGGTGCGTACCAAGGACCTCGTCGCTGTCGCCCCGTATGTGGCCCGGCTGACGCCGCAGCTGCTGTCGGTCGAAGCGTGGGGCGGCGCCACCTACGACGTGGCACTGCGTTTTCTCGGCGAGGACCCGTGGGAACGCCTCGCGAGCCTGCGTGAAGCCCTGCCGAACATTAACCTGCAGATGCTGCTGCGCGGCCGCAACACCGTCGGCTACACCCCGTATCCGACGGAGGTGACCGACGCGTTCGTTCGGGAGGCCACCGCCACCGGTGTGGACATCTTCCGCATCTTCGACGCCCTCAACGACGTGTCGCAGATGCGTCCGGCGATCGACGCGGTGCTGAACACCGGCACCGCCCTGGCCGAGGTCGCCGTCTGCTACACCGGCGACCTGCTCGACCCGGCCGAGAACCTCTACACCCTCGACTACTACCTGCGCCTGGCCGAGCAGATCGTCGCCAGCGGCGCGCACGTGATCGGTATCAAGGACATGGCCGGGCTGCTCCGTCCGAGCGCTGCCGAGAAGCTCGTTAGCGCGTTCCGTGAACGGTTCGACCTGCCCGTGCACGTGCACACCCATGACACCCCGGGCGGCCAGCTCGCGACGCTGCTCGCCGCGGCGCGCGCCGGTGCGGACGCCGTGGACGTGGCATCCGCTCCGATGGCCGGCACGACCAGCCAGCCGTCGGCATCCTCTCTCGTCGCCGCCCTCGCCCATACCGAACGCGACACCGGCATTTCGCTCAAGGCCACGACCGACCTCGAGCCGTACTGGGAAGCCGTGCGCACCCTGTACCGCCCGTTCGAATCGGGCCTGTCCGCCCCGACCGGCCGGGTGTACTCCCATGAAATTCCGGGCGGGCAGCTGTCGAACCTGCGCACCCAGGCCCTTGCCCTCGGCCTGGCCGACCACTTCGAACTGATCGAAGACATGTACACCGCCGCGAACACCATCCTCGGCCGGGTGCCCAAGGTCACCCCGTCGTCGAAGGTCGTCGGTGACCTCGCCCTCTACCTCGCCGCGGTGAAGGCCGACCCGGCCGACTTCGAGCAAAACCCGGACAAGTACGACGTGCCTGACTCCGTGATCGGATTCATGGCCGGCGAACTCGGCGAGCTGCCCGGCGGCTGGCCGGAGCCCTTCCGTACCAAGGTGCTCGCTGGACGCAACGTGCGCGTCGGCGTCACCGAGATCACCGCGGGGGAGCGCACCGCGCTCGAAGCCACGGGCGCCGAACGTCGCTCGATGCTCAACCAACTGCTGTTCCCGGCGCCGACCCGCCAGTTCGAACAGGTCAAGGAGACCTACGGTGACCTCTCGGTCATCGACACGCTTGATTACCTCTACGGCCTGCATCAGGGCCAGGAACACGCCGTCGAGATTGAAAAGGGCGTTCGCCTCTACGTCGGCCTCGAAGCCATCGGTGAAGCCGACGAGAAGGGCATGCGCACCGTCATGACCATCCTCAACGGCCAGCTGCGCCCCGTCTTCGTGCGCGACACCAGCATTACGGTGCAGACTAAAATCGCTGAGAAAGCGGATGCCAACCAGCCCGGCCAGATCGCCGCGCCCTTCTCCGGCGTGGTCACCCTGCAGGTCGAAGAAGGCGCCCAGGTCGAAGCCGGCCAGAGCGTCGCGTCGATCGAAGCCATGAAAATGGAAGCCGCGATCACCTCGCCGATCGCCGGAACCATCGAGCGGGTCGCCATCCCGCTCACCCAGCAGGTCGATGCCGGCGATCTGCTCGTGGTGGTGCGTCCACGCTAAGATTAGGGCCGTTATCGATCAGTTGAGGATGTGCCGTGCCAGACAAACGTACTGACGACCAGAGCGAGCCCGCGCGCCCCGTGTCGGCCACCGCCAAACGAACCCGGGACGAGCATCGCGGTACCGATGACCGCGGCGACGAGTACCACAGCGAGCTGCCACCGCACACGATCGACAACCTCGCAGCCTCCCTGCCCGAGAGTTTGAGCGTTCCCATCGACGTGCCCGCCGCTCCGCGGCGGGCCGTCGCCCTGGGGGGACTGAGCACCTCCGCGGCGACGGTCCGCGCCCTGCCGACCCCGGCCACCCACACCGTCGAAATCAACACGCCGGCCCCAGCCAGGGCGGCTGGCGCCAGTTCCGCCGTCGAATCGCTTTCCAGAACGGATGCCGCAGCGTCGGTTCAGCGCGATCGCATCCGCTCCGAAAACGGCTCAGCCCCCGAGTCGGCGTCCATGCTGACCTCGGATCGCCTGCTCACTGTGAACCGCAAGACCCGCAAGGCGCCGCAGGGCGCCTGGCCGGAATTCATCTACGCGCTCTCGCTGCACCTGGTCAATCTCGGCGACTCGCCCAAGGTGCGCGCCTACAAGGAGATGGATGAGCGCATTCGTCGCAAGTTCGAAGGCGGCACCCGGTTCGTGCCGATCCTCACCCGCAAGGGCGGCGTCGGCAAGACCACCGTCACGACGCTGCTCGGCATGGCGCTGGCCGACGCTCGCGACGACCGCATCATCGCGATCGACGCCAACCCCGACCGCGGAACGCTCTCCGAACGCGTGAGCAAGCAGACCCGCTCGACCGTGCGCGATGTCGTCTCGAAGGCCGCATCGATCGGCAACTTCACCGATTTCTCCACGCTCGTCTCGCGCGATGAAACCCGCCTCGACATTCTTGCTTCGGACACCGACCCGCTGCTCTCCGAAGCCTTCGATGAGAACGACTACAACGTCGTCGCCGACCTGGCCGCGCGTTACTACTCGATCGCCCTCACCGACTGCGGCACCGGCATTGTGCACTCGGTCATGCGCGCCACCCTGCAGCGGGCCGACTCAATCGTCATCGTCTCCGGCGGAAGCGTCGACGAGGCGCGTTTGGCCTCCGAGACCCTGACCTGGCTCGAAGCGAACGGCTACGGCGACCTCGTACGCAACGCGATCGTCGCGCTCAACACGGCCACGCAGGGCACCAACCTGGTGCGCCTCGAAGAGATCGAGTCACACTTCCGCTCGCGGGTGCGAGAAATCGTGCGCATTCCCTACGACCCGCAGCTCGCCGCCGGCAGCGTCGTGTCCTACAAGGACCTCAGGCCGATCACTCGGCTGGCTGCGCGCACCCTGGCCGAGCTCGTCGTCGAGGGTCTCCCCGCCGACCGCAGCGCCTAACCCGACCCGCACAGGGGATACGCTGAATCCGTTTGAACCAGTCGTGTCCTCCTGCTCAATCTGCCTCATCCGCTCACCCCGAGGAGTGTCCCCGTGCCCGAACGTCAGATCCGTCTCTTCGGGGATCCGGTACTGAAGACCGTCTCCGACCCCATCGACGGAATCGACGACCGCGTTCGCGGCCTCGTGCGCGACCTGGTCGACAGCGTGCGCCTACCCGGTCGGGCTGGCGTCGCCGCCTCCCAGATCGGTGTCAACCTGCGCGCCTTCAGTTACAACGTCGACGGCGACATCGGCTACATCCTCAACCCCACCGTCGTCGAACTCTCCGGCGAACCCGACTTCGTGGACGAGGGCTGCCTGTCCGTTCCGGGCCTCTGGTACCCCACCAAGCGCTACCCCTTCGCCCGGGTGACCGGAATCGACCTCGACAATAACCCGGTCGAGCTCTCCGGCACCGGAATTATGGCTCAGGCGCTGCAGCACGAGACCGATCACCTCGATGGCTTTCTTTACATCGACCGTCTCGACAAGGAAAACCGGCGAGCCGCGATGAGGGAAATCCGCGAGTCCAACTGGTTCTAGCCCCTGACCCCCGCGTACTGACCGGAGCGTGAACGGTCGGCGCTGACCCGGCACGGGCGAAGCCCCGTGAGATGAGGGAACGGGGTAAGTAATCCGCGGGGTTGTGAGTTCACGGTTTGAGCGATCAGCGGAGGGCTTTTCCCGGACCCGACCCGCCAAAAACCGCGCTGAGCCCGACCCACGCGGGCCGGGCCCAATCTCGAACTACTCCCGCAGCGAGATTCCCTCAGTCACCGGCGCGTTCGAGTACATCGTGTCGATCTCCTGAGCGAAGTCGCGCAGAATGATGTTGCGCTTGATACTCATCTTCGGCGTCAGGTGCCCGCTGTCCTCGGTGAGCTCGACCGAAAGCAGCGTGAACTTGCGAATCGATTCCGCCCGCGACACACCCTCATTGGCATGGTCGACCGCGCGCTGAATTTCTGCGAGCACGGTTTTATTGACGGATGCCTGTTCCAGCGTCATTCCGGCGTCCTCTTGATGGTTGTTCAGCCAGACCGGCAGCATGTCGGGGTCGAGGGTGATGAGCGCTCCGATGAAGGGCTTCTGGTCACCGACGACGATCACCTGTCCGACCAACGGGTTCGCCCGGATCGGGTCTTCGAGGGCGGCCGGAGCGACGTTCTTGCCGCCGGCCGTGACGATGATCTCCTTCTTGCGCCCGGTTATGGTGAGAAAGCCGTCGGCGTCGAAGTCGCCGATGTCGCCCGTTTTGAGCCAGCCGTCGTCGAAGGTGTCTGCCGTGGCCTGCGGGTTCTTCCAGTATTCTTTGAAGACGTTGACGCCCTTGACTTCGATCTCACCGTCGTCCATGACACGCACTGAAACGCCGGGCAGTGGCGGTCCGACCGTGCCGATTTTGGCCCGAGTGGCCAGGCCAACGTTGGCGGGGGCGGTCGTTTCGGTCAGGCCGTAACCCTCGAGAATGACGATGCCGAGGCTCTTGAAGAAGTGGCCGAGGTGGGCGCCGAGCGGGGCCGAGCCCGAGACGGCCCAGACGACCTTGCCGCCCATCGCAGCGCGCAGCTTGCTGTAGACGAGCTTGTCGAACAGGGCGAACTTGATCTTCATGCCGAGCGGAATCGACGTTCCCGCCTGTAGGAGCTTGGAATGCTCGACGGCGACGTGGGCTGCGGAATCGAAGATCTTGCCCTTGCCACCGGCCACAGCCTTCTGCTGAGCCGAGTTGTAGACCTTTTCAAACACCCGCGGCACGGCGAGCAGAAAGGTGGGCTGGAAGCTGCCCAGCGCCGCCAGGAGGGTTTTGGTGTCGGCCTGGTGCCCCACGCGCACCCCGGCGTGCACGCACAGCACCGAAATGAAGCGCGCGAAGACGTGGGCGGTCGTGATGAAGAGGAGGGTTGAGGCGCCCTCCGGGTGCACCAACACCTCTTTGAGTGCGACCGCTGCATTGCGGCTGGTCTCGAGGAAATTGGCGTGGGTGAGGACGCAGCCCTTGGGCTTGCCGGTCGAGCCGGACGTGTAGATCAGGGTGGCCATGTCATCGCCGACAGCGAGGTCGCGGCGGCGTTCGATTTCGGCGTCGGTGACGTTGACACCCCCGGCTACGAGCTTGTCCAGGTCGCCCAGGTTGATCTGCCAGACCGAACGGATGTCGCTGAGTTCCGGATGAACTTCATCGAATCGGGCGAAGTGATCGGCGGTCTCGACGATGACGGACGTGGCGCCCGAGTCGCTGAGGTTCCACTGCACCTGGCTCGGGGAGCTGGTCTCGTAGACCGGAACCAGAATCGCCCCGGCAAACCAGACCGCGAAGTCGATCAGGGTCCACTCGTAGCGCGTCTTGCAGATCAATCCAATCTTGTCACCTGGCTCAATGCCGGCGGCGACGAGGCCCTTGGCCAGCGCCACGACCTGGGCGTGGAATTCCTTCGTGGTGACGGGAAGCCACTGGCCGTTGCGCGGCAGAGAGAACAGAACGAGGTCTGGAGTCGCAGCGAGGCGGTCCATCAGGAGGTCGGTGATGTTGGCGCCGGGATCGGCGGGAACAACGGCGGGCATATCAAACTGTTTCACGGCAACTCCTTTGGTACCGGCTGAACGTGCCAACTGCCCAGCGCCTAAGAATTCTTAGGGTGAGCGGGTGTTTCGTCCAGCGGCAAACTGGTTTACTACACTCTAGAGGGTGTCCTGCACAGCCGCCCGGCTGGCAGGCACCGCTTCCCAAATGCCCCAAACGAAAGGTGCCCCGTGCACGCCATAGGTATCGATATCGGGGGCACCAAGATCGCCGGAGCGCTCGTCGACGAAGCGGGCACGATCATCCGCTCTGAGCGCACGCCGACCACCCCCGGCAACCCGCGCGAAATTGAAGACGCCGTCGTGGCCATGATTCAGAGCCTGTCCGAGGGCGAGAACATCGTCGCTGCCGGCGTTGCAGCGGCCGGGTTCATCGATTCTGCCCAGTCGACCGTGTATTACGCGCCGAACATCAATTGGCGTAACGAACCGTTCCGCGACAAGCTCGAGGCGCGCCTGGACCTGCCCATCATCATCGAGAACGACGCCAATGCCGCCGGCTGGGCCGAATTTCGCTTCGGCGCCGGACGCGCCTACACCGACATGGTCACCCTCACGATCGGCACAGGGGTGGGCGGTGCGATCGTGACCAACAACGCACTGTTTCGCGGTGGATTCGGCGCCGGCGCTGAACTCGGCCACCTGCGCGTCGTTCCCGACGGTCTGGCCTGCGGCTGTGGCGCCCACGGTTGCCTCGAGCAGTACGGCTCCGGCCGGGCACTGCTGCGCATCGCCAATGATTTTGCGGATGCAGGCGGGATCGGCCTCGGCTTGGCTGCTGCCCGCGAGCGGCGCGGCAAACTCACCGGCAAAGAGGTCGGACGGCTAATTCAGGACGGCGACGGCGGAGCCATTGCGGCTCTGCGCCAGCTCGGCGGCGCGCTCGGGCAAGGCTGTGCGAGTCTGGGCGCTGTGCTCGACCCGCAGGTCTTCGTGTTCGGCGGGGGAGTCGCCGCCGCCGGCGAGCTGCTCCTCGAGCCGATCCGGGCGGCCTACCTCGAACACCTTCCGGCCCGCGGGTATCACCCGGAGGCCGAGTTCGCCATCGCCCAGCTCGTCAACGACGCCGGCGTCGTCGGTGCGGCAGACCTCGCCCGACTGCACGCCGTGCGTTGAGTGGGCGTTGAGCGGGCGCTCAGCAGGCCTGGCGCGCGGGTGCGGGAGACCGCGGCGGTGACCGGTCTGGTCTGGCCGCGCGCGGCATCCGCTTGGATAGCGCAGGCGGACTAAGCTTTCACAGCAGGATGAAGGAGTGCGAATGTTCTATTGGATCATGAAGAACATCGTCATCGGCCCGCTGCTGCTCTCGCTGTTTCGCCCCTGGATCATCGGTCTGGACCACATTCCGAAGACCGGCCCGGTCATTCTGGCCAGCAACCACCTGTCGTTCATCGACTCGGTTTTTCTGCCGCTCGTCGTGCCCCGCCGCGTGGCTTTCCTGGCCAAAAGCGACTATTTCACCGGCAAGGGGCTCAAGGGCTGGGCAACGCGGCAGTTTTTGACCGCGGCCGGGCAGCTGCCGATCGACCGCTCCGGCGGCAAGGCCTCCGAAGATTCGCTCAATACCGGCTTGCGTGTCCTGCGGGATGGCCGAATTCTCGGCATCTACCCAGAGGGCACCCGCAGCCCGGACGCCCGCCTGTATCGGGGACGCACCGGTGTGGCACGCATGGTGCTCGAGTCGGGCGTCACGGTCATTCCGGTCGCCATGATCGACACCGAGAAGGCCATGCCCACCGGAACTCGTATTCCCCGGGTGCGCCGAATCGGAATCGTGATCGGCAAACCGCTCGATTTTTCCCGGTTCGAGGGCATGGAGGGTGACCGGTTCGTGCTGCGCAGCGTCACCGATGAGCTCATGCACGAGCTACGGCAGCTGAGCACGCAGGAGTACGTGGACGTCTACGCATCCTCCGTCAAAGAGAAGCGGGCCAGTCTTTCGCGATAGGCTGCCAGAAGTGCTGTCTGCGCCGTGCGCGTTGCAGCACCTCATCCATTTCGTAGCCGGCGCGCGTTACCGGTCCAGCAGAGAAAACAGGAACTATCCCGTGGTAGACCCCACCGAGCCCATTGTTGCCGCAGAAGCCTCTGTCATCACGGGTCTCGACCACTGGCGCACCCTACCGATCAAGCAGCAGCCGACCTGGCCGGACGCCGACAAGGTGGCCGCGGCATCCGCCGAATTGGCGACGCAACCGCCGCTGGTCTTCGCCGGTGAGGTCGACATTCTGCGTGACCGGCTCGCGCAGGCCGCCGGCGGGCAGGGATTTCTGCTGCAGGGCGGCGACTGTGCCGAAACGTTCAGCGGCGCCACCGCCGACCAGATCCGCAATCGGGTGAAGACCGTGCTGCAGATGGCGGTCGTACTCACCTACGGCGCATCGATGCCCGTGATCAAGATGGGGCGGATGGCTGGCCAGTTCGCCAAGCCGCGCTCGAGCGACTTCGAAACCCGCGGTGACGTTACCCTGCCCGCCTACCGCGGTGACATCGTCAACGGCTACCCGTTCACCCCCGAATCGCGCGAAGCCGACCCCGACCGGCTCGTCAAGGCGTACCACACGGCAGCATCCACTCTCAATCTCATTCGCGCGTTCACCCAGGGTGGCTTCGCCGATCTGAGGCAGGTGCACAGCTGGAACCAGGGCTTCGCCAAGAACCCGGCCAACCAGCGCTACGAGGGCCTGGCCAAGGACATCGACCGCGCCATCAAGTTCATGATCGCCTGTGGCGCCGACTTCGAAGCCATGCGGCGCACCGAGTTCTACACCAGCCACGAAGGCCTGTTGATGGACTACGAGCGCCCGATGACGCGCATCGACTCCCGCACCGGCACGCCGTACAACACTTCGGCGCACTTCATCTGGATCGGGGAACGCACCCGCGATCTCGACGGCGCCCACGTCGACTTCCTCTCCCGGGTGCGCAACCCGATCGGGGTCAAGCTCGGCCCGACCACGTCGGCCGACGACATGCTGCGCCTGGTCGACAAGCTTGACCCGAACCGGGAGCCTGGCCGCCTCACCTTCATCACCCGCATGGGGGCCGGCAAGGTGCGCGATGCCCTGCCGCCGCTGCTCGAGGCGATCAAGGCGAGCGAGGCGTCGCCGCTCTGGGTGACCGACCCGATGCACGGCAACGGTGTCACCACTCCGACCGGCTACAAGACGCGTCGGTTCGACGATGTCGTCGACGAGGTCAAGGGCTTCTTCGAGGCGCACCGCGCCGTCGGAACCCACCCCG
The DNA here is from genome assembly GCF_004403155.1 of Cryobacterium sp. Hh7. Taxonomy (NCBI): domain Bacteria; kingdom Bacillati; phylum Actinomycetota; class Actinomycetes; order Micrococcales; family Microbacteriaceae; genus Cryobacterium; species Cryobacterium sp. Hh7. The sequence continues at coordinate 278,832 of NZ_SOHG01000016.1, read as the reverse complement.
GTGGAATCCACGTCGAACTCACCGGCGACGATGTCACCGAGTGCCTCGGCGGCTCCGAGCACATCGACGAGGCCGCCCTGGCGACCCGCTACGAGTCGCTCTGCGACCCGCGCCTGAACCACATGCAGTCGCTCGAGCTTGCCTTCCTGGTGGCCGAGGAGCTAGCTGCTCGCTAGCCTCTTCTTATCGACCGGGCCCGGGCCCGGAAAGCGGGCCCATGATCAATCGTGGGCCCGCTTTCACAAGGTGGGCCCAGTGAGCGGATGCCTGCATCCGCGTTCCTAGCGCGGCCCGCGTCGGAGGCGGGTCATTCGCTCCCCGCTCAAACATTGAGGTGTTCCGGGGCATTGCACGAAAAGCGTGCTCAACGCCCCGGAACACCTCAAAACTCGCAACTCCGCGAACAACCCGCCTCCGCCGCTTCCGCACAGCCGCTCTGAAGCCAGGGGTTTCGTCGCGCCGTGAGTTTTCGAGGCAGAGCCTCGTCGAGGTGTGAGTTTTGATCGTTTCAACGGCCGAAATCGGGCCGAAGCTCACGCCTCGGTGATCAGAACTCACGGTTCGGTGTTCAGAACTCACGGGTCGGCGAGCGGATGCCGCTCCCCGCGACCATCCGCGCCCCTTTAATGACGTCACTTGCCCCGGAAAGATCGGGGCCATATGGTCTCGTATTTGGCTGCGCTTTGCACTGGAGCCAGCAAACCGCAGGTCAGCGACGCTACGCGAGCTCGCCGGTCAGTCTGATTGTGGTTCCCTTTACCGCGGACGTACCAGCCGGAGGGTCGGTTGCCTTTATGACAATGGAGAATCCAGGTACGTCCCATAGTGCGCTGTAGTCGAGTTTGAATCCCAGTGCGCTGAGAGTGGCTTTGCCATCAGCCCAAGTCATACCCACGACGTTCGGCACGATGACCGGCTCGGGGCCGCGTGAGATTACGAGGGTGAGCGTGGCGCCCTCGCGAATCGTGCCCTCGGGAACCTGCGCGGTGATGACGTCGCCCTCGGGCACGGTGTCGCTGTAGGTCTGCTCGCCCGAGACGACGAGCAGGTTCTTTCCGGCCAGAATATCGGTGGCCTCGGCCACGGTCTTGCCGTCGACGTTTGGAATCGCCCCGAGCGACACGACGAGGTTCACGGTCAGGCCTTCGAAATACTCGCCACCGGCTGAGACATCGGCACCGTCGGTTTCCTTGCTCGCGGCCACGACGGTGCCCTCGGGCACGTCACCGTTGAAGACTGGGTCGATGCTGCCGACCACGGCCTTCAAATCGGTGATCAGAGCGGATGCCGCCTCCTGCGTAACGCCGGCCAGCGTGGGCAGCGTGATCGGTTGCAGGCCCTGGGAGACGATGACCGTGACCGGGCTGTCCTGGGGAACCCGGCTGCCGGCATCCGGATCGGTGCCGATGACGATCCCCTCGGCGACCGTGGCGCTGAAGGCACCACCGAGCTCGGGCTGGAGGCCGAGTTCAGTCAATTCAGCCGAGGCTGTTTCGGGGGAGGCCGACGCGAAATCGGGCAGCATCACGTCGGAGCCCGGGCCAGAGCCAAAGTACCAGCCGGTGCCGCCGAGAGCCGCAGCGACGAGAACGACGAGGGCGAACAGCCAGAATCCGCGGCGTTTGCGCTTGTCGGCCTTCTTACCCAGCAGCTCGCCGCTGTCGGGCGGTCCCACCGGGCCGGTGCCGACCGGGTGAAAGCCGAGCAGGGTTGCGGCGGGCGGTTTGGTGGGAGCGAGCTTGGGACCAAAAACCTGGGTTTCGGCATCCGCCAGAGCGTTGGCGCCGGTGAGCACGCTCGCGGGCAGCACCATGGTCGATTGCAGGGCCAGCTCCTGGGTGCCGCCACGCACGAGTGCGCTGACATCGTGCAGTTGGTCGAGCATGACCCGGGCGTCGCGGGGACGATCCTCTGGATCGCGGGCGGTGGCCCAGAGCACGAGTTCATCGAGTTCGCGGGGAATTGAGTCGACCTTGCTGCTCGGCATCGGCACGGTGTCATTGGCGTGCTGATAGGCGATCTGCATCGGGGCTTCACCCACGTACGGCTGCTCACCGGTCAGCATCTCGAACGTCATGATGCCGAGGGCGTAGATGTCGCTGCGGGCATCGGCGACGCCGCGGGTGACGAGTTCGGGGGAGAGATAGGCGATGGTGCCGAGCAGGGCCTGACCGGTGGCCGTGTTGTTGTTGACGGCGCGAGCCAGGCCGAAGTCGCTGATCTTAATGCGACCGTCGTCGGCCAGCAAGACATTCTCGGGTTTGACGTCGCGGTGCACGATGCCGGCCTTGTGGGCGGCGGCGAGCCCGCTGAGCACGGCTTCGAGAATGTCGAGGGTCTGTTCGGGGGTGAGCCGGCCGTAATCCTTGAGCAGGTCGCGCAGGGTGATGCCGGGCAGGTATTCCATGACCAGGTAGGCCATATCGGCGTCCTGGCCCTGGTCGAAGACGTTCACGACGTTCGGGTGTGCGAGCCGGGCGGCCGAGCGGGCTTCCTGAATGAAGCGGATCTTGAAGGCGCTGTCGTCGGCCAGATGGCCGTGCATGATCTTGATCGCGACGCGACGTTCCAGCCGCAAATCGGTGGCCAGGTAGACCGTGGCCATGCCGCCGCGCGCGATCCGCGAGCGCACCTGATACCGGCCGTCGATAAGACGGCCAATCATCGGGTCGGTCGAGGGAACGCTCACTCCTTGATTCTAGGTAATAGGGTGGCGACCCCGGCGCGCGGCGCGCAGGGTTCGCCGGGGAGACACCCGGTCGGGGCGCTGAATTCGGTCAGCCGATTTCGACGAGCCAGGCCTGCGCCGATGTTTCCCACTTCGCGTAGTAGTCGGGGTAGGCCGAAATCTGCACTGCCTGGGCGGCCTGGGTGACGGTCATCGACTCCCAGCCGGGGATGTCGAGCAGACCGCGCGTGATGTCGGGGTTGGGGTTGGACGCGCCGCCGAAGAAGGCCAGGCTGGCCCGTACCGGGTCCATGACCTGTTCCGGGGTGCCCCAGCCGGCGCTCGGGCGCTGTTGGAACAGCCCGAGGGAATCCCGGTCGCCGTAGTCGACATTGCGCAGCCCTGACTCCTGGGCGGCGGCGGCCAGCGCGATCACCAGACCGGCATTGTTCACGCCCGCGCCGCGCCCCGTCGCCACGATGGTTTGGGCGTTCTGGCGCATTTCGGCGGTCATCGGCGTGACGATGCCAGCGGTGGCGCGAGTGATGGAGGCCGCCGGGGCCACGGTCACGGGCAGGGTCAGAACCTGCCCGGGGTAGATGATGCTCGACCAGCCGAGTCCGTTGGCGTCGAGCACGGCCTGCACGCTCACCCCGGCCGCATCAGCGACCGCGGTGATGGTCTCGCCCGAGGCAATCGTGTGGGTGGCGGCGGCAACCGCAACCGCCGGTGCGACGTACACGGCGGCCTCCATCGCGGCAGCAGCGGCCAGCAGCACGACCTGGCCGGGGTAGATCACGCTGCTGCCGTCGAGGCCGTTCGCTCCAAGCAGGTCGGCGGTCTTCAGCCCGTGTGTGGCTGCAATGCCGCTGATCGTGTCGCCGCTCTGCACGACATAATTCGTCGAGACCGGTGCAGCGGATGCGGCCGGCGCCGCCGCCTGAGTCAGGGTCAAGACCTGGCCTGGAAAGATCAGGGCCCGGGAATCGAGACCGTTCAGTGCCAGCACGGCCGCCGTAGACAGACCGAACCGGCCAGCGATACCACTGACGGTGTCGCCGTCCACGACGGAGTACTGCGCCGGTGCGATCTGCACGGTGGCAGCGACCGACGTGGGAACGGCGGCGAGAACCGGAGTGGACTGGGCGAGCTTCGTTTTCAGTGGCTTCTTGGCGAGCCCCTGGGCTTCGGCGGGCGCTGCGAGGTTGAGGCTGATGGCCAGGGTGCTGACCAGCACAATGGGCACAGTGAGCAGGGCCTGGCGGGACCGCAGGTCTGCGGCCTTCTTCACCCGACGCTTCGTTCCGGTGGCAACAGGAGTGCCGGCACGATCAACAGCGCTCAGCTCAGCACCGCTCAGCTGAATACCGGCGTGTGCAGCGCCAGTCTGCGGAACGGTGGCGCGCGGTGCAGCCGGCGCCGCGGCATCCGTCTTAGTTTGTGTTTTCACCCTGGTCGACATGGTGCTCCGTTTCATTGTGTGCATCACGCTCGATGTGGACATCAAGTTCGCAGCAACGGCTGCGGTGCAGCAATCCCCACCTTGAGGTTTTCATAAATATGAGAGGGAGTCAATTGACACGGAGCCGCGAATTGGCACTGATCACGATAAAAAGCTCCACAAGGTTTTGTACCGGCCCCAAAATCATGGGAAGCTACCAACGTGAGTGATCTGTCTTCAGAGCCCGAGTGGCTTACTATTCCTGCCCTTGTCAACCTCCTCGGAATGAGCCAGAGCCGCGTGCGGCACCTGATCGACGACAAATACCTGCTGGCTATCCGGCGGGACAACGTCGTGTCGGTTCCCTCCCTGTTTCTGCGTGACGGAGCTCCCGTTCCGGAACTGCGCGGCACGCTGTTCGTGCTGGCCGATGACGGCTTCACCGACATGCAGGCCATGACCTGGCTGCTCGAGGTCGACGACAGCCTCGGCGTTGCTCCGATCGAAGCCCTCCGCGCCGGACGCAAGGCCGAGGTGCGCCGCGTCGCCCAGGCGCTCGCCTAAGCGCCTTCGGTACGGCCCGCCGGCGACCGGCGTGCGGCGCAAAATGACCTCATGATAAAACGGATGCGCCGATCACGACGGCTGCGCCGGTCAGTATGCCCGACGCGTCACGCGATCGGTCAGATCGAGCAGGGTCTGCCGGGCCGTTGCAGTGATCGGAGCGGTTTCCAGCACGTTCAGCGCTTCTGCGACCTGGGCGGCGATCAAAGTTTCGACCCGCTCGACCGCGCCGCTGGCCGTGATGAGCTCCTGAAGGGCGCGAATCTGCGCCTGATCGAGCGTCGGGTCGCCGAGCTGGGCATCCAGTGCCTGTCGATCCCGGTCGTTTAGCCGCTCCCGAGCCAGCGCGATCAGCACGGTGCGCTTGCCCTCGGTCAGGTCGTCCCCGCTCGGTTTTCCGGTCACCGCGGCATCACCGAACACCCCGAGCAGGTCGTCGCGCAACTGATAAGCCATTCCGAGCGGCAGGCCGAAGGCCCGCAGCGAGCTGAGCTGGTCGGCTGACGCTCCGGCCAGCGCGGCCCCGATCACGAGCGGAGCCTGCACGCTGTACTTGGCTGACTTGTAGACGATGACCCGCAGGGCACGGTCGAGCAGCTGCGATTCGGGCTGAGCCAGCCAGGCGCGTTCCTCGAGAATGTCGAGGTATTGCCCGGCCGTGACCTCGGTGCGCATGTGATTGAACTCAAGCCGAGCGCGCCGGGCCGACGGTCGGTCGGCGACCGCATCGAGTCCTTCGTCGAGCAGCTCGTCACTCCATCCGAGGAGCAGGTCGCCGAGCAGAATCGCCGATGCCCGTCCGAACGTGACCGGACCGCCGGACCAGCCCTCATTCTCGTGCAAACTTTCGAACAGTTTGTGGGCGCTCGGCGCCCCGCGTCGGGTGTCCGAGTTGTCAATAATGTCGTCGTGCACGAGCGCGGCGGCATGAAAAATTTCCAGGGCGCTGGCCGCCGAGACGACCGCCTCGAGCGGTACCGGGGCAGTGGATGCCGCGCCTCGCCCGCCGGCTGCGGCCGCCGGTGGTTTCGCCCCCGACTGGCCTGCATTTGGGCCCGTATCGGCCACACGGACGCTCTGCGCGCCCCAGTAACAAAACTGGGCTCGAAACCGCTTTCCACCGCTGAGAAACTGCCGTGAGAAGTCTGTTAGAGGCGTCAGATCGGAGCTGATCAGGGTCACAATTGGTTCGCGGGACATGAGGAACTCGTCGATGCGAGATTGAACCAAGTCGACCAGGCGTTTGCTTTCAGGCACTCGTATAGCCTAGCCACCATGGCGGGGTTAGAATTGAGTAGTTCGACCGTACCCGGTTCGAATTTTGCAGTTCAAATTTTTCAACCCACCCGCTCGATCCCGTAACTGGAAGGGAATGAGATGCCGCTTTCGGAACAGGAGCAGCGACTCCTTGAAGAGATGGAGCGCAGCCTCTATCACAACGATGCCAACTTCGTCGCCAGCGTTGGTGCGTCGCGACTTCGCCCGAACTATCGTTCCATCGCCATCGGTGTACTCCTCGCCGTCGCGGGCATTGTCGCGCTCATTCTGGGAGTAGCCATTGCCCAGCTCTGGCTCGGCATTCTCGGCTTCATCGTGATGTTCGGTGGCGTTCTCGTCGCCGTCTCGCCCGGCAAAGCCCTCCGTGGCGTTCCCGGACCGTCCGCACCCGGTCGTCGACCGGCGCAGGCCAAGTCCAACCAGGGGCTGATGGATCGCCTGAACGACCGCTGGGACCGCCGTCAAGACGGTCAGTAGCGCGAACGGTCAGTAGCGCGAACGGTCAGTAGCGCGAACGGTCAGTAGCGCGAACGGTCAGTAGTGCGAATGGCCTTTTGTCACCTGAGCTGAGTCCTCCACCGGGTTTCCAGAACTCAAGAATTTGCAGCCCCAAAGGGCCGATCATCCGATCGGCCCTTTTTTTGTGCCCAAAAACCAGCAATAGGCATCCATTTTCAATGAGTGTGCTCCCTTTTCCTCCACAGCAAGTGGCCAATGAATTCGGGGCAGTTTGCTGATTAGGTTCAGAAACAGGTCAGAATTCTTCGACAAGTGGTTGAAGGTGGAGTAAAGTGGAGACAGACCTGAATCTGGCCGGAAGAAAGGGGTACGCGTGTTCCTTGGCACGTACGCCCCCCGGCTCGACGAAAAAGGTCGAATCATTCTTCCCGCGAAATTTCGGGAGGAACTCTCCACCGGCGTGGTGATGACGCGCGGGCAGGAACACTGCATCTACGTGTTCAGCACCCGCGAATTCGAAACGCTCCATGACAAGATCCGTCAGGCCCCGGTCACGAGCAAGCAAGCTCGCGACTACCTCCGGGTGTTCCTGTCCGGAGCGAGTTCCGAAACGCCGGACAAACAAAACCGCGTCACCATCCCCGGCAATCTCCGCAGCTATGCGGGGCTTGACCGGGAACTGACCGTCATCGGCGCTGGCAGCCGAGTCGAGATTTGGGACAGCGAAGCGTGGGCCACATACCTCGCCGAGCAGGAAACCTCGTACGCCAACACGACGGAGGAGGTGATTCCGGGACTCTTCTAGCCCCTGGCGCCTGACTCCTCGCCGTTTTTGCCCTGACACACTTCCCCGGTGCCAGGACGAAATGGAGGGGAATCAGGCATCACGGACTTTCCCGGCATTATGGCCAGCAACGACATTCCCAGCAACAAGATCCACACCCCGGTACTGCTCGAACGCTGCGTCGAGCTGCTTGCCCCCGCGCTCGAACAACCCGGAGCCGTGCTCGTCGACGCGACGCTGGGAATGGGCGGTCACGCCGAAGCGATCCTGTCCCGCTTTCCGGGGCTCACGCTCGTCGGCCTCGACCGTGACACCGAGGCCCTCGCCATCGCCGAGGAACGCCTCAAGGGATTCGGCGACCGGGTCCACCTCGTGCACACCGTCTATGACGGCATCGGCGAAGCCCTCGACGGGCTCGGCATCACCGAGGTCGCCGGCGTCTTGTTCGACCTCGGCGTCTCCAGCCTGCAGATCGACCGGGTCGAACGCGGCTTTTCCTACTCGAAGGATGCCCCGCTCGATATGCGCATGGACGGCACCGCCGGCCTGACAGCCGCGAGCATCCTCGCCGATTACAGCGAACGCGACCTCAAGGGCATCTTTCAGGACTACGGCGAAGAGAAACTGTCCGCCCGCTACGCCAAGGCCATCGTCGAAGCTCGCGAAACGACTCCCTTCGTGCGGTCGGCACAGCTCGTCGACGTGATCACGAAGGCGACCCCGGTCGTGGTTCAGCGGCAGGGCCACCCGGCGAAACGAGTTTTCCAGGCGCTCCGCATCGAGGTCAACCAGGAGCTCGCCGTGCTCGAGCGGGCCATTCCCGCAGCGCTCGAACGCGTGCAGGTCGGTGGGCGCATCGTCGTCATGGCGTACCAGTCGCTCGAAGACCGCATCGTCAAACGGGCCCTCGCCGCGGCATCCGGTTCAACCGCCCCCGCCGGCCTGCCGGTGGAACTCCCCGAACACAAACCGCTCTTCAGCCTGCTGCTGCGCGGAGCCGAACTGGCATCCGACGAGGAGAAGGCCATCAACCCCCGCGCGACGCCGGTTCGGCTGCGCGCTGCTGAACGACTGAGAAGGGCCGCCGCATGAGCGACAACCTGGCACGCGTATCGTTTGCGGTCGAACGTGAAAAGTTCGAGACGCCGGAGCGTCGCCCCTTTCGCATCGTCTCGTCGAACCCGAGACGCCGGGCGCGCCCACGCATCTTCTATGCCCTCACCGCGGTGGCCGGCATGGCTGCGATCATCGTCGCCCAGCTGCTCCTGAGCGTGGGCATCTCCCAGGGAGCCTACGAGATCTCCAGCCTTCAGTCGAGCCAGTCCGAACTCGGCCGCACGGCCGCGGGCGTCAGCGAAGACCTCGTGCGGGTATCATCGCCGCAAAGCCTCGCCGCCAACGCCGAGGGACTCGGCATGGTCACCAACTCCAACCCCGTCTACCTGCGCCTGTCCGACGGCGCTGTTTTGGGCGCTCCGGCCTCAGCGTCGGGTTCGCAGGCCGGGGCGGCCAGCCTCGTTCCGAACGCCCTGCTGACCGGCACCGCCCTGCTGTCGCAGCTGCCCGACGACGCAGCGGCGGCAACGGGCGCTGTCGCGATCACGAGTGCTCCGGTAGTTCCTGCAGGACTCGCGGCGCCCACTACCCGATAGTTTCTCCGTGTCGACCATGATGGGCAGATGAGCGTGCGCAACAGCAGTGCCCGAACCAACCCGACCAACACCCGGTCCAGTCGTCGACGCACCTTTTTCACCATCGTCGTGCTGTTCGCCGTCATCGGTGTGTTCGTGGTGCGACTCGTCGATATTCAGGTGGTGCAGGCCGATTCGCTCACCAAGGACTCCGTGGGAAACCGTTCAGTCGGCCAGGTGATCTATGGCTCGCGCGGCGAGATCGTCGACGGGAACGGTGTGGTGCTTGCCGGAACGGTCATGCGCTACAACATCACCATGTCGCCGGTCAACGCCACCCCCTTCAAACGCACGGTCGACGGAAAAAAGGTCGAGGTCTCGGTGGCCGAGGCGGCCGCCGAAATCGGTGCCGCCACCGGGCAGACCGGTGACGCCATTCTGCTGACTATTTCCACCGCCCTGGAGGCCAACGCCAAGGCTAATTTCGCCTACATCGCCCAGAAGGTCGACGTCGACGTGCTGCGCGCCGTGCAGGAGCTGCACATTCCGTGGACGTACTCCGAGAACAGCCCGAGCCGGGTCTACCCGAACGGGGCCGTCGCCGGCAATCTGCTCGGCTTTCTGTCGGGGGAGGGAGTGCCGCAGGCCGGCCTCGAATCCGGGCAGGACGCCTGCCTGGCCTCCACCAACGGTTCGGAAACCTATGAAAAGGGAGCCGACGGCGTGCGCATCCCGGGTAGCAGCGTCACGAGCACCGAGGCCGTTGACGGCGGCGACGTCGTCACCACCATCGACTCCGACCTGCAATGGTTCGTGCAGCAGACCCTTGCCGCTCGGGCGCAAGAGACCGGAGCCGCCTGGGCGAACGCGGTCGTGCAGGACGCCAAGACCGGCAAACTCCTCGCCGTCGCCGACTACCCCTCTGTCGACCCGAACAATGTGGGCGGTACCGAAAACCCCGACGATCGCGGATCCCGGGCCTTTACCCAGTCTTTCGAACCGGGGTCGACCTTCAAAGCGCTCACCGCGGCATCCGTTCTCGATGCCGGCGTTGCCACACTCGATACCGGCGTCGTCTCGCCCTACCGCTACCTGCCCTCCAACGGCGCCAATATCAATGACAGCCACTCGCACCCCGACCAGAACATGACCCTCACCGGGGTGCTGATCGACTCCAGCAACACCGGCATGTCCAAGTTCGGCGAGATGCTCACCAATCAGCAGCGCTACGACTATATGAAGGCCTTCGGAGTGGGCACCGCCACGGAGACCGGATTCCCGCGCGAAGACGGCGGCATTCTGCACCCCGCCGACGAATGGGACAACCAGACCAGCTACGCGACCATGTTCGGGCAGGGCCTGACCACGAGCGCCCTTCAGATCGCCAGCATCTACCAGACCATCGCCAACGACGGCGTGCGCATGCCGGTGCAACTGGTGGAGGGCTGCAGGCAGGCCGACGGCACGCTGACCAATGTGCCCGATGCCACCGGCACCCGGGTGCTCTCCGAAAGCGCGGCGAACGACACGAGCGACGTGCTCGAGATGGTCTATCAGAAGAGCTGGGTGAACAGTAAGTGGAACATTCCGGGCTATCGCGTCGCCGCTAAGACCGGCACCGCCCAGATGCCCGACGGGCACGGTGGGTACTCTAGCGGGTACCTCGTTTCGGTTTCCGGGTTCGCCCCGGCCGACGATCCACAGTACGTCGTCTCGGTCAGCATCGCCGATCCTGTTAAACTGAACACATCTGCCGCACCGGCTCCGGTCTTCCAGGAGATCATGAGCCAGGTTTTGAAAAAGTATCGGGCGGTTCCCTCCGGCGCGAGTGCGCCCGATCTCTCGTCCACCTGGTAAGAAAGCGAGCCCTGCGTGTCTGAATTGGCGCCGTCGGCTCTCCGTCCCGAGCATCCCGTTCCGCGGTCGTTGTCGGGATTGGTTGCCGAATTTGATCTAGAACTACGTGGAGACATCGACGGTCTCGAAGTCACCGGGGTGAGCCTGAGCTCCCGCACGGTGCAGCCCGGTGACCTCTACGTCGGTGTACCCGGAGCGCACCTGCACGGAGCCACCTTCGCCGCCGCTGCGGCAGAGGCCGGTGCCGTGGCTATCCTGACCGACCCGGCCGGGGCGCTGCTGGCCGCGGGCAGCGGGCTCCCCGTGCTCGTCACCCCGGATGCCCGCGCAGCGCTCGGCGCCGTCTCCGGGTGGATCTACCGCACCGCCGACAACCCGGCGACCCTGTTCGCGGTGACCGGCACGAACGGCAAAACCAGCGTGGTCTACCTGCTCTTCGGCATCCTAAACCAGCTCGGCATCGTCTCTGGGCTGACCTCCACCGCCGAGCGCCGCATCGGTGACCTCGCCGTGACCAGTGCGCTGACCACCCCGGAGGCGAGCGAACTGCACGCCCTGCTCGCCCGCATGAACGAGGCCGAGGTGCGCGCGGTCGGCATCGAGGTGTCGGCCCAGGCGCTCAGCCGCTACCGGGTCGACGGGCTGGTCTTCGACGTCGCCGCGTTCACCAACCTCAGCCACGACCACCTAGACGACTACGCGGCGATGGACGACTATTTTCAGGCCAAGCTCGAGCTGTTCCAGCCCGACCGCTCGCACCGCGGCGTCGTCACCGTCGACACCGACTGGGGCCGGCGCATCGCCGACGAATGCCGCATCCCGGTCACGACGATCACCAACCACACGGACATTGACGCCGACTGGCGCATGACCGTGGTCGGTGAAACCGCCAGCCACACCGATTTCGTGCTCGACGGGCCGGACGGCCGGCGCCTGCGCACCCGGGTTCCCCTGCTCGGCTGGTACATGGCTGCGAACGCCGCCCTCGCCATCGTCATGCTGGTCGAATCCGGCTTCGACCTCGAGGCGATTCAGCACACCCTCGACCGAGACGGCGGCATCGTCGCTTACATTCCCGGCCGGGCCGAGCGCATCTCCGGCGACCGGGGCCCGCTCGTCTACATCGACTACGGGCACAGTCCGGACGCCTTCCTCAATACCCTCGAGGCCCTGCGCAAATTCACCCCCGGCAAGCTGATCATGCTGTTCGGCGCTGACGGTGACCGTGACACCACGAAACGCGCCGATATGGGCGCTATCGCTGCCCGGGGCAGCGATATCGTGGTCGTGACCGACTTTCACCCGCGCTACGAAGACGCCGCGAGCATCCGTGCTGTCTTGCTTGACGCAGCGCGCGCGGCCGTTCCCGACGGCGAGTTCTACGAGGTGGCCAACCCTCGTGCGGCATTCCGCACGGCGTTGTCACTGGCACACGAAGGAGACACCATTCTGTATGCCGGCCCAGGCCATGAGGACTACCACGAGGTACAGGGCAAGAAACTGCCCTACTCCGCCCGCGAGGATGCCCGCGAAGCGCTGCGTTCGGCGGGGTGGCTGTAAATGATTGCCCTCGCCCTGACCGAGATCAGCGAGGCCGTCAACGGTGCGCTGCACCTGGCCGGTCCGGCCGAAGCCGCTGACCAGATCAGCGGCTCGGTCCAGACTGACTCCCGCCTGATCGAGCCAGGCTCCATCTTCGTTGCCAAGCCCGGTGCGGTGACCGACGGCCACCTGTTCGCGCCGGTCGCCGCCGAGCGCGGTGCCGCCCTATTGATCGTCGAGCGAACGCTCGACCTGCCGGTCACCCAGATCGTCGTCGCCGATGCCGTGGCCGCGCTCGGCGCCCTCGCCGCGGCCGTGGTCGCCCGGGTACGCGCCGCCGGAACGCTCAAGGTGGTCGCCGTCACCGGCTCGAACGGCAAGACCACCACCAAGAACCTGCTGCGCAGCATGCTCGAACGGGTCGGCCCGACCGTCGCCCCGCGCGGATCCTTCAATAACCAGGTCGGCGCGCCGATGACCATGCTCGAAGTCACGGCCGAGACTCGTTTTCTCGTGATCGAGATGGGCGCCAGCAGCGAAGGTGCGATCGCGCACCTGGTGCGCCTGGCCCGGCCCGACGTGGGGATCGTGCTGACCGTCGGCCTCGCCCACGCCGGCGAGTTCGGTGATCTTGATGCCACCGTTCGCGCCAAATCCGAGATGGTCACCGACCTGCTGGAAACGGATGTCGCGGTGCTGAATGCAGACGATCCGCGCGTCGCGCAGATGGCCGCGCTCACCCCGGCCCGCATCGTGCGCTTCGGCGAGTACGGTCAGGTCGACGTGCGCGCGAGCGACCTGCATGGAGGCCGCACCGGCACAACGTTCACCCTGCACCTCGCCGGCGGGCAGAGCGCTCCGGTCGTGTTCCGGGTGCTCGGCGAACACCACGTTATGAACGCCCTCGCCGCTGCCGCCGCCGCTGAAGTACTCGGGGTCTCGCTGCCCGACATCGTCGCCGCGCTCGAGGCCACGACCCGGGCCGAACGCTGGCGCATGGAGGTTCTCGGCGGCAAGGACGATGTCACCGTCATCAACGACGCCTACAACGCAAGCCCCGACTCGATGAGCGCCGCGCTCAAGACTCTCGCCCAGATCGGCACCCCCGGAAAGCGCACCATCGCCGTGCTCGGCGAAATGGCCGAACTGGGCGAACTGGCCGGTGAGGAGCACGATCGTATCGGCCTGCTCGCCGTGCGCCTCAATATCTCGCAGGTGATCGTGGTCGGGCGGGGTGCCCGCCGCATGCACATCAGCACCATCAACGAGGGGTCCTGGGACGGTGAGTCTGCCTATGTCGACACGCCGGACGAGGCCTTCGAACTGGTGCGCAGCTCAGTGAATCCGGGCGATACCGTGCTCGTCAAGTCATCCAACTCCGCGGGTCTGCGGTTCCTCGGCGATCGACTGGGAGACTTGTTCTCGTGAGAGTCCTGCTACTGTCCGGCGCGTTTTCACTCGCCTTCACCCTGTTTCTGACGCCGCTGTTCATTCGGCTGTTCAAGAAGTTCGGCTGGGGCCAGTTCATTCGCGACGATGGGCCGAAGAGCCACCACGCCAAGCGCGGCACCGCCACCATGGGCGGAATCATCATCATCCTGGGTGTGTTGATCAGCTATTTCACCGCCATGCTGATCGAGCAACGACCGTTCACCCCCTCGCCGCTGCTCGTGCTGTTCATGATGGTCGGCCTCGGACTGGTCGGGTTTCTCGACGACTTTCTGAAGACCCGCAACCAGCGCAGTCTCGGCCTCGGCGGCTGGTCCAAGGTGCTCGGGCAGGTCATCGTCGCCGGTGCCTTCGGCGTGCTGTCGCTGCAATTCGTCGACCGCAACGGTCAGACCCCCGCCTCGACGAGCGTGTCCTTCATTCGGGACCTGCCGCTTGACTTCATGAAACTGGGCACGTTCATCGGCATCGCCGTGTTCCTGCTCTGGATCTGCCTGATCGTGGCCGCGACCTCGAACGGAGTGAACGTCACCGACGGTCTCGATGGCCTCGCCACCGGAGCATCCATTTTCGCCATTGGATCCTTCGTTGTGATCGGGTTCTGGCAGTCCAACCAGAGCTGCTTCGGGGGAGCGGATGCCGCCGACCAATACAAGTGCTACCTCGGCCCCGACTCCTTCGACCTCGCCATCGTCGCCGCAACCATCGTCGGCGGCCTGATCGGGTTTCTCTGGTGGAACACCTCACCGGCCAAGATCTTTCTCGGCGACACCGGCTCGCTCGCCCTCGGCGGGGCGCTGGCCGCCCTCGCCATTCTCAGCCGTACCGAACTGCTCCTCGTGCTCATCGGTGGCCTGTTCGTGATGGAAGCCGGCTCGGTCATCGTGCAACGCGCGTACTTCAAGATCACCCACGGTAAACGCATCTTCCTGATGAGTCCGGTCCATCATCACTTTGAGCTCAAGGGCTGGGCCGAAGTCACGGTTGTCGTGCGGTTCTGGATCATCGGCGGCCTGCTCGTCGCCGCCGGTGTCGGCTCGTTCTACCTCGAATGGCTGTCGCAATAGTGAACTCTGAAACCCCCGCTGCCGGCGACCGCCTGAACGGGCTGGTCAGCTGGCACGCCGACTGGCGAGGCCTGCGCGTCGCCGTGCTCGGTCTCGGCGTGACCGGCTTTGCCGCCGCCGATACCCTCGCGGAACTGGGCGCCGACGTGCTCGTGCTCGCCTCGCCGGGCGCCGACGAACGCTTCGACCTGCTGGGGGTTCTCGGGGTGCCGTTCGTGCAGGCTGACCTGCGTGAGGTGCCGGCTGAGCTGGCGGCGCAGCTACCGGAATTGATCATCGTCTCGCCGGGATTTCACCCAGATCATCCCCTGCTGCTCTGGGCGGTGGAGCACAACGTGCCGGTCTGGGGCGACATCGAGTTGGCCTGGCGGCTTCGCGACAAGGTCGGCACTCCGGCCGAGTGGATGCTCGTCACCGGCACCAACGGCAAGACCACCACGGTGCAGCTGACCGCCACGATGCTTGCCGCGCACGGCAGCCGGGTCGCCCCCTGCGGCAATATTGGCGTGCCCGTACTTGACGCCATTCGTGACCCGCAGGGCTGGGACGTGCTCGTCGTCGAACTGTCGAGCTACCAACTGCACCACTTGCCCGCAAACGGCCCGGGCGCCCTACGTCCCTGGGCCAGCCTCTGCCTCAACATCGCCGATGATCACCTTGACTGGCACGGCTCCGCTGCGGCCTACCGCGCGGACAAGGCGAAGGTGTACCTGAACACGGCGGTGGCCTGCGTCTACAACACAGCGGATGCCGCGACCCTCGCGATGGTGCAGGACGCCGACGTGCAGGACGGCGCCCGCGCGATCGGTTTCGGTCTCGGCGTGCCCGGACCGAGCGAATTGGGGATCGTCGACGGCATCGTCTGCGACCGGGCCTTTCTCGAGGACCGCTTCGAACGGGCCCTGGAACTGACCACCGTGCCGCACCTCGTCGCGGCCGGGCTCGGCGCCCCGCACGTGATCATGGACGTGCTCGCCGCGAGCTCCCTGGCCCGATCGTTCGGGGTCGAGCCGGCGACCATCCACCGCGCCCTCGAAACCTTCCACCTCGACGCACACCGCATCGAAACGGTCGCGATCGCCGACGATGTGGAGTGGATCGACGATTCCAAAGCCACCAACCCGCACGCCGCCGATGCCTCGCTGGCGGCCTATGAGTCAGTCGTGTGGGTGGTCGGCGGGCTGCTCAAGGGCGTCGACATCGCCGAGCTTGTGCAGAAGCACATCGGCCGACTACGCGGCGCCGTCATCATCGGCGTCGACCGGGTGGCAGTCCGCGAAGCATTCGCGCGACACGCCCCCGACCTGACCGTGTTTGAGATTGACGCGAACGACACTGTATCCAACGACGGCGAACCGGTGATGACGGCTGCGGTGCGGCTGGCAGCCTCGATCGCGCAGGCCGGCGACACCGTTCTGCTCGCACCGGCCGCCGCATCGATGGATCAGTTCGAGAGCTATGCCGAACGCGGCCGGCTTTTCAATCAGGCAGTACACGACTTCTTGGGCAGGTGACGCGGATGGTACAGGTGCCTCGCAACCCCGCCTCTCGCTCGCCCGGGCAGAACCAGGGCAGCACGGGCGCCACACCCGGAAAACGCCCCAATCCGGGTGCGCGCCCCGGGCGCCCGGCGCGGATTCCCGAACAGGCGGCGGCGGGCGGTGCACAGGTCCGAATCAATCTCGGTCGGGTGTTCAAGGCCGAGGGCGGCAACTACTTTCTGCTGCTCGGCACCACCCTGTTCCTGGTGGTTTTCGGTCTCATCATGGTGCTGTCGTCGTCGTCGGTCGATTCCTTTCTGGCCGATATGGGCTTCTTCGGCGGGATCCTGCGCCAGGGTATGTTCGCTCTGATCGGCATTCCGCTCATGCTCGTCGTGAGCTGGCTGCCGCTCGCTTTTTGGCGTCGCGTGGCCTGGCCGGCGATGCTGATCACCTGCTTCTTTCAGTTTCTGGTCGTGGCCACCGGCCTGGGCGTCGGCACCGGCGGCAACACCAACTGGCTGAACATCTTCGGCATTCAGTTTCAGCCGTCCGAGGGCATCAAGGTTGCCCTGGTCATCTGGCTCGGCGTGATCCTCTCCAAGAAGCAGCACCAGCTGCACGACTGGAAGCACGTGTTCATTCCAGTCTTCGGTGTCGGCGGCGGCGCAGCATTTCTCGTCATGCTCGGCGGTGACCTCGGAACCACGATGATCATGGCCGGCATTTTGTTCGGTGCGCTGTTCTTCGCCGGCGTCAAACTGCGCCTGCTCGCCGTACCGTTGCTGGTCGGCGTCGGCGCAGCGGTTGTGCTGGCCATCGCGAGCCCCAACCGGCTGACTCGCATCACGAGCTTTCTCAACGAGGGCTGCACGGAACTGGTCGGGGAGATCTCCTCGAGTTGCTGGCAGCCGCTGCACGGCACCTGGGCCCTGGCCAACGGAGGAATCTTCGGCGTCGGCCTCGGAAACTCCAAGGCCAAATGGTCCTGGTTGCCGGCCGCCGACAACGACTACATCTTCGCTATCATCGGCGAAGAACTCGGCCTGATCGGCTGCATTGTCGTTCTCGGCATGTTCATTCTGCTGGCCTTCGCCTTTTTGCGCATTATGCGCGCGGCCACGACCGTGCAGGCCAAGGTCTCCATCGCCGCCGCCATGGTTTGGATCATCGGACAGGCCTTCGTCAATATCGGCGTGGTGCTCGGGGTGTTCCCCGTGTTGGGTGTACCGCTGCCGCTCATCTCGGCCGGTGGTACTGCCCTGCTCACCACCCTCGTCGCGATCGGCATCGTGCTCTCCTTCGCCCGCGGCGACCGTTCGAGCGACGCCGAGAGCGCCTTTCACGACACCGATCTTATTGAGGCTGACCGAGCATGACTACCTACCTTCTGGCGGGCGGAGGCACCGCCGGCCACGTCAACCCCCTGCTCGCCGTCGCCGACCGCATTCGCGCCAGCGAAGCGGATGCCACGGTGTTGGTTCTCGGCACCGCCGAAGGTCTCGAGGCGCGCCTGGTTCCCGCCCGCGGCTACGAACTCATCGTCGTTCCCCGGGTGCCGTTTCCGCGCCGGCCGAACCGGGCGGCCCTGGCCTTTCTGCCACGCTTCAGCGCGGCCGTGCGCGGAGTGGCCGCGGTCATTCGCTCTCGCAAGGTCGACGTGGTCGTGGGCTTCGGCGGGTATGTCTCCACGCCGGCGTACCTCGCGGCCCGGCGTGCGGGGGTGCCGATTGTCATCCACGAGGCCAACGCCAAGCCGGGCCTGGCCAACAAACTCGGCGCCCGCCTGACCGAGTACGTCGGTGTCGCTTTCGCCGGCACCCCGATTCGGCACGCCCGCTTCGTCGGAATGCCGCTCCGGCCCGAAATCGAACAGCTCGACCGGTCGGCCGTTCGCGCCGAGGCCCTCGCGTTCTTCTCGCTTGAGGCCGATCGTCCCGTGCTGCTGGTCACCGGGGGATCGCTCGGCGCGCGCAAGCTCAACGCGACCATTCTGGCCTCGGCGCCCGCGCTCGTGGCCGCCGGCTGGCAGGTGCTGCACATCACCGGGTCCAATTCCGAGATCGTCGACCCCGGCGTGCCGAACTACCACCTGGTCGCCTACTGCGATCGCATGGACCTGGCCCTCGCCGTAGCCGATTTCGCCGTGACCCGGGCGGGAGCGGCGACGGTCAGCGAACTCTGCGCGCTCGGCATTCCGGCCGTATACGTGCCGTATCCGGTCGGCAACGGCGAGCAGCGCTTTAATGCCGCGCCGGTGCTGGCCGTCGGCGGCGGTGTGCTGATCGCTGACGCGGACTTCGTGCCGGCCTGGGTTCGCAGCGAGCTGGTGACCCTGTTGGGTGACCGGCCGCAGCTGGCGAAGATGGGGCGGGGGGCGGCATCCGTCGGTGTGCTGGACGGCACGGCCCGCATGCTCGACCTGGTGCACGGGGCGCTCACGACTTGAGTGTCGGTCGGCACGCGTAACCTAGTGCCCGCACGAACTGTTTTATTTGCTTCGATCGAGAAGAGCGCACCACCGTGATCAAACCAGACCTCACCCTGACCATTCCCGAGGACCTCGGACGTGTGCACTTCGTGGGCATCGGAGGCTCCGGAATGAGCGGAATCGCCCGCCTGTTCCTGAACCAGGGCTATACGGTCACCGGCTCCGACGCCAAGGATTCGCCCAACGTGCAGGCGCTGCGGGAACTCGGTGCGAGCGTGTTCATCGGTCACGATGCGGCCAATGTCGGCGCGGCCGACACCCTCGTCGTCACCGGCGCGCTCTGGCAGGACAACCCGGAGTACGTGCTCGCCAATGAGCGCGGCCTGCCGGTGCTGCACCGCGCGCAGGCCCTCGCCTGGCTCATTCGCGAGCACCGCCTCGTTTCCGTCGCAGGCGCCCACGGCAAGACCACCTCCACCGGAATGATCGTCACCGGGCTGCTCGGCCTCGGCCAAGACCCGAGCTTCGTCAACGGCGGCGTGATCGAATCCCTCGGGACGAGTTCCGCCAGCGGAGCCGACGACCTGTTCGTGGTCGAAGCCGACGAATCCGACGGCTCCTTCCTGCTGTACCGCACGGCGGTAGCCCTGATCACAAACGTCGACCCCGACCACCTCGACCACTACGGCTCACTCGAAGCGTTCGAGGCCGCGTTCGTCCAGTTCAGCACCAAGGCCAGCGAGCTCGTCGTCATCTCCTCCGACGATGTCGGCGCCGTGCGGGTCACCGCAACGATCACCGCCGGCCGGACCGAAGCGGATGCCGCCGCGCGCGTGATCACGTTCGGCGAGCACCCCGAGTCCACCGTCCGCGTGCACTCCATCACCACGACCGGTCCGGTGAGCTTCAGCGTCGCCTGGCAGGGTCAGGATTACAGCGCCACCCTGCGCATTCCCGGCAAGCACAACGCCATCAACGCGGCCGGCGCCTTCGCCGTGCTGGTCGGGCTCGGCTTCGAACCTGCGGCGAGCCTCGACGCGATCGCCGGCTTCGGCGGTACCCAACGCCGGTTCGAACTGCACGGCACCGTCGGCGGCGTCAGCGTCTACGATGATTACGCCCACCACCCGACCGAGGTCGCCGCAGCCCTCGCGGCCGCGCGCACCGTCGTGGGGGAGGGCCGCATCATCGCGGTGCACCAACCGCACCTGTACAGTCGCACCCGCCTGTTCGCCCAGGAATTCGCCGACGTGCTCGAGAACTTTGCCGATCAGACCATCGTGCTCGCGGTGTACGGCGCCCGCGAAGACCCGGAGCCCGGCGTGACCGGAGCGCTCGTGTCCGAGCGGTTCCGCGACCCGTTGCACGTCGCTTACGTGCCGGACTGGCAGGATGCCGCTGATTACCTCGCCAGCATCGCCCGCGAGGGCGACTTCGTGGTCACCCTTGGCTGTGGTGACGTGAACCGCATCGTTCCCCAGCTGCTCGCTGCACTCGAACAGGCACGCGGATGAGGTGGCGGTGAGGCGGCCGGCCGGCTTCGAGCGCCCGGCCAAGGCGACCCCGACCCCAGCGGCGAAACCGACTCGGGTTCAGTCGGACGCTCCGTCGACCCCTCAGCCCACTCCAGCGGCGAAACCGGCTCGCTCTCAGTCGTCGGTTCAGGCGACTCCAGCGGCGAAGCCCTCGCGTGCCCGGCCGCAGGCGGAGCCGAACCAGAAATCCGACGGCCCGACCGGCGCCGCCGCGGGTTCGGTAACGACCCCGAAGGCGTTCCCCCGGGGAGGCGCCGGCGGGAAGAGCGGGTCGCATGACCCCTCGACGGTGTCGCCGACACCGTTCGTAAAGCCGTCCTCGAAGCCGTTGCCCCAGAACTCGTCGACACCGTCCGCAACGTCGTTCGATGGCTCCCACACGACGACGGAGCCGATAGTCATCCCGGGGGCCGGGGCATCCGGTTCACCGGTTTCAGCAGATCTGAGCGAGCCTGTCACCGCGGCAGACCTGGCCGCACTCACGACCCCCAGGTCCACGACGGGCGCAGCAACCCCGGCGATGCCCGTGACCCGGCGGACGTCGACGACGGCCGCGCCAGCCGGGCTGCCGAGCGGCGGAACCGCGGGGGTCCGCGCAGCACGGTCGGTCTTGCGGGCAGCTCAGCGCGCCCGCAAACGCTTCGAACGCGCGGAGGTACGTCGGTTCACCGGGCGTACCCGGCGCCGTCGTATCGCCTGGATCGCCGGGGGCGGCAGCGTCGCTCTCACTTTTGGTCTCATCATCGGCGCCGCCTACTCGCCGCTCATGGCGCTGCGCACGATCGAGGTCGTCGGCACCAGCCGCATTCCCGCTGGCGACGTCGCGGCCGCCCTCGCCGACCAGCTCGGCACCCCGTTACCGCTTCTCGACGCGGACGAGGTCAAGACCGAACTCTCCCAGTTCAAGCTCATTCAAAGTTATGTCACCGAGAGTCGCCCGCCGGGCACGGTAGTGGTGCGGGTCATCGAACGGGTTCCGGTGGGCGTGCTCGCTGGTGCGTCCGGCTTCGACCTCGTCGATTCCGCTGGCGTCGTTGTGGAAACAACGCCGGAGCGCGCCGTCGGCTACCCGCTCATCGAAGCTCCGGATGGCGTCGACAGCGCCGGATTCACCGCCGCTGCCGCCGTGCTCGCCGTGTTGCCCGAAAGTATCCGCACGCAATTGGATTCCGTCACCGCCGTTACCACGGATGACGTTACGCTCAGCCTGCTCGGCGGCGAACGGGTGGTCTGGGGCAGCGCGGAGAAGTCGGAGTACAAGGCTGTCGTGCTCGCCGCTCTGCTGGTCGGCCACCCGGCCGGCACGGTCAACGAGTACGACGTCTCCTCGCCCGACAGCGCCGTGCTGCGCTAATGCGCCGTGAGCCTACCGCGACCGACTTGGGTGGCCGCTACGGTAACCGCAGCAGCGGCCATCCGCTTTGGGCGCGGGCGCGGTCGCGAGCATCGTTGGCGCATGAGGCGCAAAATAGACGGCCAAGCGGCTCGCAAGGAGCCGTGCGGAGGGTCGCGGCAACGGATTTTGCGTGTACTTCGCGACACGCGGGCGTGCCTCCCCATTCGCGCGCCTCGCCCGCATACTTTCGTAATCAGGAATTGCATACTCAGCATAACTTTAAACCTCGACTAGAGGTTTAGGGTTCCACCCGGAGGCCGGACGTGTCAAACAATCAAAATTATCTAGCCGTCATCAAGGTTGTCGGCATCGGCGGTGGTGGCGTCAACGCCGTCAACCGCATGATCGAACTGGGCCTCCGCGGTGTCGAGTTCATCGCCATCAATACGGATGCCCAGGCTCTGCTCATGAGCGACGCCGACGTCAAGCTCGACGTCGGTCGTGACCTCACCCGCGGCCTCGGTGCTGGCGCGGACCCCGAGGTGGGTCGCCGTGCCGCCGAGGATCACGCCGAAGAGATCGAGGAAGCCCTCGCCGGGGCCGACATGGTCTTCGTCACCGCCGGCGAGGGTGGTGGCACCGGAACCGGTGGCGCCCCCGTCGTTGCCCGCATCGCCAAGTCGATCGGTGCCCTCACCATCGGCGTCGTCACCAAGCCGTTCGGCTTCGAGGGCAAGCGTCGTCAGGCTCAGGCCGAGACCGGCGTTGCCTCGCTCAAGAACGAGGTCGACACCCTCATCGTCGTGCCCAACGATCGCCTGCTTGAGATCAGCGACCGCGGCATCAGCATGCTCGAGGCCTTCGCGACCGCCGACCAGGTGCTCCTCGCCGGCGTGCAGGGCATCACCGACCTGATCACCACCCCCGGACTGATCAACCTCGACTTCGCCGACGTCAAGTCGGTCATGCAGGGTGCAGGATCCGCACTCATGGGTATCGGCTCCGCTCGCGGCGCCGACCGTGCCATCAAGGCTGCCGAACTGGCCGTGGCCTCGCCGTTGCTTGAGGCCTCGATCGACGGCGCGCATGGCGTGCTGCTGTCGATCCAGGGTGGCTCCAACCTTGGAATCTTCGAGATCAACGACGCGGCCCGCCTCGTGCAGGAAGCAGTGCACCCCGAAGCGAACATCATCTTCGGAGCCGTCATCGATGACACCCTCGGCGACGAGGTACGCGTCACTGTTATCGCTGCCGGGTTTGATGGCGGCGAGCCCGGCGCCAAGGCGGTCGAGGTGCGGCGTGCCGACCTCGTTGCTGCCGGCATTGCGGCCGGTGCCGGTACGGCAGCCGGAGCGGCATCCGCTGGAGCAGCCGGCGCGCCGGCCACCGACTCGGGCAGCTACAGCGATGGCGAGCTTGCGGCCTCAGTCTGGGGTGGTTCCGACTCCGCGAACGGCGTCACCGTGGCTGACCCGGCCTTCGAAGAAGAGGCCGACGACCTGGACATCCCCGACTTCCTCAAGTAGGACGAGATCCCTCCCGGGGCCGACTCAGTCGGCCCCGGGTATCGTGCCTTAATCGCCTGAAACGAAACGAACCGAACATCATGAGCATGGTATCTCTAGGCGCGGCACCGGTCGATCTGGCCACCCGTCTCGAAACCGTGCGCTCTGGTGTGACCGACGCCGCCCGCGAGGCCGGTCGCGATGCGGCCGAGGTCACGACGATCGTCGTCACCAAGTTTCATCCGGTGTCGCTGATCGAAGCGTTGTACGCCCTCGGGGTGCGCCACGTGGGGGAGAATCGACACCAGGAGGCGCAGTCCAAGGCCGCTGAGCTCGCCGAGCTCTGCCTGACCTGGCATTTTGTCGGACAGGTGCAGGGCAAGAAGGCGCGCCAGGTGCGCGCCTACGCCGACGTCATCCACTCGGTTGATCGGGACTCGCTCGTGGCCGCACTCGCGTCGGGGGAATCGACCATCGATTGCTTCAT
The DNA here is from genome assembly GCF_004403155.1 of Cryobacterium sp. Hh7. Lineage (NCBI taxonomy): Bacteria > Bacillati > Actinomycetota > Actinomycetes > Micrococcales > Microbacteriaceae > Cryobacterium > Cryobacterium sp. Hh7. The sequence goes on along the minus strand of NZ_SOHG01000016.1, from coordinate 255,317 downwards.
TCAGGTCAATTTAACGGATGATGCGGCTCGCGGCGGCGTGGATCCCGCGAACCTGCCGGCCCTGGTCGACACCGTTCTCGCCGCGCCCGGCGTGCACCTGCTGGGGCTCATGGCCGTTGCGCCGCTGGCGGAGGAACCACGCCGCGCGTTTGCGCGCGTGCGCGAGCTCAGTGAGCAGATTCGCAGCCAGGCCCCCGCGGCCACGGCGCTGTCGATGGGTATGAGCCAGGACTACGCCGCTGCCGTGCTCGAAGGGGCGACACACCTAAGAATTGGCACCGCAATCACCGGTAATCGTCCGGCGTTCAGTTAATCTCGAAGAAGCAAACCAACACGGAGGTCGACATGTCCAACCCGCTCAAGAAAACCATGGTCTACCTGGGTCTGGCAGACGAAGAGCTGGAGTACCAGGTGCCCGCCGGCGCCCAAGGTGCTGCCAACACGAACCACGTGAGCGCGGTGCCGGCCCGTGGGCACGACAACACGCCCCACGGTACCGCCGCGCACTCCAGCGCAGCCCAGAACACCGCCGGTCGTGCACCGGTCACCCCCCTGCGCAAGACTTCGACCCCCCAGAATGTGGTTGCGTCCGAAATGAATGAAATTCTCACCGTTCACCCGCGCGCTTACAAGGACGCCCAGGTCATCGCCGAATCCTTCCGTGACGGCATCCCAGTCATTATCAACCTGTCGCAGATGAGCGACGGCGACGCTCGCCGCCTCATTGACTTTGCCAGCGGCCTGTCTCAGGGACTGTACGGCAAGATCGAGCGGGTCACCGCCAAGGTCTTCCTGCTGTCGCCGTCCCACGTCGTCGTCTCCGGCGACAGCACGACCGAAGAGGGCGCTGAGGACAGTTCCTTCTTCGCGCAAGGCTAAACTGAACTGTGACTGGTATACCGATTCTCGGGAATCTCTTCTACTTCCTGTTCTTTATGTACTTCCTCGTGCTGTGGGGTCGATTCATCATTGACCTCGTGCGCGGCGTGAATCGTTCGTGGCGGCCGCAGGGCTTCTTGCTCGTGCTGGTGGAGCTCGTCTACACGCTGACCGATCCGCCGGTGCAGTTCTTTCGAAAACTGGTACCGCCGCTTCGGATCGGTCCCATCGCGTTGGATTTCGGTTTCACACTGACGATGCTGTGCTGCATCGTGGGCATGTCTCTGTCGGGCTTACTGTAAATAGCCCCACCGGGGCATGTATCCTTGTCCGATGATGGTTCGCCGTGAGCCCATACTCGCTCGTCGGCAGCTCGGGTCGTTCCTAGGACCCAGTCATTCAACTGCTCAAGTCATTCATAGGCTCGCAGCAATCAATTGCTCGAGTAAGTCAAATGTTCGCAACAAATATTAGTTTTGAGGGTGAAAAGCCATGGCGCTAACTCCGGAAGATGTAGTCAATAAAAGGTTCCAGTCGACCAAGTTCCGCGAGGGATACGACCAGGATGAGGTCGATGACTTCCTCGATGAGGTCGTCGTTGAACTGCGTCGCCTGACCAAGGAAAACGAAGAACTGCGCGGCGGGGCCGGCTCCGAAGCTGCCCCCGCAGCCGAGTCCGCTCCGGTCGCGGCAGTGGTCGCCGAACCGGTTGCCGTCGCTGCGCCCGTGGCCGCGGCTGCGCCGATCGTACCGACGCCGATCGACGAGACCGCCGGCACGACCAACCTGCTGCAGCTGGCTCGCCGCCTGCACGAGGAACACGTCAAGGAAGGCGCCGAGAAGCGCGATGCCCTGATCGCTGAAGGTCACGCCACCGCCGCTCGCGTCATCGCCGAAGCCGAGATACAGCAGCGCGTTCAGCTGCAGAAGCTCGACCTGGAGCGCACGGCGCTCGAGGGCAAGATCGATGGCCTTCGCACGTTCGAGCGCGAGTACCGCCTCAAGCTCAAGAGCTACATCGAGGGTCAGTTGAACGACCTCGACGCGAGCTCGGTCGACTCGCCGTCGTCCGACTCGAGCTCGAAGCCCAGCTTCCAGGGCTTTGGAGCCTAGGGCCCGAACGAAGAAGCGTTCGCGAGCGCTTATCGTTCTAGCCCTCGTCGCGCTCGGCGTTTACGCGCTCGATCAAATCAGTAAGTATCTCGTCGTCGCGTCGATGACGGAGGGCTCCGTCATCCGGGTTCTGAACGATGTGCTGCAACTGCACTTCGTTCGGAACCCGGGTGCCGCGTTCTCCCTCGCAAGCGGATCCACCTGGATCTTTTCGATCATCGCCGCGGCCGTCGTGGTGTTCATTATCTGGTTCGCCCGGCGCATCCGCTCGCTCGCCTGGGGACTCGTCTTCGGCCTGCTGCTGGGCGGTGTGCTCGGCAACCTGACCGATCGCCTGCTGCGCGAGCCCGGTTTCGGACTCGGCCACGTCATCGACTTCATCTCAACGCCCTGGATGCTGCCGGCGATCTACAACGTGGCCGACATGGCCATCGTGACCAGCATGGCCATCTTCATGATCCTGACCATCCGCGGCATCGGCCTCGATGGCAACAAGGTCGTGGCCGAAAGCAAGAAGACCGTGTCAACCTTGAAACAAACGGATGCTTTGACTCCAGAAACACCCACCACCGCACCAACCGCAGCTGCACCGGCCGAAACACCGACCACCGAGCCGCGCCCATGACCGGCAGCTCGGAGAGTCGCTCCCTGCCCCTGCCCGACGGGCTGGAGGGCGTGCGCGTTGACGCCGGTCTGGCCAAGCTGTTCGGATTCTCCCGCAGCTTCGCCGCCGAGGTCTCCGAAGCCGGCGGCGTCGTGGTCGACGGCACCGTTGTCGGCAAGTCCGACCGGCTGCGAGCCGGAGCCTGGATCGAAGTCACCTGGCAGCCCAAGCAGCCGCTGCGCATCATCCCCATCGCTGTACCAGACCTGACGATCGTGCACGACGACGAGAGCATCGTCGTCATCAATAAGCCCGCCGGGGTCGCCGCGCACGCGAGCGTCGGCTGGACCGGGCCGACCGTTCCGGGCGCCCTCGCGGCGGCTGGATTCCGCATCGCGACCTCCGGCGCGGCCGAACGCGCCGGCATCGTGCACCGCCTCGACGTCGGCACCAGCGGACTCATGGTCGTGGCCAAGTCTGAGACGGCCTACACGGCGCTCAAGAAGGCCTTCCACGACCGCGAGGTGCAGAAGATCTACCACACCGTCGTGCAGGGTCATCCCGACCCGCTGACCGGAACGATCGACGCCCCGATCGGTCGCCACCCGCGGTCGGACTGGAAGTTCGCGGTCATGGCCGATGGCAAGCCGTCGATCACCCACTACGAGACTCTCGAAGCTTTCCCATACGGTTCTCTGCTCGAGGTACACCTGGAGACGGGGCGCACCCACCAGATTCGGGTGCACATGACGGCCCAGCGGCATCCGTGTGTCGGCGACGCCATGTACGGCGCCGATCCATCGATCACCGCCCGGCTCGGCCTGAAACGGCAATGGCTGCACGCCAAGCAGCTGGCTTTCACCCACCCGGACAGTCACGAATGGGTCACCTACAACGCCGACTACCCGGCCGACCTCTCGCACGCCCTCGGCGTGCTGCGCGGAGATTAGCCGCAGCCTCCGCTAGCCCAGAATCAAGCGAGGCGATCGACCCCATCGAACACCGTTCCATCAACTGCTCGGAGCAATCGTGAGTAACCCGGCCAGCGCGACCGACTCGTTCGTGCATCTGCACGTGCACAGTGAATATTCCATGCTCGACGGAGCGGCCCGGGTGAAACCCCTGATCAAGGCTGCCGTCGACGAGGGGATGCCGGCGGTCGCGATCACCGACCACGGCAACGTGTTCGGTGCATTCGACTTCTGGAAGAGCGCGACCGATGCCGGCATTAAGCCGATCATCGGCACCGAGGCGTACATCACGCCCGGCACCGATCGGCGGGACAAGACCCGGGTGCGCTGGGGCACGAGCGGCCAAAACCGGGACGACGTCGGTGGCGCCGGCTCGTACACCCACATGACGCTGCTCTCCGAAAACACCGAGGGCATGCACAACCTGTTCCGACTCTCGTCGAAGGCGAGCCTCGAGGGCTACTACTTCAAACCGCGCATGGACCGCGAGCTGCTCAGCCAGTTCTCCAAGGGCCTGATCGGCACCACCGGCTGCGTCGGTGGCGAGGTTCAGACCCGGCTGCGCCTCGGCCAGTATGAGGAGGCCAAGAAGGCCGCCGGTGACTTTCAGGACATCTTCGGCAAAGAGAATTTCTTCTGCGAGATCATGGACCACGGCATCGACATCGAACGCCGCACCATGACCGACCTGCTCAAGCTGGCCAAGGAACTTGACCTTCCGCTGCTGGCCACCAACGACTTGCACTACACCCACGCGCACGATGCGACCGCCCACGCAGCGCTGCTCTGCGTACAGTCGGCATCCACTTTGGACGACCCGAACCGGTTCAAGTTCGACTCCAATGAGTTCTACCTGAAGACCGCGGCGCAGATGCGGCATATGTTTCGGGACCACCCCGAATCCTGCGACAACACGCTGCTCATCGCCGAGCGCTGCGAGGTGGAATTCAACACCAAAGCCAACTACATGCCCCGCTTTCCCTGCCCGGAGGGCGAGAACGAGGAAAGCTGGTTCATCAAGGAGAACGAGATCGGGCTGGCCAAACGCTACCCGAAGGGCATCCCCGATGACGTGCGTAAGCGCGCGGACTACGAAATCGGCATCATCGTGCAGATGGGCTTTCCCGGCTACTTTCTTGTCGTCGCCGACTTCATCATGTGGTCCAAGCAGCAGGGGATCCGCGTCGGTCCCGGTCGCGGCTCGGGCGCCGGCTCGATGGTCGCCTACGCGATGGGCATCACCGACCTCGACCCGCTCGTGCACGGACTCATCTTCGAACGGTTCCTCAACCCCGACCGCGTCTCCATGCCCGACTTCGACGTCGACTTCGACGAGCGTCGCCGCGGTGAGGTCATCAAGTACGTCACCGAGAAGTACGGCGAGGAACGCGTCGCCCAGATCGTCACCTACGGCACGATCAAGGCCAAGCAGGCCCTGAAAGACGCCTCGCGCGTGCTCGGCTTTCCGTTCGGAATGGGCGACAAGCTCACCAAGGCCATGCCGCCGGCCATTATGGGCAAGGACGTGCCGCTGACCGGCATGTTCGATAAGGACCACCCGCGCTACCGCGAAGCGGCTGATTTTCGGGCCGTGATCGACAGCGATCCAGAGGCCCGCACCGTCTTCGACACCGCGCTCGGCCTGGAAAACCTCAAACGCCAGTGGGGCGTGCACGCGGCCGGCGTGATCATGTCGAGCGACCCCCTGATCGACATTATTCCGATCATGAAGCGTGAAGCGGATGGCCAGGTCGTCACGCAGTTTGATTACCCGGCTTCCGAAGCCCTCGGACTGATCAAGATGGACTTTTTGGGGCTGCGCAACCTCACCATTATCGACGACACCCTCGACAATATCGCTGTGAACCGCGGCCACCGGCCCGTGCTCGAAGACCTCGGCCTCGAAGACCCCGCCGCCTACGAACTGCTCGCCCGCGGCGACACGCTCGGTGTGTTCCAGCTCGACGGCGGCCCGATGCGGGCCCTGTTGCGGCTCATGAAACCCGACAACTTCGAGGACATCTCGGCCGTCATCGCGCTGTACCGCCCGGGGCCCATGGGCGCCAACTCGCACACCAACTACGCGCTGCGCAAAACCGGCGTGCAGGAGATCATCCCGATTCACAAGGAGCTCGAAGAGCCCCTCAAGGACGTCATCGGCACCACCTACGGCCTGATCGTGTACCAGGAGCAGGTTATGTCGATCGCGCAGGTGCTCGCCGGCTTCACGCTCGGTGAAGCCGACCTGTTGCGCCGGGCCATGGGTAAGAAGAAGAAGTCCGAGCTGGACAAACAGTTCGAGGGCTTCTCCAAGGGCATGCAGGACCGCGGCTATTCGATGGATGCCGTCACCACGGTCTGGAATATTCTGCTGCCGTTCTCCGACTATGCCTTCAACAAGGCGCACTCGGCCGCGTACGGCGTGCTCTCCTATTGGACCGCCTACCTCAAGGCCGTCTACCCGGCCGAGTACATGGCGGCCCTGCTCACGAGCGTCGGCGACTCCCGGGACAAGCTCGCGCTGTACCTCAACGAGTGCCGCCGCATGGGCATCCAGGTGCTAGCGCCCGACGTGAACGAGTCGATCGGATTCTTTGCGGCGGTGGGTACGGACATCCGTTTTGGTCTGGGTGCTGTGCGTAACGTCGGTTTCAACGTTGTGGAGGCCATTCGCGGCGCCCGCGAGGAGAAGGGGCGCTTCGAATCGTTTCACGACTTTCTACGCAAGGTGCCGCTGCCGGTGGCCAATAAGCGCACGATTGAATCATTGGTCAAGGCCGGGGCGTTCGACTCGCTCGGCGCCACCCGTCGGGGCATGGTCGAGATTCACGAGTCGGCCGTCGAGTCGGCCGTCAAGATCAAGCGTGAAGAGAGCAACGGCAATATCGGGTTTGACTTTGACAGCCTGTTCGACGAACCACAGGACACCGAACAGGTGCCAGACCGGCCGGAGTGGAGCAAGAAAGAGAAACTCGCCTACGAACGTGACATGCTCGGACTGTACGTGTCCGACCATCCCCTCGCCGGGCTGGAGATACCGCTCGCCAAGCACGCCAGCACCACGATCGCCGACCTGATCGCGTCGGAGTCGACCGAGGACGGCGACACGGTGACCGTGGCTGGCCTGATTACGAGCGTGCAGCATCGCATCGCGAAGAAGTCGGGCAACCAGTACGGCATGATTCAGGTCGAGGACTTCGGCGGCGAGATCACCGCCATGTTCATGGGCAAGGCCTATCTGGAGTTCGCGCCGGAGCTGATCAGCGATTCGGTCGTCGTGGTGCGCGGTCGGGTAAGCCTGCGCGACGACGGGATGAACCTGCACGCCTTCAGCGTGTTCCAGCCCGAACTCGGCCAAGGTTCGGACCAGAGCATGGTCGCGATCACGGTGGGGGAGGCGCGGGCGACGACCGACACGGTGAGCGCGCTCGGCGAGATTCTCCAGCGCCACGCCGGCGACGCCGAGGTGCGCCTCAAACTGGTCAAGGGTGATGTGGCGCGGGTGTTCGAGTTGCCGCACCGGGTGAAGGTGAGCGCGGACCTGTTCGGCGAGCTGAAGAGCATCCTCGGGCCCAACTGCCTGACCTGACCCGGTTCACTGGGCTGCAGATGACTGACAGGATGCCCGCTTAGGCTGGATACATGCACAAGCGAGAGCCGATCTACTCGACCGCTATCAGCGCCGGACGCGCCCTGTTCGGCGTGCTCCGGGTACGCCAGAACGTGACCGGGCTGGAGCAACTGCCCGCCACCGGCGGCGCCGTGCTCGCGATCACCCACTTCGGCTACCTGGACTTCGCCCTGGTCGAGTGGGTCACCTGGCTGCACAATCGCCGACACATCCGCTTCATGGCCAAGAAGGGCGCCTTCGACCAGCCGCTGGTCGGGCGGCTGCTGCGTGGCATGAAGCACATTTCCGTGGATATGGAGAGCGGCGGCGAGGCTTACGGGCAGGCCGTGACCGCGCTTCGCGAAGGCGAACTGCTTGGCGTGTTTCCCGAGGGCGGCGTCAACGCCTCGTTCACCGTGCGCCAGCTGAAGACCGGCGCGGTGCGCATGGCCCAGGCCGCGAACGTACCGATCATCCCGGTGGCCGTGTGGGGTGGTCATCGCCTGATGACCAAGAACCACCGCTCGACGCTGCGGCAACGTGTCGGCGTTCCGGTCAGCATCCGCTTCGGCACGCCGTTTCAAACGGATGCTGCCGGCCAGGACGATGACGCAGCGGTCGCCACCCTTCGGCTCCACGCTGCCCTGCAGTCCCTGGTCGATGCCCTGCAGTCGGAGTATGCGGTGCCGGGCTCTGGCCAGTGGTGGCAGCCCGCGCACCTCGGCGGAACCGCGCCGACCCCGGCCGAGGCCGCGATTGTCGAAGCCGAACGTCGTCGTCGCAAAGCCGCCGCAAAGTTAGCCGCCCAGAAGTAGCCGCGCGGCTCGACCAGGCCCGGACCAAGGGTGCCCGCGCTGGCGGGCACGGCCGCTACCCACAGGGAACCACGGCAGCTTTAGACGGCGGCGCCCGGTACCCGGTAGGTTCGCTCGTGGTAGAGCAGGGCCTCATCGTCGGTGCCCATGCCGCCGCCCTCGATCTGCACCACCACCACGGCGTTATTGTGCACCGATACCCGTTCGACAATCCGGCCGATCATCCAGCTGGTCACCCCGGTCAACACGGGAAGCCCATAGGGCCCCGGCTCCCAGTGATCACCGACGAAGCGTTCGGCATGTGGGCCGGCCAGTTTCTCGGCAATCGCCCGGTTCTGGGCCCCGAGCATGTGGATGACCACGCGCTCGGCCACAGCAATCGCAGCCCAGGAGCTGGCCGACCGGGCCATATTGAAGGTCGCCAGCGGCGGAACGGCCGAGAGTGAGGCGAGGGAGGTGGCGGTGAAGCCGACCGGACTACCGTCGGGCGCGAGCGTCGTGACTGCGGCGACCCCGGCGGCATGACGGCGGAACGCGTGCTTGAACGCCGCCAGGTCATCGGGAGCATTCGGGTCAGCTGCAAGCGGCGGGCCGGCGGGCAGAGTAATAGCGGCTTCACTAATGACTTGGGGTTCAACGTTGCTTTGCATACTCAACCAACAATCTGTTTCACCTTCAGCCTATTCCCGGGCACGGAGTGTCACGGCGTGTTCGGCAGTCCGAGCGGCTGCGCCGGTCGGCGCGCAGCGTTCACGGATAGGCTGGGACACGATGATCCAGACTATTGACCTTCGCGGCACAGAGCCGACCCCCGCCGACCTCCTGGCGTCCGTACCCCGCGCGCTGACCAGTGTCGCCGTCGCCGCCGATATCGCCGCCGAGCTCATTGCCGACGTGCGCGAGCGCGGCGAGGCTGCCCTGCTCGACCAGGCTGAACGTCTCGACCGGGTGCGCCCCGAGCAGGTGCGCGTTCCGGCCAGCCACATTGCCGACGCCATCGCCGGGCTCGACCCGGCCGTGCGCACCGCCATCACCGAGACCATCCGCCGGGTTCGCCTGGCCAGCGCCGCCCAGGTGCCCCCGCACGTGACTACCACGATCGAGGCCGGCGCCACCGTCACACAACGCTGGCAGCCGGTGAACCGGGTCGGCCTCTACGTCCCCGGCGGCAAGGCGGTCTATCCGTCCAGCGTCGTGATGAACGTCGTACCGGCGCAGGTCTCCGGCGTGCGCTCGATCGCGCTCGCATCGCCGCCGCAAAGCCACTTCGACGGCCGCGTGCACCCGACCATCCTCGCCGTAGCCTCGCTCCTCGGCGTCGATGAGATCTACGCCATGGGCGGCGCGGGCGCGATCGGCGCCCTCGCCTACGGCGTCGAAGACATCGGCCTCGACCCGGTGCAGATCGTCACCGGACCGGGCAACGTCTACGTTGCCGCCGCCAAACGCCTCATTCGCGGCCAGGCTGGGATCGATTCCGAAGCTGGCCCCACCGATATTCTCGTGATAGCGGATGCCGCCGCCGACCCGCTGCTCGTCGCCGCCGACCTGGTCAGCCAAGCCGAGCACGACGAGCTCGCCGCGGCGGTGCTCGTGACCGACTCGTTTGACCTCGCCGAGGCCGTGGCGGCGCGCCTCGCCGTGCTGGCAGCATCCACTACCCACAGCGAACGGGTTCGTGCTGCGCTCGGCGGCCGCCAGTCGGCGATCGTGCTCGTCGACAACCTGCAGATCGCGGCCGCGTTCAGCAATGCCTTCGGGCCGGAACACCTCGAAATTCAGACCGGCGACCCCGATGCCGTGCTGGCCGAGATTGAAAACGCCGGAGCAATCTTTCTTGGCCCGTATTCGCCGGTCAGCCTCGGCGACTACGTCGCCGGATCCAACCACGTGCTGCCCACCGGGGGACAGGCCCGGTTCTCCTCCGCACTCGGCGCCTACACGTTTCTCCGGCCGCAGCAGGTCGTTCGCTACAGCCGCGAAGCCTTGCAGGGCGTCGCCGGTCACATTGCGGCGCTCTCCAACGCCGAGGCGCTCCCCGCGCACGGCGACGCCGTGACCGCGCGGTTCGCTCCCCAGTAGGCCCCGTCGCGCGAGAGCGGCCTGCTCTCGCGGAGCAGCGGAGCAGCGGGGGATGCCGGGACCGGTAGACTGGCAGCACAATGTTTTGCCCGTTCTGTCGCCACCCCGATTCCCGAGTCATCGACTCGCGCACGAGCGACGACGGCCTCTCGATTCGTCGTCGTCGTCAGTGCCCCGAATGCGGTCGCCGCTTCAGTACCACCGAAACAGCGAGCCTGAACATTATCAAGCGCAGCGGCGTGGTCGAGCCGTTCAGCCGCGAGAAGATCGTCACCGGCGTTCGCAAGGCCTGCCAAGGCCGACCGGTCACCGACTCCGACCTGGCCATGCTGGCCCAGAAGGTTGAAGAGACGATTCGGCAGACCGGAGCGGCACAGATCGAGGCCAACGACATCGGGCTGGCCATCCTCCCGCCGCTACGCGACCTCGACGAGGTCGCGTACTTGCGCTTCGCGAGTGTGTATCAGAGCTTTGATTCTCTCGACGACTTCGAAAGCGCCATCGAGCAGCTGCGCACGGAGCACAAGGCCGCTCAGGCCAGCAAACGAGCGCAACCAGCGGATGCTGCCGGCGCCGCGGCCGCGTCAGCGGAGTCCACGTCCACCAGTTCCACTAAACCGTAGGTGTAAGGTCCAGGGCGCGATGTATCCACTTTTCTTCAAATTCGTGCTCACCAGGATGGACCCCGAGCGCGCCCACCACCTCGCGTTCATCGTCATCCGTCACCTGCCGAGCCTCGGAATCGGCCGCCTCGTGCACCGTTTCACCCGGCCGCGCACCGACCTCGGCGTCGACACCCTCGGCCTGCACTTCGACTCACCGTTCGGCGTCGCCGCTGGGTTCGACAAAGACGGCGAGGCCGTCATCGGACTCGGCCAGCTCGGATTCGGGCACGTCGAGGTCGGCACCCTCACCGCGCTCGCCCAGCCCGGCAACCCGACCCCGCGACTCTTTCGGTTGGTGGCCGACCGCGCCGTCATTAACCGCATGGGCTTCAACAACCACGGCGCCGCGGCCGCTGTCGATCGACTCGCTCGCGTGCGTGCCGTGCCGGGGCGCCCCGTGCTCGGCATCAACATCGGCAAGAGCCGTGTCACCGCCGTCGAGAATGCGACGGCCGACTACCTACAGAGCGCTAAAACCCTCGCCGCTCTCGCCGACTATCTCGTCGTCAACGTGAGCTCGCCCAACACTCCAGGCCTGCGCGGCCTGCAAGAGCTTGACCAGCTCGCCCCGCTGCTGATGGCGGTCAAACAGGCTGCCGGCGATACCCCGCTACTTGTGAAGATCGCCCCCGATCTGGCGGATGCCGAGGTGGCCCGCATCGCCACCCTCGCCGTCGAACTGGGCCTCGACGGAATCATCGCCACCAACACCACGATCTCCCGCACCGGCCTGAAAACGGATGCGGCGACCGTCGACGCAGCCGGAGCCGGCGGCCTGTCTGGCGCCCCGCTGGGGGCCCGCTCCCTCGCCATCCTGCACCAGATTCGCGCTGTCGTGCCGGCCGGGTTCTGTGTCATCTCGGTTGGCGGCGTCGACACGGCAGCCCAGGTCGCCGAGCGTCTCGCCGCCGGAGCCACCCTCGTGCAGGGCTACACCGCGTTCCTCTACCGCGGTCCGCTCTGGGCTCGCCAGATCAACCGCGGCCTCGACCGCCTGCTGGCGCCGACGGGCTGAGCGGCCGGGCCGGGCCAGTGCGGCGTAGAACCGGGCTAGCGGAGGCAACCCTTCTTTTTTAGACATCCGTTCGAAACAAAGTCGAACTCGAATCGATATCTGCCCCGCCTAAACTGCCATTTCTGGTGCTGTTCTGCCCAGGAAATTCATGATCCACAGCGTCTGTACCACCGCAGCGCCCTTGCACCCTCGAGAGGAATCCCGCAATGACACCATCCAGAGGCTTTTCCACCCATAATCGAGCGGTTGTCCGGGTGGTCAAGGGCGTCGCCACCGCCGCCGTGCTGGCCTTGGCACTGACGGCCTGCGCGGGCAGCGATACCCCGGATGCCGCGGGTACGGCCGGGGAGGGTGCCTCCTTCGGCGACGCGAGCATCCAGTTCAGCTGGATCAAGAACGCCGAGTTCATGGGCGAATACCTCGCCGATCAGAACGGTTACTTTGCCGAGGCCGGTTTCGATGCCGTGGACATGATCGAGGGTCCGGCGTCCATTGAAGCTGCCGTCATCTCGGGCAACGTCGACGTCGGCATCGGCAACGCCATCTCCACCGGAACGATCATCGCCAACGAGGGCGCTCCGCTGAAGATTATCGGCGCCACCTACCAGAAGAACCCGTTCACGATTCTTTCGCTCGCCGACAAGGGCAATATCGCCGGTCTCGACGATCTGCTGGGCAAGACCATCGGCGTGCAGGCGAGCAACCTGAGCCTGTGGGAAGCCTTCCTCGAAATCAACGACATCGACGAGGATTCCCTGACCACCCTTCCGGTGCAGTACGACCCGACCCCGCTGTTCAACGGTGAGGTCGACGGTTGGTTCTCCTACCTGACCAACGAGTCCATCGACGCCGAGCTTCTCGGGCTCGACCCGGTCAACCTGCCGCTGGCCGACTTCGGCCTGCCGTTCGTCGCCGAAACCCTCACCGTGACCGACGACGCGATCAAGAACGACCGGGAGAAGCTCAAGGCCCTGCTGGTCGCCGAGATCCGTGGCTGGACCGACGCTATCAACGACCCGGCCGCCGCGGCGAAACTCACCGTCGACACCTACGGGCCGACCTTCGATCTCACCATCGAGAAGGAAACCCGTCAGGCCGAGATTCAGTCCACCGACCTCGTGGTGAGCGCGGACACCCTGGCCAACGGGCTGTTCACGATCAGCTCTGAGCTGCAACAGCAGAGCATCGACACGCTCGAAGCGACCGGCCTGACGATCACGGCGAGCCAGTTGTTCGATCTCACCCTGCTCGCCGAGGTCTACGCCGAGAACCCCGACCTGCTCGCGTACAGCAAGTAGCAGCCCGGTCGGCCGGCTTGCGGGTCGCGTCAGTGTTCCGCAAGCCGGTCTGACCGGAACGTAAAATGGGTACCGGACGAGAACCAATCGCTGTCGCCGCTAAGGAGTAAGAAGACGTGAGTAGTACTGATGCCGGTGTTCGTGATTCAGCGGTCCGCGCCGAGGCGGAGGCGGCCGCTTCGGGAACCGGCCTGCATATCTCCCAGTTGCACAAGGTCTTCGCCGCCGGGCGCAAAGAGGTCGTCGCCCTCGACAATGCCAACCTGCACACCGACATGGGCAGTTTTCTCTCCCTGCTCGGGCCGTCCGGGTGTGGAAAATCCACCATTCTGCGCATCCTCGCCGGGCTCGAGCAGCCAACGAGTGGCACGACCAGGGTGGACGGCAAGAGCCCGCAGGAGCTGCGTGGCGGGCACCAGCTCGGCATCGCCTTCCAGGATTCCGCCCTCCTGCCCTGGCGCAGCGTGCGCTCGAATATCCGTCTGCCGTTCGAAGTCGCTCGCATTCCCGTCGACGATGCCTACATCGATGAACTGATCGCCCTCGTCGGACTGCAGGGCTTTGAGAAGGCCAAGCCCGCGCAGCTCTCCGGCGGCATGAAGCAGCGCGTGTCCATCGCCCGGTCGCTTGTACTCAAACCCTCGGTGCTGCTGCTCGACGAACCCTTCGGGGCCCTCGACGACATGACCAGGCAGCGTCTCAACCTTGAGCTGCTGCGCATCTGGACCCAGAAGCCGGCCACCACGCTCTTGGTCACCCACGGAATCGCCGAGGCGATCTTCCTCTCCGACCACGTCGCGGTAATGAGCGCACGTCCCGGTCGGGTCAAGGAAGTCATCGACATCGACCTGCCCCGGCCCCGGTTGCCGGAGATGATGCGTTCGCCCGAGTTTCACTCCCTGCATGACCGTGCCTCCGACCTGCTATTTAGCGATGCCGCCGTGCAGGGCGACGACCAGTGATTCGAAGTTCGCTGCGCGCCCTGCCCGCCTGGGCGACCGGGCTGATCGGGGTCGCCGGCGTTGTCGCACTGTGGTGGATCAGCGCCGTCACTGTCTTGGCCGAGGTCGGCTCGATGCCGGGCGGCGCGGTGCCGACCCCGCTGGATGTGCTCCGTCAACTGCTCAGCGATGGGCCGGCCTTCTACCTGCCGCACGTCAGCGTCACCGTGCTCGAAGCGCTCATCGGCTTCGCCTGGGGCAACGGGCTCGCCCTGGCCCTCGCCGGCCTCGTGCTGCTGCTGCCGCGCATCGAGAAGATCGCCATGCAGATCGCCGTGATCACCTACTGCATCCCGATCGTCGCCATCGGCCCGATCGCCTACATCGTGATCGGCGCGCCGAGCGCCGGCGACCCGGCGGGGACGGCGGTTTTTCTCGCGGCCATATCCGTGTTCTTCACGACCGTGATCGGTTCCCTGGTCGGTCTCAAGGCAGCGGATGCCGCGAGCCTCGACCTCATCACCGTGTACGGCGGCAGCAGATTCACGCAGCTGCGCAAGGTGCGCCTGATCGCGGGGCTGCCCAGTGTGCTGACGGCGCTGCAGATCGCCGCGCCGGCCGCCTTCATCGGGGCGATCCTGGGGGAGTACCTCGGCGGGGTCAGCCGCGGCCTCGGCATCGCCATGCTCGTGGCCGGTTCAACGGCCAACGTCGACCGGGTGTGGAGCCTCGCGCTCGTCGCAGGAGTCACCGCGGGGCTCGGCTACACGATTTTCGCCGTCATAGTGCGTTTCGCCACGCCGTGGACGACCGGACGGAGCAGTCGATGAGTTTCGCACGAGTCGCAGTCACGACCGTACTGCGCGGACTGCTGACCGGGCTCGTCACCCTCATTCTCGTGCTGCTCGCCTGGCAGGCACTGCTCCTCGTGCTGGACATTTCTCCCTTCCTGGCCAAGGGACCCCTCGACGTCTGGACCTGGCTCGTCACCGTTCCCGAGGCCGCCGATAATCGGGCCCTCATTCTGGGCAACCTCGTGGTGACCCTGAGCGACGCCTTTCTCGGGTTCGTCGCCGGGCTCACCTGTGCCCTGCTGCTCGCGGTCGTGTTCACCCTGTCGCGGGGTATCGAGCATGCCCTCATGCCCATCGCCCTGCTGCTGCGGTCGGTGCCGCTCGTGGCCCTCGTGCCGATCATCAGCCTCATCACCGGGCGCGGACTCACCACCGCGGTCGTGATGGGCGCCATCGTCGTTCTGTTCCCCGCCCTCGTGAACATCGCCTTCGGTCTGCGGTCCTCCTCACCGCAGATCAGCGATGTGATCACGGTCTACGGCGGCAGCGCCGTCACGACCCTGCGCAAGGTGGCATTGCCGAGCTCCCTGCCCTCGTTCTTCGCCGCGGTGAAGATCTCGGTGCCCGGCGCTATCACCGGGGCACTCTTGGCCGAGTGGCTGACCACCGGCCAGGGCCTCGGCAACTCGATCGTCGCCGCTGTCGCCAAGGTGCAGAATTCCGAGGTGTGGGCCTCGGTCGTGGTGATCACCATTGTCTCGCTCGCCCTCTACGGCCTGGCCCAGGTCGTCGAGAACCTGGTGCTGCGCCGCATGAGCATGGATCAGAGCACCGCGGGGTAACCCAACGCGATCACAATCGCTGGTCCTGTCAAAGCCGCTCAGATCAGGCCGGGCTCAAATCAGGCCGTGCTCGGCCAACTGGCTGGACAGGCTGGACCCATCGGGGCCGTACACCCAGGGGGCCTCAGGGCCGCCCTCGATGAGCACGGCGTCGCGGGAACGGCCGCCGGCGAGCACGGCCTCGCTCGCAGAGAGCTGGCGAATGGCCACGGCGGCGACGCTTCCGGGGTAGTCGCGTTGAAAGTCGCTGTAGATGGCTTCGTCGTGCTGGCCGTCGTCACCGATCAGAATCCAGCGGATTTGCGGAAACTGTTCGGCGAGCAGCCGCAGGTTGTCGCGTTTGTGGGCACTCCCGCTGCGGAACCAGCGGTCGTGTGTCGGGCCCCAGTCTGTCAGGAGCAGTGCCCCGGCCGGGTACAGGTTGCGGGAGAGAAAACGGGACAGGGTCGGTGCCACGTTCCAGGCTCCGGTCGAGAGATAGATGACCGGAGCACCCGGGGTGAACGACGCGAGCCGTTCCAGAAAGACCGCCATGCCTGGGGTCGGCACCCGGGCATGCTCGTCGAGCACAAACGTGTTCCAGGCTGCCAGCAGGGGCCGGGGGAGGGTTGTGACCATGACGGTGTCGTCGACATCAGAAACGACACCGTAGCCGACCGTTGGGGCAACGATGAAGATGGGGGCGTGCTGAACGTCGGAGAATTCGGTGTGCAGTCGGGCGACGTGCCACCCCGGGGGCAATGACACGGGCACCACGGTGTCGACGACCCCGCCCCGGTCGGCCTGCACGTGATGGGTTTGGCCATCGATCTCGATCGTGACCGTGACGTCATTGACCGGAACGCTTGTGAAGCTGCGCCAGCCTCGAATGCCGGCGTCGCGGCCATCCGCTCTCGGACGCTTTTGCCGTTTTTCCGGCTTGTCCGGCTTGGCCAGCAGAACGCGGCAGAGAATGCGCACCCACCCGGTGGAGCCATAGCCGGAATACGGAATGACGGTCGGTCGGTAGCCGCGGCGACGGGCGGAGTGTTCCCGCCGATCGTGCAGCCAATCCTCGATCCGAGCGGCACGGTGCATGATTCGCACGGGACTGGTCGCGTTCGGCGTGTTGTCTCGGGACTCTGGCACTCCCTCATTCTGCCATGCTTGCTGTGCATCCCCCGATCAGAGATGTATAAATGGGGTTTTACCCCGTATGATGATGACTTATCTTCAAGGGGGATAAATGCCGCTTAATGGCCTATTGGGTGAAGACGCTGGCGCCACACCACAGCAGGTGCGCGCTGAGCCGATTCAGCAGCGCAGCGCAGCACGGTTGTCCGGTTTGCTCGATGCCGCAGCTGCGGTCGTGGACGAGGTCGGTTTCGACCGCATCACGACGGCGATGATCGCTGAGCGTGCCGGTGCGTCGATCGGTACGGTCTATCGCTATTACCCCGACCGGGTGGCTGTTCTGCACGCCCTGCACGAGCGTGCCGTCGTGCGTTTTCGGCAGCGCGTCGTCGACGAGCTCGGCGCAAGCACCCTTACCACCTGGTGGGACGCTGTCGACTGTGTCGTCACGGCCTTCGTCGGTCTGTACCGTTCAGAGCCCGGCTTTCGCATCGTCAACTTTGATGACCGAGACGGTGTGCCGGCAGCGGATGCCGCGGCCGACGTTGATTTCTTCGCCCGCCGCCTGGCTGATGTGCTCGTGAACGAGTTCAATCTGCCCGCAGGCCCGGAGCTCATCTTTCGCCTCGAAGTCGCCGTCGAAATGGCCGACGCACTATTGGCACGTGCTTTCCACAGCGAGCCGCTCGGTGAAGAACGGTTTATCGCCGAGTGTCGGCTGGTGTTGCGCGAGTACCTCGACCGCTATTACAGCCCGCGGGCGCTCAGACTCCTCGCCGCTGCGTCGTAGCCTCTGCTCGTCATAGCGGCTCTGCGTCGATCTGCCGCTGCATTGCTCGGTGGGGTGGTCGGAATTTGAGGCAGTGGGTTGCCTGTTCGCTCCGGGATGAATTCTTTTTGCGCAATCTGTTTTGCCTGTCGCGTAGAAAAGTGGTTGGGTTAGCATCTGGTTTGTCTGACCCGACTTGATGCGAGGAGCGAGCCACCACGATGATTGAATTCCACTCGGTGACCAAACGGTTCCCCGACGGCACGGTTGCCGTCGATGGCTTCAGCCTCGTGCTGCCCTCGCGCAAAACCACCGTATTGGTCGGAACCTCGGGGTCGGGAAAGACAACGCTGCTGCGCATGATCAACCGGATGGTCGACCCGACGAGCGGGTCCATCGAGATTGACGGGGCCGATATAGGCACACTCGAACCGGTCAAACTGCGGCGTGGGATCGGCTACGTCATGCAGAACTCGGGGCTGCTTCCCCATCGCAAGGTCATCGACAACGTCGCCACCGTGCCGATGCTATCGGGGATTCCCAAGAAGAGAGCCCGCGCCGAGGCTCTGCAGTTACTCGACACGGTCGGTCTTGATCGATCGCTCGCCAACCGGTACCCGAGTCAGCTCTCCGGCGGCCAGCAGCAACGAGTCGGAGTGGCGCGCGGCCTCGCGGTCAATCCCAACATTCTGCTCATGGATGAGCCCTTCGGCGCCGTTGACCCCATTGTGCGGGCGGAACTGCAGCAGGAGTTGCTGCGCCTGCAGCGGGAACTCGGAAAAACGGTCGTGTTTGTGACGCATGACATTGACGAGGCCTTTTTGCTCGGCGACCAGGTGGTGATTCTGCGTACCGGCGGGCTGATCGCCCAGGTGGGGTCCCCGGCGGAGATCCTGGCCAATCCGGCAGACGATTTTGTGGCCACCTTTGTCGGAGCAGACCGCGGCAAACGCGTGCTGCACCTCGAGTCCCACTTGGACGGCGACGTGCTTGTCGACGCCGATGGACGGCTCGCCGGCGTACTCGCGGGTGGAACGTCCCCCAGTGCCGCCGCTGGAGCAAAGGCCGCGCCCGAAGAAAAGACCGCCCTCGAAGTAAAGGCCGGCCCGTTCGCGGGATCGGGTGCCCCGGCGCAGGGTGGGGATCCCCGGTGACCTGGATATGGTCAAACCTGGACCTCATCTGGGATCGCACTCTCGATCACGTCGTGCTGAGCGTTCCGCCCATCATCCTCAGTTTTCTCCTGGCTGTTCCCCTTGGCTGGCTGGCATACCGCTTCCGCGTTGGGCGCGGCATCATTCTCTCGGGCGTAGGCCTGCTGTACGCCGTACCCTCGCTCCCACTCTTCATTGTGCTTCCTTTCATCGTGGGAACGACCGTTCGTTCGCCGCTCAATCTCATCATCGCCCTGACGCTCTACGGTGTGGCGCTCATGGTGCGAGTGGTGGCCGATGGTCTCGCCTCCGTCGACCGAAACGTTCGACAGTCCGCGATGGCGGTGGGCTTCTCCGAGTGGACCCAATTCTGGCGGGTGGAGTTTCCACTCGCGGGTCCGGTCCTGCTGGCCGGGTTGCGGGTCGTCGCAGTGAGTACGGTCAGTCTCGCTACGGTGGGCGCTGTCATTGGTGCCCAGAGCTTGGGCAGTCTGTTCACCGACGGTTTTCAGCGCGGCATCCAGGCGGAAATCATTGCCGGGATTATCGCCACGGTCGTACTCGCCCTGGCACTGGACGGGGCTCTCGTTCTTCTCGGTCGTCTTCTCATGCCGTGGACGAGATCTGCGCCATCGACGGCGCGCGCGCCGTTGCGCTCTGACAAGGAGGCGGTGGCATGAACTTCTTTGCAGATGCAGTCGCGTGGCTGTTCGATCCGACCAACTATGTGGGATCGAATGCCATCGGCATCCGGGTATTGGAACACCTGGGCTTTACTTTACTCACACTTGTCTTTGCGTCCGTCATCGCCATACCGCTGGGCTTCTTCATTGGACACACCGGACGCGGGCGTGGCTTGGCTGTCGGAACTGCAGGCGCTTTCCGTTCCATTCCGACCCTGGGGTTGCTCACGCTTGTCGCTCTGTCGGTGGGAATCGGTCTGACCGCACCCTACGCGGCCCTCACGGTGCTCGCGATCCCACCCATTCTCGCGGGGGCATACACCGGCTTTGAAGCGATTGATCGCGCGACCATCGATGCCGCCAGAGCCGTGGGGATGTCGGAGGGGCAGATTGTGCGCAAAGTGGAGCTTCCGCTCAGCCTTCCCCTCTTGATGGGTGGGTTGCGCTCGGCCACGCTGCAAATCGTGGCCACCGCCACACTCGCTGCCTACGTGGCCGACATCGGACTGGGCCGCTTCCTGTTCACGGGGTTGAAAAATCTCGATTATGCGCAGATGCTGGGCGGGTCCATTCTCGTTATTCTGCTCGCGCTGCTGCTTGAGGGCATCTTTACGGTGCTTCAGAAATTGGTTGTTCCCCGCGGAGTTGCGGCCGGACGCCCCACAGACATCTGGGCCGGTTTCACCAAGCTGGCCCGGTGATGGAATTCGCCATCATGAAAGGAAAACGCATGTTCACAGCAAAAAAAGGCCGACTCACGCTCATCAGTGTGGTCGCGGTTGGGGCCGCAGTAGCCCTCGCAGGGTGCGCGTCCGGTGATCCCCTGGGCAGTGGAAGTGGCGCCACAAGCGCTGCCGACACGCTCGTTGTGGGTTCCCAGGACTACTACTCCAATGAGATCATCGCCGAGATCTACTCGCAGGCATTAGAGGCCAACGGTTTCACCGTCGACCGCACGTTCCGGATAGGCCAGCGCGAGGTGTACCTGCCCGAGCTGGAAGCAGGCGGCGTCGATGTATTCCCCGAATACACCGGTAGCCTGCTGCAGGCACTCGAACCGAACGCTGTCGGTGGCACGAGCGACGCGATCTACACCGAGCTTCAAGCGGCGCTTCCTTCTACCCTGCGCGTGCTGGACAAAGCGGCGGCCTCAGACCAGAATTCCTGGACCGTAACCCAAGCCTTCGCGGAAAAATACAACCTAACGGACATTGCGTCACTGAAGAATGTCACCGAACCGCTCATGGTTGGTGGCACCTCTGTGCTGGAGACACGTCCGTATGGGCCGGCCGCCCTCAAGGCGAAGTACGGCATCGAAACCGCCGGTTTCACCCCGATTGAGGATGGTGGTGGCCCGCTGACCGTTAAGGCTCTTGTTGACAACGCTATTCAGCTGACCAATATTTATACGGCAAGCCCCAACATCAAGTCAGACAAGCTCGTGGCCCTGAGCGACCCAGATGGTCTCTTCTTCTCGGACAACGTCGTGCCTTTGGTTTCCGAAAAGGTCACCGACAAGGCCGCGTCGGTACTGAACAAGATCAGTGCTGCCCTCAGCGCTGAGGACCTGGTGAGCCTCAACTCTGAGAGCGTCAATGACCAGAAGTCCGCTGAGGCCATCGCGGCGGCCTGGCTCGAAAAGGCAAACCTCTTCTAGCAGAATCGTTTCACCCAAAACCCTCATAACGTCCCTTCTTGGGCGGTGTGAGGGTTTTGTGCGTCTATGCCCGCAACAGCACGATGGCTGGGGCGAGGGCGAGCGCGATCGCGGTCACGAAGACGGCCATGGTGGCGAGGCGGGACAGGGGAAGAGCCTGGTTCATGAGCCGGTACACCCGCGGAGCGACGAGTGCGCGCTCCGGCGACGAGATCCATGGCTCGTCCGACTCGCCATCCGACGCCGCGGCGAGGACCTCCGGTTGTTGCCCCAGCCCCACGAGCGCGATAGCGGTAGCAAGTGTGCGGTCGTCCACGTCGCGGCGTGCGCGATCGTCAGCGATCATTTCAACCAAGAGCGCCACGGCATTTTCGGCGCGATTGGCGATGGGAAACCAGGGTAGGGCGCTGTGCCAACTCTTGAAGGCCAATAACACCAGGTGATGCTGCTGAACCAGGTGGGCTCGTTCGTGGGCGATCACCGCACGCACCTGGTCGGCGTCGAGCAGGCGGAGCAATCCCTTAGACAGCACCGTCGCGGAATGACCAGCACCGGGAAGGCAATAGGCGACCGGGGCAGGATGGTCGATGACGCGCATTCCCGGTTGGCCGTTCAGAGGATCGCTGAGCAGGGCGATGAGAGTGTAGTGGCGGCGTCGCTGTCGCTCGGCGCGCACGAAAGTGGCGACCAAATTCAACAGCAGGTGAGTGCTGAGCAGAATAGCTGCCCCGAGCGCGAGCACGTGGGTGAAACGCGTATCGGCCGGAAGAGTGCCGGACCGCAGGCTGTAGCCGAGGGCGATGACGCTCTGTGGCAGAGCATTACCGAACGGGACAAGACCGTAGAGCAGCAGGGAGCCGATCATCGACATGCCACCGGACAGGGCGATGGCCTGCCAGAGCACGAGGGCGACGTCCGGGGAGCGCGCGGGCCAATCCGAGCGGGCCAGCACCAACGGAAAAGGCCAAGCGAGAATCACGGCGATGACGCCAAGCAGGGCGGCGCTGATGATCATGGGTATCGCAGTTAAGGTCTGGCGGAGTTAGAGGTTGTCGGTCGTCGCAACGCCGAGGAGTTGGCGCAGCGTGTCTGCCTCCTGAGGGGTGACGCCTCCAATGAACCGCACGAGGGCCGCTTGGCGGTCCGGCACCTGCCCGAGTACCTCATGCATGAGCCCGGCCGTGTGGGTCGCACGGGTCATAACAGCGGTGTACGTGTGTGGGCGCACGCTGCGGTCGCGGGTCACGAAACCCTTTGTCTCAAGTCGAGACAACACCGTCAGAACGGTTGTGGTCGCAAGTGGCTTCGTGGGCTTGGTCGCAGGACCCGGGCGCATCAAAGAATCCTTGAGGTCGTTGGCGGTCAACGGTGTGGGGGAGTCCCACAGGACATCCATCAGAAGCCGCTCAAGCACGCCCAAATTCGCCATACGCAGCATCTTACGCGGTCGAACTGTAATTTCTACGTGTCGTAGAAAATTGCTGTCATATGCAGGTTTCTACACAGCGTAGAAGTGTAGTGTTCTACACAGCGTAGAAATTATGCGTAATGCGAATAAATGCTGGAGGGCATATGAACGAGTGGTTGGATCCGTTACTCCTCTCACGGTGGCAGTTCGGTCTTACGACCGTCTACCATTTCCTCTTCGTGCCTCTCACCATTGGCATGGCCCTCACGGTCGCCATCTTCCAGACGGCGTGGGTGCGCACCGACAAGGCCAAGTACTTGCAGCTGACGCACTTCTTCGGCAAAATCTTTCTGATCAACTTCGCCATGGGCGTCGTGACGGGAATCGTGCAGGAGTTTCAGTTCGGTATGAACTGGTCGGATTACTCGCGCTTCGTCGGTGACGTGTTCGGGGCCCCGCTCGCGTTCGAGGGCATCCTTGCCTTCTTCCTCGAGGCGACGTTCATCGGCCTGTGGATCTTTGGCTGGGACAAACTGCCGAAGAAGGTGCATCTCGCCACCATCTGGCTCACCGTGATGGGCAGCATCACGTCGGCTTACTTCATCCTCGCGGCCAACGCCTTCATGCAGAACCCGATCGCGTATACCATCAACGCGGAGAAGGGCCGGGCCGAGCTGACTAGCATCGGGGAACTGCTCACCAACCCGATCGCACTGGCGGCGTTCCCGCACACCATCTTCGCGTGTTTCATGGTGTCGGCAGGCCTGATCATTTCGGTGGCGGCCTGGCACCTGGCACGTAACCAGCATTTTGAGACCATGCGCCCAGCTCTCAAATTCGGTCTGTGGATGATGGTCCTGGCCGGCATTGGTACAACTCTCGCCGGCGACCAGCTCAGCCTCGTGATGGGTGAGGTACAGCCGATGAAAATGGCAGCCGCCGAGGCGCTCTACCACACGGCCACCGGAGCCAACGCGTCGTTCTCCCTCTTTACACTCGGCACGCCCGACGGTGTGCACGAACTCTTCTCGATCCGCATCCCGTACCTGCTCTCGTTCCTCTCGACCCACACCTTCGACGGCACCGTGCAGGGCATCAACAACTTGCAGGCGCAGTACGTTTCGACGTACGGCCCCGGCGACTACACGCCCACCATCTGGATCACCTATTGGGCGTTCCGCTGGATGATCGCTCTCGGTCTCGTACACATGCTCGTGGCCGTCGTTGGGCTGTTTCTCACCCGCAAGGGACGGATGCCGAAGCAGAATTGGGTATGGAAGCTCGCTATTTGGAGCTTCCCCGCTTCGCTACTCGCGATGACGGTCGGCTGGGTATTCACCGAAATGGGCCGCCAGCCGTGGCTCGTGTTTGGTCTGCTGAGAACGCAGGACGGCGTTTCACCCGGCGTGACCGGCGTGGAAATTCTCATCTCCCTGATCGCCTTCACGGTGCTCTACGGCATTCTCGTGGTGGTCGAGTTCAAACTCATCCTGAAAGCCGTTCAGAAGGGGCCGGACGATGCTCCGGTTCTCGACGCCGAGTCCGGCGAAGTCAAGCACACCGCCACGGTCTATTAAGACGGGTCGAGGGGAATACAAAATGGATCTCACAATTCTTTGGTTCTGGATCATCGCTGTCATGTTCGTTGGGTACTTCGTGCTCGATGGATTCGATTTTGGGGTCGGCATGTCTCTTCCATTCCTGGGCCGGGACGACACCGATCGCCGCGTTCTCATCAACACCATCGGTCCGGTTTGGGACCTTAACGAGACCTGGGTGATCGTGGCGGGGGCGTCGTTGTTCGCGGCGTTCCCCGAATGGTACGCAACGATGTTCAGCGGTTTCTACCTCCCGCTCGTGCTTATTCTGGTGGCCCTGATCGTGCGCGGGGTGTCGTTTGAATACCGGCACCAACGCCCCGAATCTTCGTGGAAGAAATGGTTTGACGGCATGATTATCGTCGGATCGGCCGTTCCGGCATTGCTCTGGGGTGTGGCTTTCGCGAACATCGTGCGCGGCGTGAACCTCGACGTCAACCACAACTACACCGGTACCTTCTTTGACCTACTCAACCCGTATGCCCTGCTCGGTGGGGTCACCACTCTGCTGCTGTTCTTTGTGCACGGTGTGGTCTTCATCTCGCTCAAAACCGAGGGTGACATTAGACTGCGGGCACGCAAGCTCGCCACCAAAGCCGGCATCCTGACGATCGTTGTCGCGGCTACCTTCCTGGTGTGGACAGTCTTTGCCTACGGCACCGTGGCATCCGCTCTTCTGGCCGCCGTGGCGGCTGGTGCACTGATCGCATCGTTCCTCGCCAACCTGCGCGGGGCCGAGCGGCTCGCATTCGGCTTGATGGCCGGCACTATCGGGTTGGTCGTGCTGAGCCTGTTCGCTTCGCTGTTTCCCGAGGTCATGCCGGCGAGTAACGACCCAGCCAACAGCCTGACCATCGCCAACGCCTCCTCGTCGGCGTACACGCTGGGTGTGATGAGCTGGACGGCACTGATCGGAATGCCCGTCATTCTGCTCTATCAGGGTTGGACCTACTGGGTGTTCCGCAAGCGCATTGGTCGGGCCCATATTGAGGTCTCTGTTCACTAGCTCGCCCCTGACGAGTGCCCCGTTGACCAGCACACCCGTGACACGGGCTGTGGGAGAATAAGCCAGTGCGCCCCCTGGATCCTCGCCTTCTTCGTTATGCCTCAGCGGCGCGCCGGTTTCTTCTCATTGGCGCGGTGCTCGGGTTCGCACAAACCCTCGTTGTCGTCGCCTTCGCGTGGTTTCTCACCCGAGCAATCACCCTCCTGGTGGCGGGGGAGCCCCTCACTGAGATCGTACCCACGCTGGTCGCCCTGGCCGCGGTCATTGTGCTGCGGTCTCTGCTGATCTGGTTGCTGGAAGTCGCGGCCAACCGCGGTGCGGCGCAGGTAAAGAGTCAGCTGCGCGCCAAGGTCATGGCCAAGCTCGCCGAGCGCGGCCCCGACTGGGTCGCCTCGCAGCAGAGTGCACGCCTGGCGACCGTTGTCACGACCGGCCTCGACGCACTCGACAACTACTTCGCGCGGTATCTGCCGCAGCTGTTGCTGACCGCGATCGCCACGCCGATTCTGATCGCGGTAATGCTCTGGCAAGACCTGCCCAGCGGCCTCACCGTCATCATCGTGATCCCGCTCATCCCCGTGTTCATGATTCTCATCGGCCGGGTCACCCAGTCGGTACAGCAGGACCAGTGGCAGGCACTGCAACGCCTCTCCACCGGGTTTCTCGACGTGGTCGGCGGCCTCGGCACCCTCAAGATCTACGGCCGGGAACGCCGTCAGTTTGATCGCATCCGTTCCATCACCGAGCAGTACCGCACCCGTACCATGAAGGTACTGCGGGTCTCCTTTCTGAGCGGCTTCGTGCTCGAACTGGCCGCGAGTCTCTCGGTCGCTCTCATCGCCGTGTCGATTGGCCTGCGGCTCATCGACGGCGAGCTGCTGCTCGGCGTCGGGCTGTTCGTCCTGCTGCTGGCCCCCGAGGCGTTTCTGCCGGTGCGCCAGGTCGGAGCGCAATTTCACGCCGCGGCCGACGGCCTGGCCGCTGCCGAAGAGCTGTTCAAGATTCTCGACGACGACTCCAATAAAGCGGATGCCCCGGCGTCGGTCGATCCTGCGGCTGCGCCGGTCGCGCTGGGAGGCCTCGGTGCCGGCGCGCTGCGCCTGGTCGACGTGTCTATTCGGCGCGGCGACACCGTCGTGATCGACCGGCTGGACGCCGAATTCGCCTCCGGGCAAATTAGCGTGCTGCGCGGCGTGAGCGGAGTCGGCAAGTCCACCCTCGTCGCCGCCCTGCTCGGCTTCGTACCCCTGACCGGCGCAGTGACGCTCGGCGGCGTTGCCGTGGCAGCCGGGCCGAGTCGGCCGTGGCTGGCCTGGGCCGGCCAGCGACCCGGCCTGGTCCGGGGAACGGTGGCTGAGAATGTGGCGCTGGGGGCGGCATCCGCTGGCCAGGGCACGCCCACCGGGACTCTGGTCGCTCAGGCCCTCGACTGGGCGGGGGCCGCTGAGGTTTCACCGGCCACGGTGCTCGGGGTCAACGGCGACGGGCTTTCGGGCGGGCAGGCGCAGCGCGTCGCCGCCGCGCGGGCGATCTACCGGGCCCTCGCGACCGAGTGCCAGGTCGTGATTCTGGACGAACCCAGTTCGGCGCTCGACGTCGACGCCGAGGCCGGCCTGCTGGCCGGGCTGCGCCGACTGGCCGATCAGGGCCGCGTCGTGATCGTGGTCAGCCACCGGCCGGGCGTCCTGGCCGCAGCTGACCATATGATCGAGCTGCAGGAGCTGATTCATGTCTGACCGGACGCCGAGCCCGACCGCGCGCGACGTACTGCGGCTCGCCCAGCCGCGCCCGCTCTGGTTCGCTCCAGGCCTGCTGGCCGGCGTGACGAGCGCCGTCATGGCGGTGGCGCTGCTGGCCTGCTCGGCCTGGCTCATTATCCGCGCCGCCGAAATGCCGTCCCTGGCCTATCTGGGCTTGGCCGTCGTCGGCGTGCGTGCCTTCGCCATCTTTCGGTCCGTGTTTCGCTACCTGGAGCGCCTGACCAGCCACGATGCCGCATTCCGGCAACTCGCCGAACTACGCCTGGGCATCTTTCGTCGTATCGTTCCGGTCGCCCCGGCCGGCCTGGCCCAGACCGGGCGCGGCGATCTGCTCACCCGCCTCGTGCGCGACGTCGATGACCTGCAGGACCTGCCGCTGCGGGTTGTGCAACCGCTGCTGGTCGCGGGAATCACCGCCCTGCTCAGCGTGATCGGCATCTGGCTGATCGTGCCGGCCGCCGGCATCACCCTGCTCGTCTGCCTGCTGTTGGCCGGAGTGCTCGGCACCCTCTTTTCCGGCAGCCTCGCTGCCCGGGCAGAGCGGGAGCTCGCACCGCTCCGCGGCACCCTCGCCGATGAGGTGCTCGAAATCGTGGAGAACCTCGACGTGCTCACCGCCTTCGACGCCCTCAGGCCGCGTCTCGCCGCGCTCGCCCGCACCGATGAGCGCCTGCGCCGGGCCACCCTGCGCCGCTCGGTCGGAGTGGGTGTGCAATCGGCCGTCGTTGCGCTGTTTGCCGGTGCGGCAACGCTGGGCGCGCTCTACTTCGGCATACCCGCGCTCAATGGCGGCGGCGGACTCCTCAGCCCGGACCTGCTCGGCCCGACCCTCATCGTCGCCGTGCTCGTGCCGCTGGCCGTATTCGAGGTGTTCGGAATGATTCCGCTCGCCGCCTCGGCCTGGCGCCAGGTGCGGGTGAGCGGGCGGCGCGTCGCCGAGGTTGTTCCGGCTTCGCCACCGGCTGAGATTCCCGTCGATGTTCCGAACCCCCGGCCGTTGCGGGCAACCCCGGTCATGCTCGAACTGACCGACCTGGGTGCCAGCTGGCCCGGCCAGACCGAACCGGGCGTGGCCGGTGTGACCCTTCGGCTCGCGCCGGGGGACCGGGTGCACCTGGCCGGACCGAGTGGTGCCGGCAAGACCACCCTCGCGCAGGCCCTGGTGCGGTTTCTTGACTACACCGGTTCGTACCGTCTGAACGGGGTCGAAGCCCGCCTGCTCGCTCAGACCGACGTGCGGCGGGTGGTCGGACTGTGCGAGCAGCGCCCGTGGTTATTTGACGACAGCATCCGTCAAAATCTGCTGTTTGCCCGCGATACTGCCACCGACGCCGAGTTGTTGGCCGTGCTGGCCCGCGTCGGACTGGCCGAATGGGTCGCAGCGCGCGGCGGCCTCGATGCCCGGGTCGGGGAGCGCGGCGCCCTGGTCTCCGGCGGACAGGCTCAGCGGATTGCCCTGGCCAGGGCCCTGCTGGCCGACTTTCCGGTGCTCATCGTCGACGAACCCACCGCGAACGTCGACAGTGCCCAGGCGGATGCCCTCGTGCGTGACCTGCTGAGAGCTGCGGCCGACGCCTACCGGGCCGTGCTGCTCATTTCCCACACGCCGGTGCCGGACGACCTGGTGACGGCCCGGGTGACCCTGCCCGCCCGGACTTAGTCCATGTGACGCAGCTCGCGGCGGTGCAGCCATTTCTTGATCAGGAACACCGCGAGTACGAACAGTGCGATCACGCCGACGAACAGGTAGCCGGCGAAGTGCAGGCTGCCGCTGAGCTCGCGGTAGCCGCCGGCCGCCGCCGATCCGACGGTGACATAGGCGAGTGACCAGATAACGCAGGCGGGCACGGTCCAGGCCATGAATGTGCGGTAGCGCATATGGCTCATTCCGACGGTGACCGGAATGAGGGAGTGCAGCACCGGCAGAAACCGGGAGATGAACACGGCCAAACCACCGCGCCGGTCGAGGTAGTTCTCGGCGCGAATCCAGTTGTGTTCGCCGATGCGGCGGCCTAGCCGGCTCGCGCGGATGAACGGTCCGAAGTGGTGGCCGAGCGCGAAGCCGATGCTCTCCCCGCCCAGGGCGCCGACGATCACGGCGAGCACGAGCGTGACAAATTCGACCGGGCCGGAGACCGCCGTGCTGGCGACGATCACTATGGTGTCGCCGGGAACGACCAGGCCGACCAGCACTGAAGTTTCCAGCAGCATGCCCAAAAAGGCCAGCAGTGTTCGAACGACCGGGTCGACGCTGGATACGGTGTCGAGGATCCACGTGAGGATGTCATTCATTTCGCTCAGCCTACGTGCTGCGCCTGAATCAACATGGACGGGCTCTCTGGCGGCCCGGGCGGCCAGCTGCGAAGGCTTCGTGCCTTGTGCGACCTTGGAGTCGCTGCGTCCTAGTAATCTAAAGGGGGGTACACCGGCGCTTTGTTGCGCGTGCACCTCGTATCAATCATGTCTAACCCCTGCAATGAATGAGAGTCACGTGGTTCACGAGCACGAAAGCGTCCGCATCGATTCGAGCGTTGAGAGCGACGAAGAAGTGTATGACTTCGCCGCGATCCAGGCGAAGTGGCAACCCATCTGGGAGGAGCTCGCTCCGTTCAAGACGAGCGGTGAGGGCGACACCCGCCCGCGCAAGTACGTGCTCGATATGTTCCCGTACCCCTCCGGCGACCTGCACATGGGTCACGCCGAGGTCTATGCGCTCGGCGACGTCGTCGCCCGCTACTGGCGCCACCAGGGTTTCAACGTGCTGCACCCGATCGGCTGGGATTCCTTCGGCCTGCCCGCCGAGAACGCCGCCATCAAGCGGGGCATCGACCCGCGCGGCTGGACCTACGACAACATCGCCCAGCAGAAGAAGAGCATGAAGCTCTACGCGACCAGCTTCGACTGGGACCGCGAACTGCATACGAGCGACCCCGAATATTACAAGTGGACCCAGTGGCTGTTCCTGCAGCTGTACAAGAAGGGCCTGGCCTACCGCAAGGACAGCTGGGTCAACTGGGACCCGATCGACCAGACCGTACTCGCCAACGAGCAGGTGCTGGCCGACGGCACGAGCGACCGCAGCGGCGCCGTCGTCGTGAAGAAGAAACTCACCCAGTGGTACTTCAAGATCACCGACTACGCCGACCGTCTGCTGGATGACCTCAATCAGCTCGAGGGCACCTGGCCGGCCAAGGTGCTCAACATGCAGCGCAACTGGATCGGCCGCTCCATCGGAGCGGATGTCGACTTCCAGGTCGAGGGACGCACCGAACGCGTCACCGTGTTCACCACCCGGCCGGACACGCTGTTCGGTGCGACGTTCATGGTCGTCGCCCCGGATTGCGACCTCGCCGCTGAACTCGTCGCCGAGGCGACGCCCGAGGTGCAGGAAGCCTTCCAGGATTACCTCGTGCAGGTTCAGCGCAGCACCGAGATCGAGCGTCAGGCCACCGACCGGCCCAAGACCGGCGTGTTCATCGGCCGCTACGCGATCAACCCGGTCAATGGGGAACGCCTCCCGATCTGGGCGGCGGACTACGTGCTTGCCGACTACGGCACCGGCGCGATCATGGCCGTGCCGGCCCACGACCAGCGCGACCTCGATTTCGCCCGCGCCTTCGACCTGCCCGTGCGCGTCGTCGTCGACACCAACTCGCCGGCCACCGGCATGATCCCGGTGATCACCCAGGGCATGCTCGACGGCACCGAAGAGCTGCCGGCGCTCGACCCGCTCAGCACCGGCATCGCTCTGGCAGGCGAGGGCCGCCTCATCAACTCCGGTCCGCTCAACGGCCTGAGCAAGATCACCGCGATCAAGCGCATCGTCGAGCAGCTCGCCGCCGACGGGCTCGGCCGGTCGGCTAAGAACTATCGTCTGCGCGACTGGCTGGTTTCCCGGCAGCGTTACTGGGGCGCTCCGATCCCGATCATCCACGGCG
Organism: Cryobacterium sp. Hh7; assembly: GCF_004403155.1. NCBI lineage: Bacteria > Bacillati > Actinomycetota > Actinomycetes > Micrococcales > Microbacteriaceae > Cryobacterium > Cryobacterium sp. Hh7. Next base: position 224,602 of record NZ_SOHG01000016.1, on the reverse strand, counting down.
CCGATGGCGCAGAGATCCCGGTTCCCGAAGACCAGCTGCCGGTGCTGCTGCCGCCGGCAGAGGGCCTCGATCTGAAGCCGCGGGGAACGTCGCCGCTCGGCGGCGCGACCGACTGGGTCAACGTGCCGAACCCGATCGACGGCACGCCGGCGACCCGCGACGCCGACACCCTGGACACCTTCGTCGACAGCTCCTGGTACTTTCTGCGGTTCCTGAACCCCACGGACGACACCAAGGCCTTCGACCCGAAAGAGGCCGAGAAGTGGGCGCCCGTCGACCAGTACGTTGGCGGCGTCGAGCACGCCATTCTGCACCTGCTGTACGCGCGGTTCATCACGAAGTTCCTCTTCGACGAGGGCTATGTGAGCTTCACCGAGCCGTTCACGGCCCTGCTCAACCAGGGCATGGTGATTCTCGACGGCGCCAAGATGAGCAAGAGCAAGGGCAACCTGGTCTACTTCACCGAGGAGATCGAACGCCACGGCGTTGACGCCGTACGCCTCACGATGGCCTTCGCCGGCCCGCCCGAAGACGACATCGATTGGTCTGACGTTTCCCCGGTCGGCTCGGCCAAGTTCCTGGCCCGCGCCTGGCGCGTCGCCCGCGACGTCACGAGTGCGCCCGATGTGGAGTGGAAGACGGGCGACGTCACCCTGCGCCGTGTCACCCACCGGTTCTTGTCCGACGCACCCGGCCTGGTGGAGTCGTTCAAGTTCAACGTCGTCGTCGCCCGCCTGATGGAGCTCGTTAACGCGACCCGCAAGGTCATCGATACCGGTGCCGGGCCAGCGGATGCCGCCGTGCGCGAAGCCGCCGAAGCCACCGCCATGGCGCTGAACCTGTTCGCCCCCTACGCCGCGGAGGACATGTGGGAGCACCTCGGCTACGAGCCGTGCATCGCCCTCGTGCCGTGGCGCAAGGCCGAGCAGACCCTGCTCGTGCAGGAATCGGTCACCGCGGTCGTCCAGGTCGACGGCAAGATGCGCACCCTCCTCGAGGTATCGCCGAAAATCTCGAGCGAAGACTTGGAGAAGATGGCGCGGGAAGCCGCCGCGGTCATCCGTTCGATCGGTGATCGCGAGATCATCAAGGTGATTGTGCGCGTGCCGAAGCTCGTCTCCTTCGTCACCCGCCCATAGCGGAAGGCAAAATCGGGCCGCGGTCGATCCCTCGCAGGATCGGCCGGGGCCTTCTCCACAGGCCCGTCCTGCTTTCTCTGTGCACAGATGGGGCATCCGACCAGAAACGGATGCTTCGCGCGGCCTAGCCTGCGAGCATGCAGCCCGACCGGTTCCCCCTCGATCTGGAGCGCCTCGCTCCGGCCGCGGGGGGACGTCCCCGACTGCGAGTTGGCGTGGGAGCGGCCGTCGTGCTCCTGCTGCTCGCCCTCGTGGTCGCCGTCATCGTGTCGGCGGTGGGCCAGCAGGCGGGGCAGCGCACGGTCGGCTCGGAAACGCTATCGATCCCCACGGGCGGCAGCCTCGAGCCGTTTGATGCCGGTGAGAGCACAGCGCCGAATGACTCTGCCACGGACGCGATCATCTTCGTGCACGTTCTGGGGGCGGTTGCCCGGCCCGGCCTGTTCGAGTTGCGGGACGGCGCCCGGGTCATGGATGCGATCGCCGCCGCCGGCGGGCTGAGCGCCGAGGCCGACCCTGCCGGGGTTAATCTTGCCCGGGTCGTGAGCGATGGCGAGCAATTCTACGTGCCGCGGCAGGGCGAGGTGCCGCCGGGCGTCCCAGCGGCGGCCGTCTCCGGGGGAGCTGGCTCGCCCGCCGGCAAGGTCAACCTCAACTCGGCGACGCTCGCCGATCTCGACTCCCTGCCCCGCATCGGCCCAACCATGGCACAGCGCATCATCGACTTTCGCACGGCTAACGGGCGATTCACCAGCGTGGACGGCCTGCGCGATGTCACGGGAATCGGCGATAAAACGTTCGAGGCGCTCAAAGACCTCATTACGGTATGAGCCTCGACTTGCGGCTGGCGCTTCCGGCCCTGGCCGCGTGGCTCACTGCAGGGTTGCTGATCGGAGCGCCAGAGGGCGCCCGGTCCATCGCCCTGGTCCTGTGGGCAGCGGCCGGGGTGACGGCTGGCATCCTCGTGATGAAACGGATGCCGGCGCATTCCGTCGTGCTGGGGGCCGATGCGCCGCAGCCAGTTCGATCGGCAACCGATCGTGCGAGCGCTGTGCTGGCCAGCGGTCGTGCTGCTCGGCGGGTCGTGGAGCAGAATGCAGCGTCCCGTCGGCGGGGTCGTACTACCCCCGGAACGTCACCTCGGCCGGGTGACCGCTGGCAGACGCTCGGCGGCAGCATCGTGCTCTGCTGTGCGGCGGCGGCTCTTGTCGCCACTGCCGTCGGGGTATGGGCGCCGGTGCGCCTGCCGCCGGAGGTGCGCGCCGCCGCGGAGTCGCACGCGACGCTCACGGTCACGGTCACGGTCTGGTCGGTTCCGGTACCAGCCAAAGCTTTCATCGGCGGCGGTACGTCGGGGCGGGTGCGCTACCGGGCCACGCTCACGCAGTTGGACCTGCGCGGCGAATCGACGAGGGTGTCGACCCCGGTGGTGGTCTTCGCCGAGGCGGCCGGGGGAGGCGACGAACCCGAGATCGGCACCAGCCTGCGCCTGCGCGGCACCCTGCGCCCGACGGATCCGGGCGACGCGGCGGTCGCCTTACTGTTTGCCACCGACCCCGCTCAGGTAGCCGAGTCTCCGCCCTGGTGGCTGCAGTGGGCGAACGAGCTCCGCGCTCGGTTCGCGGCGGCCGCGACGAGCCTCCCCGGTGACGGGGGAGATCTGCTCCCCGGCCTGGCGATCGGCGACACGAGCGCGGTCAGCCCCGACCTCGATCAAGCCATGAAAACCAGCTCCCTGAGCCACTTGACCGCCGTTTCCGGGGCCAATTGTGCCATCGTCATCGCCGCGATCATGCTGCTCGGCGGCTACTTGCGGCTCGGTCGGAGCTGGCGCATTCTGCTGTCACTGGCGACGCTGCTCGGCTTTACCGTGCTGGTCACACCCGAGCCGAGCGTGCTGCGCTCGGCGGTCATGGCCACCCTCACTCTCGCGTCGATCGGCGCCGGCCGGCCCGGGCGAGGCGTGCCCACCCTGCTCATCGTGGTGATCGGACTGCTCGCGAGCGACCCGTGGCTGGCCCGCAACTACGGCTTTGCGCTGTCCGTGCTCGCGACCGCGGGGCTCCTCATTCTGGCCGGTCCGCTCAGCCGGCTGCTCAGCCAGTGGATGCCGCTGGCCCTGGCCGCCGTCATCGCCATTCCCCTGGCCGCCCAACTGGCCTGCCAGCCCGTGCTCATTCTGTTGAGCCCCAGCCTGCCGCTGTACGGGGTGCCGGCCAACATTCTCGCTGGTCCCGCCGCGCCGGTCGCCACGGTGGTCGGGCTGATCGCCTGCCTGACCCTGCCGGTGCTCCCGGGCGTAGCGTCGGGCCTGCTTGCCCTGGCCTGGCTGCCATCGGCGTGGATCGCCGCCGTGGCCCAGACCACGTCGACGCTGCCGGGCACCCGCCTGCCATGGCCGGGCGGAGTGCCCGGCGTATTGCTGCTCTCAGTCGTCACCTTGCTCACGCTCGTGGTCGTCCTGCGCGGCCCGGCAGCTCGCCCCGCCCGCTGGCCGACGGCGGTCCTCGCCGTGCTGCTGGTCGGCTTCGGAGGTTACGCCGGGTCGCTGATCGGCACCGGAATCGGCCGGGCCGCCTCCTTGCCGGCGAACTGGCAGATTGCAGCCTGCGATATTGGGCAGGGCGACGCCGTCGTCGTGCGCGATGGTGATCGGTACGGCCTGGTTGACGTCGGTCCCGACCCGAAACTGCTCGCGAGCTGCCTGGCCACTCTTGGCATCAGTCGTATCAATTTGCTCGTACTTACCCACTACGACCTCGACCATATCGGCGGGTTGGATGCTGTCATCGGCAAGGTCGATACCGCCCTGGTCGGGCAGCCGGAGAACGCGCAGGACGAACGCCTGCACGAGCGTCTCGCCGCTGGTGGAGCCGTCGTGCGTCAGACGGCTCGGGGTGATGCCGGCACGCTGGGCGGACTGCGCTGGAACATACTCTGGCCCGTCCGTGGAGCCACGACGATGCAGGCGGGCAACCCGGGCAGCATCACCATTGTGTTCGAAGGGCGGGGCATCCGTTCGATTTTTCTCGGGGATCTCGGCGAGGAATCGCAGAATGCCTTGCGGCGGGTCTCGCCGCCCGGCCGGGTCGACGTCGTGAAGGTCGCCCACCATGGCTCGGCCGATCAGAGCCCCGAGCTGTACGCCGAGTTGCGGGCCCGGGTGGGGCTGATCTCGGTCGGCGCGACAAACACCTACGGGCATCCCACTGACGCGCTGCTCAACGTTCTCGCTTCGGTGAAAACCGTGTCCGTGCGCACCGACCGGGAGGGGATGGCGGTGGTTGCGCCAGGGGACAACGGCACCCTCGTGCTCTGGACGGAGAAGATCACCGACCGCGGGCCGCCCGCGCCGCCGACGGCTGCCCCGGATGCTGCCGGGAGGGTCAGTCGTGCGCGTTAGGCTTGATCGACCACCCGCATGACACCCAAGGAGAGCGCTTTGGCCGCACGACCCGCCACGACCGGCTCCCGCTCCGGCAAGGCAGCCCCCGCCCGCGCGGCCAAGGGCACCGTCATTCCCCAGCTCGGCTGGCACCAGGTGCGTCCGGCACCGATCGTGCTCGTCTCGGGGACCGAAACGTTTCTCGCGGAACGCGCCATCCGTCAGCTCCGCGACTTTCTCAAACTTGAAGATCCCAGCCTTGAAATCAGCGACGTGCAGGCCGACAGCTACGCCCCCGGTGAGCTGCTCACCCTGGCGAGCCCGTCCCTGTTCGGCGAGCCGCGGCTGATTCGGGTCAGCAACGTCGAGAAGTGCAGCGACACCTTTCTCGCCGAGGCGCTCGACTACCTCGAGAACCCGGCCGACGACACCTACGTCGTGCTGCGACACGGCGGGGGAGTACGGGGCAAGAAGCTGCTCGACACCATTCGCAGCGGACTCGGTGGCGCCATCGAGGTGGTCTGTACCGAGCTCAAGAAAGACACCGAGAAGTACGAATTCGCGTCGAACGAGTTCAAGGCGGCCGGCAAACGCGTCACCGCGAGTGCGCTGCGGCAGCTTGTCGCCGCGTTCTCCGACGATCTGGCCGAACTCTCCGCCGCCTGCCAGCAGCTCATCGCAGACGCGACGAGCGAGGTCACCGAAACCACGGTCGACCGTTACTACGGCGGTCGGGTTGAAACCAACGCCTTCAAGGTTGCAGACTGGGCCATCGCTGGCCGCAATGGCGAGGCCCTCGTCACCCTGCGGCACGCCCTCACCTCCGGGGCCGATCCGGTGCCGATCGTCGCGGCCTTCGCTATGAAGATTCGCACCATGGCGAAGGTCTTCGGAGCCCGCGGCGGCTCTGCTCAGCTCGGTGCCCAGTTCGGTCTGGCCCCCTGGCAGGTGGAGCGCGCCCAGAAGGACCTGCGCGGCTGGAGCGACGAGGGCCTTGCTCGTTGCATCCTCGTGCTTGCCGAAACGGATGCCGCGGTGAAGGGTGCGGGTCGCGACCCGGTCTACGCTCTCGAGCGACTCATCGGCGTGATCGCCCGCCGCGGCGAGGGCTAGCGCCACCGGCAACGAGCGGGTCTCGGGGCTGCTGAGCCTGGTTCAACCTGCGCGGTTGACCGCAATACACGCCGAGTAATGGACCACTGCGTCACAGAGTTTGTGGTCAATTCGAGACCCAGGGACAGCGCCACTGCTGCACGAACGGGTTGCCAGGGACACAAAAAACCCCCGCCGAGGGGCGGGGGCTTATCTGCCACGAGGTGCAGCATCCGCTTTGACGAGCCGACGCAGACACCAGGTGCGGGTGGATCCAGCGTCGATTAGACCAGTGCGCCGACAGCCTTCGCGATGGCGGACTTCTTGTTCGCAGCCTGGTTCTGGTGGATTACACCCTTGCTGACGGCCTTGTCGAGCTTCTTGGAAGCAAAGGCCAGACCGACGACGGCCTTGTCTTTGTCGCCAGCGGCAATTGCGGTACGAGTCGCGCGGATCGCGGACTTGAACTCGCTCTTGACGGCCTTGTTGCGCTCCTGGGCCTTCTTGTTGGTGCCAATTCGCTTGATCTGCGACTTGATATTTGCCACGTTTTTTACGCTTTCGTTAGGTTCTAGTACGGACAGCCGCTCAGCGGTAGAGGGCGCTTCTGCGGCGAAAATCGTGCGGGGTGGGACCCAACACGCAAGCCAACCGCTAACGCTACCAGCAATTGGTCCGCCCCCAAAACCCGCCCGGTCGGTGGGAACCCCTTTTCGCTCGCGCGAGCGGATGTCGCCGCACCCTCCGTGCGCATGACCGCGCCCGATGTGGGTGACCCTACGCCGGTTGCCGTAGCGCGCACCGGTATCGGGCGCGCTCACGCGGGTGCGGTGTGCCATGAGTGCATTCGGGCACCCAACTCGGCCGCGGCAAGCGGATGCTGCGGCAAGCGGATGCCGCGGCCTCAGTTCGCCCGCGACACCAATCCGGCGACCCCCAACAGAATCGCCGTGAAGCGCTCCGGCTGGGCCAGGCTCGACAGATGCGTTGCTCCCGGCACCACGACGACCGTCCCGTTGCGGCAGGCGGAGAGAAAGCGCCGCTCGTTCAGCCGAAAGTGATCGAGCGCACCGTTGACCAACCAGACCGGGCCGGGATACGCCGCGAGGCTGGCCAGGGGAGTCAGCGTCGAGGTCGCCTGCAGGCCGGAATCCATCACGTCGAGTGCGGCGCCGCCCGCGAGTACATCGCGCGCCCCGGCCGCAGGTAGAAGGAGGCGCGCCAGACCCTCGTGCAGCCACAAGCCCCGATCGGGCAGGCGGTGAATCATTCGGGCCAGCAGCCGATACCCCTCGAGCAAAGCGCCCCTGGGAACTGCACTACAGCCGGCAGCGATCAGCCCGGCTACCCGATCGGGGTGCTCTGCGGCATAGGCGACGGCGTAGTAGCCGCCGAGCGAGAGCCCGACCAGCAGCACACTGCCACCGAGCGCCGCCACTCCGTCGTCGATGGCGGCGAGCGCGGCCGGTACCGTGAACGGCTCCGTCATCCGCTGCCCGTGGCCGGGCAGATCAATCGCGAGAACCCGGTGCCCGGCGGCACGCAGCTTCTTCTCCTGATACCGCCACATCGTGGCCGAGGCACGGATACCGTGAACGAGCAAAATTGGTACGCGTGACTCGGGAATCTCCATGCCCGCGAGCCTAGTCAGCCCCGATCACAGCGCATGCCGAGGCTGGAGCGATGACATCTGCACCCACGACCACGTTGACCGCCATCATCAATGCTCGCGTCGTTCCGGTGAACTTTTTGGTGTGCCAGGCCTCCCTGGCCGTGCAGGAAGGGCTGCCGGTGCAGACGACGCTCGAAGCGCTCACGGTCAACCCGGCCGCGATTCTCGGACTCGACTCCCGGGTCGGACCTCTCACCGTTGGACAGTCCCGCTGGCAGATAGTCGGCAGCCGGGGCCGCCGGTACCAGCGCTTGCGGGTCGGGGAGAACGCCAACCGCCGGAGCATGGAAGAATAGACGAACTATGTCACCGAGAGCCCTTCACGCGCTGGAACCGGCCGCCACGGCCCCCGAGTTCATCCGCAACTTCTGCATCATTGCCCACATCGACCACGGCAAGTCGACCCTCGCCGACCGGATGCTGCAGATCACCGGCGTCGTCGACGAGCGTTCCATGCGGGCCCAGTACCTGGACCGCATGGACATCGAGCGGGAACGCGGCATCACCATCAAGAGCCAGGCCGTGCGCATGCCGTGGGAAATGGACGGCGTCACCTACGCCCTCAACATGATCGACACCCCCGGCCACGTCGACTTCACCTACGAGGTCTCCCGCAGCCTCGCCGCCTGCGAGGGCGCCATCCTGCTGGTCGACGCGGCCCAGGGCATCGAAGCCCAGACCCTCGCCAACCTCTACCTCGCCCTCGAGAACGACCTCACGATCATTCCGGTGCTCAACAAGATCGACCTGCCGGCCGCCGATCCGGAGAAGTACGCCCGCGAACTCGCGAGCCTCATCGGCGGACGCCCCGAAGACGTGCTGCGTGTCTCCGGCAAGACCGGCGCCGGTGTTGAAGAGCTGCTGAACCTCGCCACGACGATGATTCCGGCGCCGAAGGGTAACCCTGATGCCGCCGCTCGCGCCATGATCTTCGACTCGGTCTACGACAGCTACCGTGGCGTCGTCACCTACGTGCGCATGATCGACGGCCATCTAAAGGCCCACGAAAAAATTCAGATGATGTCGACCAAGGCGACGCACGAGATCCTCGAGATCGGCGTCATCTCGCCCGAACCGGTGGAGAGCAAGGGCCTCAGGGTCGGCGAGGTCGGCTACCTGATCACCGGTGTGAAAGACGTGCGCCAGTCCAAGGTCGGCGACACCATCACGACCGCAGTGCGCCCGGCGACCGACGCCCTGCCCGGCTACGACGAACCGCAGCCCATGGTGTTCTCCGGCCTGTACCCGATCGACGGCAGCGATTATCCGGCGCTGCGCGAAGCACTGGACAAACTCAAGCTGTCTGACGCCAGCCTCGGCTACGAGCCGGAGACATCCGTCGCCCTCGGTTTCGGATTTCGCTGCGGGTTTCTCGGCCTGCTGCACCTCGAGATCATCACCGAACGCCTCGAACGTGAATTCAATATCGACCTCATCACCACGGCGCCGAGCGTGCCCTACGAGGTCACCACCGACGACAAGCGCACCGTCACGGTCACCAACCCGAGCGAATACCCCACCGGCAAAATTGCTAAGGTGCTCGAACCCATGGTCAAGGCCGCGATTCTCGCCCCGAAAGACTACGTCGGCGTCATTATGGAGCTGTGTCAGAGTCGCCGTGGCACCCTGCTCGGCATGGAATACCTCGGCGAAGACCGCGTCGAGATTCGCTACTCGATGCCGCTCGGTGAGATCGTGTTCGACTTCTTCGACATGCTCAAGGGCCGCACCGCCGGGTACGCCTCGCTCGACTACGAACCCTCCGGCGAGCAGGAAGCCGACCTGGTCAAGGTCGACATTCTGCTGCAGGGCGAACAGGTCGACGCGTTTTCCGCCATCGTGCACCGCGACAAGGCTTACGCCTACGGCGCGCTAATGACCGGGCGCCTGCGCAAACTGATTCCGCGCCAGCAGTTCGAGGTGCCCATCCAGGCCGCGATCGGTGCGCACATCATCGCCCGCGAGAGCATCTCGGCGATGCGCAAAGACGTGCTGGCCAAATGCTACGGCGGTGACATCTCGCGCAAGCGCAAGCTGCTGGAGAAGCAGAAAGAGGGCAAGAAACGCATGAAGATGGTCGGCCGGGTCGAAGTTCCCCAGGAAGCCTTCATCGCCGCGCTCAGCGGCGACATCGAGACCAAAGACAAGAAGTAAAGCGGATGCGCAGGGCCACCTTCACCGACGCCGCCGTCAGCTACGCTGCCATCGGCGGTACGCTGGCGCCCGACCTGATGAGCTATCCGCCCAAGGGCTACCGGCCGATGGAGCAGAGCGTCAGGCTCGGCAGTTCGCCGGAACGCTTTGAAGCCGCGACGAAGTTGCTGATGACGTGGGGAATCCAGCGCGGCAGCGGGATGGAGGTGACCGACCTCGAAAATGGAACCGGCGTGCAGTACACGCCGGTGACCTTTGGGCCTGACGGCGCGCCGGCGGGCGGGCAGCAGCATCCGGTCAATGAAGCGACCTTCGCTGAGGATGGCACCCCGTATATTGCGAACGGTATGACGGCCACACTCAAGATGCGGGTTGGACCGATCGGCGTGACCGCGCCGGTGCGGGTCGTTTACGTGATCGACGAGGCCGCCCGCATCGGGTTCGCCTACGGCACCCTGGCCGGTCACCCGGAGAGTGGTGAGGAATCCTTCATCGTCGAGCACCGCGAGGACGACTCGGTTTGGTTGACGATCCGCTCCTTTTCGCGGCCGAGCGCCTGGTATTACCGACTGGCGTGGCCGGTGCTGCGCTTTCAGCAGGCCAAATTCACCAAGTTGTATCTGCGGGCTTTGCACCCCGCGGGTGCGATCAAATAGAACGTACTGGAGCACCACCCATGGCCGGACCCCACCCCATCGGCGACCCGGCACCCGACGACGGCCTTCTGCCGGCCTCGGCAGCCGTCAACGCCGCTGAACGCGATTTCGGCGTCTACCTGCACGTGCCGTTCTGCCGGGTGCGCTGCGGCTACTGCGATTTCAACACCTATACCGCGACCGAACTGCGCGGCGTCAAGCAGAGCGACTACGCCAGCCAAGCCGTGCTCGAGGTTGAAGCCGCCAGCCGCATCCTCACCGCATCGGGTGTGCCCGAACGCCCGGTGGCAACGGTGTTCTTCGGGGGAGGCACACCCACGCTGCTGCCGGTCACCGACCTGGCGAAAATGCTCGGTGCCGTGCGCGACCAGTGGGGCTTGACCGACGACGCCGAAGTAACCACCGAGGCGAACCCCGACTCGGTCGATGCCGCCTACCTCGGCGCCCTCGCGGAGGCCGGATTCACCCGGGTGTCCTTCGGTATGCAGTCCGCCGTGCCGCACGTGCTGGCGACCCTGGAACGCACCCACGACCCGGAGCGGGTGCCCCTCGTGGTGGAATGGGCCCGCGCCGCCGGCCTCGACGTGAGCCTCGACCTCATCTACGGCACGCCGGGAGAGTCGCTCGCCGATTGGCGCACCAGCCTCGAACAGGCGCTCAGCCTTCACCCAGACCACCTCAGCGCCTATTCGCTCATCGTCGAAGACGGCACCAAACTCGCGCGGCAGATTCGCCGCGGCGAGATCGCCACGACCGACGACGACCAACAGGCCGACTTCTACGAACTCGCCGACGAACTGCTCGCCGCCGCCGGCTATGACTGGTACGAGGTCAGCAACTGGGCTACGAGCGACGCGCACCGCTCCCGCCACAACCTCGCCTACTGGACCGGCCAGGACTGGTGGGGCATCGGCCCCGGCGCCCACAGCCACATCGGCGGGGTGCGCTGGTGGAACGTCAAACATCCCGCAGCCTATTCAGAGCGGATGCTCGGCGGCCTGTCGCCGGCCGCCGGTCGCGAAACGCTCGATGCGCCCACCCGCGAACTCGAGCGCATCCTGTTGCAGAGCCGCATCCGCACCGGTATCCCGGTCGCATCGCTGTCAGCGGACGGACGCCGAGAGGTGGCCGGCCTGATCGCCGATGAGCTCGTCAACGCCAAAGCTGCCCTCGCCGGGACCATTGAACTGACCCTGCGCGGACGGCTTCTGGCCGACGCCGTGGTGCGTCGGCTGAGCGACTAAGAGCGTGCGCTAGCTGAAGAATCTGATGGTCAGCGGGTAGGAATACCCCTGGCCGCGGTTGGCCGCGAGTGCGGCGAGGATCGAGAAGATGATGCCGAGCACCCAGGCCACCGGCACAATCAGGTAGCCGATCAGGATCGCCGTCAACGCGGTGCCCACCACATAAACGATCATCAGGGTGATCTGAAAGTTCAAAGCCGTCGCACTGTGGGCACGAATGAACGGCCCACGATCGCGCAGCACGAGATAGCCGATGAGTGCGGGAACAAAGGCGAAGAGGATGCCGCCGACGTGAATCAGGGTCGCCCACATCTTCTCGTCGGCCGGACTCATCGGCGCCGGCGGGACGCTCTGCGCGTACGGGTTCTGCGGCGGGGTGGATTCATACGGATTTGTGCGTGAATCGTTCTCGGACATGCGGTCTCCTGTTCGAGCGTGGTCGGTCTGGACGCGGTGGATCTGGCGATGGGTTGCCGACGACATCCAGGGAAGAACCACTGCGTGCACTAGCACTGTGTGGGGTCGGACAAGCCAGGCCAGACCCCTCCAGACTAACCGTCCGAGATGCGTATTGGACCGGGCCGCGCGCTACTTGATCAGGCGAATCGCGACCGGATACCGGTAGTTCTGGCCGTCCTTGGCCTTCAGAAACCCAATGATCGAAAAGATGACTCCGGCCACCCAGAGCAGCCAGGTCAGGCCGATGAGCAGGCCGCCAATTCCGAAGGTGACGATCGCCAGGATGAACGAGACGATATTTATCGCGACGTATCCGATCACGAGGGTGATCTGAAAGTTGAGCGCCTCCTTCGCTTCGGTATTGGTGAGGCGGCCGCGGTCCTTGAAGACCAGCCAAATAATCAGCGACGGAAGAAAGCTCAGGATGCCGCCGAGGTGCGCAAACGAGGCCCATTGTCGGTCGTCGGCCTCCGAGAGTGGGGCTGCGGCTGTAGGGGTGCCGTATGGGCTGCCCGTACCGGGCTGCTGGCCATACGGCTGCTGCCCAGCATTAGGGTCACGGTAGTTGGAATCACCGGGAGGTTGTGCCTGTGGATCGCTCATGATCGTGCCTTTCACTGAACTCCGGGGGGAGCGTATAGCGGTAATTAAACGCTCGGTTCGCGATACTGGCAATGGGTGCGCTCAGCCGGAACACGGCCGGTCGCGATAGTATTGGCAGTCAGTGGATGCGAGTGCCAACGACGTGCCGGCAAACCTGCGTTCCGGTGCGCTCGAGGCGCGCCGACCCGGGGCATCCGCTCAATTGAAGTTGGACCGGAAAAAGAGGAAGGCGGGCGAAATGGTTTCCGACCGTGGGCTCGATGTGCTGCGCGTCATCGTGCAGGACTACGTCGCGTCCCGCGAACCCGTCGGCTCCAAATCCATCGTCGACCGGCATTCCTTCGGTGTTTCCGCCGCGACCATTCGCAACGACATGGCCCTGCTCGAAGAAGAAGAGCTCATCGCGGCGCCGCACACCTCCTCGGGGCGCATCCCGACCGATAAGGGCTACCGGGTCTTCGTCGACCACCTAGCCGACCTGCGTCCGCTGACCCCGGCCCAGCGTCAGGCCATTGAAACTTTCCTGGGTCACTCCGCCGACCTCGACGAGGTGCTCGTGCGCAGCGTGCGTTTGCTCTCGCAGCTCACCCACCAGGTCGCGCTCGTGCAATACCCCTCGCTGTCCCGCGCCAGGGTTCGGCACATCGAGTTCGTGCCGCTGACCGAGACGCGCATCCTGTCGGTGCTGATCACCGATTCCGGCGGGGTCGAGCAGCGAGTCATCGACCTTCCGCGAGCATTCGACGAGCAGACGCTCGGCGAACTGCGCGCCCGACTCAACGTCACGGTCGTTGGACTGGGCATGGCCGAGGCGAGCGTTGCCCTCGCCGCGAGCGTCTGGCCGGGATCGCCGGCGCTGCAGCCGATCGTCGACCTGATCACGCGCACCGTCGCCGACCAGGTCGGGGCCAACCGTCAGGAGAAGCTCGTCATGGCCGGAGCCGCAAACCTGGTGCGCACCGAAGACGACTTCTCCGGCAGCATCTATCCGGTACTCGAAGCCATCGAAGAACAGGTCGTGCTGCTGCGGCTGTTCGGCGAGATGGAGACCGACCAGCACGGCGTTTCGGTGAGTATCGGCCGGGAGAATGCGGCCTTCGGCCTGCCGGAAGCGAGCGTGCTGACCAGCGGCTACACCGCAGGCGGCAACCTGGCCCGGCTGGGCGTGCTCGGGCCGACCCGCATGGACTATTCCAACAATATGGCGGCCGTCCGCGCCGTCGCCCGGTACCTCTCCCGCCTGCTCGGCGAGACCTGAACTCTGTACCAATCAGGCTCTGTGCCATTTCGAACAACCATCATCAAAAAATCAAGGAGAGCCACCTTTGGCTGACCATTACGAAGCGCTTGGCGTTGACCGCGACGCGACCACCGACCAAATCAAGAAGGCCTACCGTCGCCTCGCCCGCGAGCTGCACCCCGACGTGAACCCCGGCGCCGAAGCATCCGAACGGTTCAAGAGCATCACGCACGCCTATGACGTGCTGAGCGACGCCAAGCAGCGCCAGAAGTACGACCAGGGCGGCGGCCAGAACGGCGGCTTCGACGGGCAGAACTTCGGCAACTTCGGCGACATCTTCGAGACCTTCTTCGGCGGCGGCGGCAGCAGCCGTGGTCCGCGCTCGCGCCGCGAACGCGGCCAGGACGCCCTGATTCGAGTCGACCTCGACCTCGACGAGGTCATCTTCGGCACGCACCGCGACCTGGAGGTCGACACGGCGATCGTCTGTGAGACCTGCAAGGGGTCCTGTTGCGCGCCTGGCACCTCGCCGATCACCTGCGACATCTGCCACGGCACGGGCAGCATCCAGCGCGCCGTGCGCTCCCTGCTCGGGAACGTGATGACGTCAAGCCCGTGCGGTTCCTGCCGCGGTTACGGCACCATCATCGCCACCCCGTGCATGACCTGCTCCGGTCAGGGCCGCATTCGCGCCCGCCGCACCGTTCCGGTCGACATTCCGGCCGGCGTCGACACCGGCCTGCGCCTGCAGATGCCCGGCAGCGGCGAAGCCGGCCCGGCTGCCGGTCCCAACGGAGACCTGTACCTCGAGATGAAGGTGCGCCATCACGACGTGTTCAGCCGTGATGGCGACGACCTGATGTGCTCGCTCGACGTGCCGATGACCAGTGCGATTCTCGGCACCACCGTCACCGTCAAGGCTCTCGACGGTGACATCGAGGTGGAGATTCGCCCCGGATCGCAGAGCTCCGAGGTACTCACGATCAAGGATCGCGGCATCACCAAGCTGCGCGGCAGTGGCCGCGGCGACCTCAAGGTCGGCATCCACGTGCTCACCCCGACCAAGCTCGACCACAAGGAACGCGACCTGATCGAACAGTTCGCAGCCCGCTACGCGGCTCCGGCGCCGACCCTGAGCCAGTACCAGCAGGGCTTGTTCGCGAAGCTGCGCGACCGGTTCCTCGGCTGACGTGGCACATTTCTACCTGCAGGAAACGCTCCGGGCGGCGCAGTGCCGCCCGGGGCAGGTGGTCACCGTGGACGGCGCCGAGGCGCGGCACGCGGTCACGGTGAGCCGGGTGCGCCCCGGGGACCGGCTCCGCCTGGGTAATGGGGCCGGGTTGCTGCTGGAGGGAGCCGTGCTGACGGCGGACGCTGTGCAGTTGACCCTGCGCGTCGATGACGCGAGCGAGACTGCGGCGGCGACGCCGCGCATCCGCTTGGTGCAGGCCCTCGCCAAGGGTGACCGGGACGAACTGGCCATTCAAGCCGCCACCGAACTCGGCGTCGACGGTGTCATCCCGTGGTCCGCAGCCCGCTCCATCACCAGGTGGGAGGGCGCGAAGATCGCCAAAGGCCACGAACGCTGGAGCAGCATCGTGCGTGAGGCCAGCAAACAGTCGATCCGGGCTTGGCTGCCCGATGTCGCCCAGCTGACCAGCACCAAGCAGCTGGCCGTTTTGGCCGCCACGACACGGATGCTGCTGCTCGACCCGACCGCGACCGGTCGCCTCACCGAGGTGGCCGTCCCCACCGACGACCGTGACATTCTGCTCGTCGTCGGCCCCGAGGGCGGAATATCGCCGGCCGAACTGCTCCTGCTCGAGCAGGCCGGCGCGAGCCAGGTACGCCTCGGCGACACCGTGCTGCGCACATCGACCGCGGGGCCAGCCGCCCTCGCAATCCTCAATGCAACTTTGGGTCGCTGGTAGAGCGTGCCGTTGGTAGTGCGTGCCGCTGATAGCGCCGCTTAAGATAGAGGTATGTCTTCTTCCGTCGCCCAACCGACCATTTTCAGCCGCATCATCGCGCGTGAGATTCCGGCGACGATCGTGGCCGAAACCGAGCACATCATCGCCTTCCTCGACATTGCACCCAAAGCCCCGGTGCACGTTGTCGTCACCACGAAAGACCCTCAGTATCAGAACGTGGTCGAGCTCGCCGCCGGCAATCCCACCCTGCTCGCCGAACTCGTCGCCGTGGCCGAGCAGATCGCGGTCGAACGCACCAACGGACAGTTCCGTCTGGTGTTCAACACCGGGGCGGCCGCCGGCCAGACCGTCTTCCACGTGCACGCGCACGTGCTCGGCAGCCCCGAAGCGTCTGATCAGCTGGGGGAGGACTCGCTTGGCGCCCTCTGATTCTTATAAAGCTGACTCCAACAGGGAGCTGCGCTTCACCGTTGACGGCGTCGCCATGGTGCGCCTGCTCGGCCCCGAAGACCGCTACCTGAACACCATCGAGGCCGCCTACCCGAAGGTCGACGTGCACGTGCGCGGCAACGACGTGACGCTCGGCGGCTCGGCCGACGACGTCGAGGCCGTGCGTCGCCTGATCGAGGAGCTGCAGCTGGCCTTGCGCACCGGCCACGACCTCGGCGAGACCGAGGTGGCCACGGCGGCACGGATGCTGGCTGCCGACAGTTCCGTGAGCCCATCCGCTCAGCTCGGCGCTCCAATTCTGACCGCCCGTGGCAAGAGTATTCGGGCCAAATCGATCGGCCAGAAAGAGTACATCGACGCGATCGACGACAACACGATCGTGTTCGGCATCGGACCGGCCGGAACCGGCAAGACCTACCTCGCCATGGCGAAGGCGGTGCGTGCCCTGCAGAACAAAGAGGTCGAGCGCATCATCCTGACCCGCCCGGCCGTGGAGGCCGGAGAACGGCTCGGCTTTCTGCCCGGCACGCTCACCGACAAGATCGATCCCTACCTGCGGCCGCTCTACGACGCGCTCGGCGAAATGCTTGACCCCGAACTGATCCCCAAATTGCTCGCGGCCGGCACGATCGAGGTCGCCCCGCTTGCCTACATGCGCGGTCGCACCCTGAACGCAAGCTTCGTCGTGCTCGACGAAGCCCAGAACACGACGCCCGAGCAGATGAAGATGTTCCTGACCCGCCTTGGCTTCGGCTCCAAGATGGTCATCACCGGCGATGTCACCCAGATCGACCTGCCGGCCGGCAGCAGCGGCTTGAAATTGGTGACCCGTGTGCTTGACGGTATCGACGACATCCACTTTTCCTATCTGACCAGTGCCGACGTTGTGCGGCACTCGCTGGTCGGGCGCATCGTCGACGCGTATACCGAGTACGACGCGCAGAAACAGGCCCTCCGCCAGGAGAGCGCCGAAGCGCGCGCATTTGCTACTCAAGGCCCCCAGCGCACCGGCAATGCGCCCGGCCGCAACCCGAAACGGAGTTCCAGTTGAGCATCGAAATCAACAACGAGTCGACCATTCCGGTCGATGAGGCAGCCATTCAGCGCCTCGCTGCCTTCGCGCTCGACACCATGCACGTGCACGCCGACGCCGAACTCGCCATTGTGCTGGTCGACGAGGGCGCCATGGAGCAGCTGCACGTGCAGTGGATGGATGAGCCGGGCCCCACCGACGTTCTGAGCTTTCCGATGGACGAACTACGCCCCGGTACCGAGGAGCAGGAGACCCCGCCCGGATTGCTCGGCGATATCGTGCTCTGCCCGCAGGTTGCCAAGGAGCAGGCTGAAACCGCCGGGCACAGCACCCTCGATGAGCTACTGCTACTGACCACGCACGGCGTGCTGCACCTGCTCGGCTTCGACCACGCCGAACCGGCCGAGGAGAAGGAAATGTTCGGCATTCAGCGCGACATTCTCATCGGTTTTGCCATGCAGGAACGACAACGCCCCTGATGCACATCGTGTGGTTTATTTACGCGGCCGTGGTTCTGGTCGTGTTTGCCGGTCTGATGGCCGCCGTCGACGCGGCGATCACGACCCAATCCCGGGCCGATATTGTCGGCCTGGTGCCGACTCGGCGGGCGAAACGGTCGCTCCGCGCGATCGCCGAGGACACCGGCGCACACCTGAATGCGATCAACTTCATTCGCATTACCGCCGAGACCACGGCCGCGGTCCTGGTGACCCTCGTTTTTGCGACCACCATCGAGGCCCTGTGGCTCGCGCTGTTGCTGTCGGCGCTGATCATGACCTCGGTTTCGTTTGTGCTGGTCGGTGCCAGTCCGCGCAGTGTCGGGCGGGCGCATCCGGTCGCCCTGCTGACGGCCACCGCGCTGCTCGTGCATGTTGCGCGCGTTCTGCTCGGACCGATCGCGAACGCCCTGGTCGCCCTCGGAAACCGCGTCACCCCCGGCCGTACCAAGCTGGCGACCTTCACCTCCGAAGACCAGCTGCTCAGCATGGTCGACGAGGCCACCGAACTCGACGTAATCGAGGAGGACGACCGCGAGCTCATCCACTCAATTTTTGAGTTCAGCGACACTGTCGTGCGGGAGCTCATGATTCCCCGCACCGACATGATCACCATCGACGCCGACGCGAGCATTGACGCGGCCATGGGCCTGTTCCTGAGCAGCGGTACCTCGCGCGTGCCCGTTCGGGGCGGCGAGGTCGACGACGTCGCCGGCATCCTTTACCTGCGCGACGTTGCCCGGCTGGTTTTTGAACGCCCGATCAATGCCCTGCAGCTGACGGTCGCAGAACTCGCACGTCCGGCCGTGTTCGTGCCGGAATCCAAGAAAGCCGACGATATGCTGCGGCAGATGCAGCTTGAGTCCAACCACCTGGCCATGGTCGTTGACGAGTACGGCGGCATCGCCGGACTGGTCACCCTCGAGGATCTGATCGAGGAGCTCGTCGGCGATATCTCGGATGAGTACGACCGCGATGTGGTCGAGTTCGAAGACCTTGGCGATGGGCATTTTCGGGTCAGCGCCCGACTGCCGGTCGACGAGCTCGGCGAACTCTTTGACCTCGAGCTCGACGACGATGATGTCGACTCGGTCGGTGGCCTTCTGGCCAAGGCACTCGGGCGACTGCCCGTCGCCGGGTCGGTCGCCTCGGTGAGCGGATTGAACCTCACCGCCGAACGCACCGAAGGTCGTCGTAAGCGCATCAGCACCGTGCTGGTGGAGCGCGACGAAGCGCTGATTGATGCGCAGACCGCATTTCTCACGGGAACGAATCGTAGCACAGTGTCTGATGATGAAGGAGAACGGTCATGACCGCAGCAACACCGGCGCACCCCGCCGATTACCGAGCGGGATTCGTCTCCTTCGTGGGACGCCCCAACGTGGGAAAATCCACGCTGACAAACGCGCTCGTGGGGGAGAAGGTCGCGATCACCTCGTCGAAGCCGCAGACCACCCGCCGCGCCATTCGGGGCATCGTGCA
Organism: Cryobacterium sp. Hh7; assembly: GCF_004403155.1. NCBI lineage: Bacteria > Bacillati > Actinomycetota > Actinomycetes > Micrococcales > Microbacteriaceae > Cryobacterium > Cryobacterium sp. Hh7. The sequence continues at coordinate 205,565 of NZ_SOHG01000016.1, read as the reverse complement.
CCAGAAGAACGGCCAGCTCATTCTGGTCGACACCCCCGGAATCCACCGCCCGCGCACCCTCCTCGGTGAGCGCCTGAACAGCCTGGTCACGGCGACCCTGGCCGGCGTCGACGTGATCGGCCTGTGCATCCCGGCCAACGAGCCGATCGGCCCGGGAGACAAGTTCATCAACGAGCAACTGGATGCCTTCCCGCGGGCCAAAAAGGTCGCCATCGTCACCAAGATTGATGCATCCTCCAAGACCAACGTCGCCAATCAGCTGCTCGCCGTCTCCCAGCTGCGGGATTGGGAGGCCATTGTTCCGATCTCCTCGACCAGCCGAATCCAGCTCGACACCCTGGCGACCCAACTCCTGCGCCTGCTGCCGCATGCGGATGCCCCGCTCTACCCGGCCGACACCGTCACCGACGAGACCCTCGAGTCGCGCATCTCGGAGTTCATTCGCGAGGCAGCCCTTGAGGGCGTCACCGACGAGCTGCCGCACTCGATCGCCGTGACCATCGACGACATCATCGAGCGTGATGACCAGGAACTGGTTGAGATTTACGCCAACCTGTTCGTCGAACGGGACAGCCAGAAGGGCATCATCATCGGCAAGTCGGGCAGCCGGCTGAAGGATGTCGGTACCCGCGCGCGTAAACAGATCGAACCGCTCGTCGGCAAGCGCGTCTTTCTGTCGCTGCGGGTGAAGATCGCCAAGGAATGGCAGCGCGACCCGAAGCAGCTCGGGCGCCTCGGCTTCTAACGCATCGGCCAATCGTTCAGTTCGGGTCATTTGCGGTCTGAATCTCACGCGTGGGCGCGTTCGTATGCTTCCGCTGCTTTACGGATCACGTGTGATTTCGTGATACGCCGTTGGCTGGCGACCCTGGTGGAGCGCGCTCGGTGAACGCGTCCAGAGCCTGAACCGCTCGTCAACCATGTTCATCCGGGTTTTGCGTTGTTCGAGGCGATCCCGTTACGGTCGAATGGGTGTTGCAGTGAATCTGCAGAGTTTCGAGTTCTACGGGGGTAGTCATCCGCTACGCAAGAATTGCACTTTCGACCGGATTCGCGCTGGTCTATCTAGTGGCGGTGGGATTCATCGCCCTGCGGGCAGAGGCGGTGACGTCAGGGGTAGTTCTCGGTTGGGACAACACGGTGATCTCGGCTACCAACGTCGGTTCGCCGTGGTTGCAAAATCTTTTTGTGGCCGGGCTGTGCGGCTTGCTGATCTTCTGGTGCGTGCGCGACAGCAGCGGTGATGAGCCCATCCGTGTTTACCCCGCTCTGTGCGCGTTCGGTGTGTTGATCCTCGGCACTGTCTGGTTTTCAGTCACGAAGGACTATTCCTTCGTCCCCTACACTGTCGGGGGTCCGCTCGAGGCCCAAGCTAATCCCGTCGGCATGTGGGCCGAAGCCGGTGCGCTGAGTCCTGCAGTGCATGCCAGCATCGAAACCTCCGGCTGGAACATCGACATGCGACACGGAAGGCCCTGGGTCCGCGGACCCCTCATCTTCGACCCCACCCAAACCTGGCGCCCCGCCGGCCAAAACTGTGCCGCCACCCCCGCCGAGAAACCCCACTGGGAGAAGTAGGCCTACCGCTGATCGAGATCCCTGACGTGGGTCTCGATCATGCGTTCCTCGCGACTCGACCAGCGCGTCGGGGCTCGTGGTTTGACCGGTGGGTGGGGGCTCGCGCATCGACCGGCGGGCGGGAACTGGCGCCTCTACCAGCGTGTGCGCATTCCACCAGCGGCACGGTGACGGTTTTCAGGCCGGCAACCATTGGGCTCACGGTCCGATCGGCGGGGGTGCGCGCCGCCAGGTGGATCCTCGGGAACGTTAGCAGCATGTCGGAACCACCCCATCGTTGGTCGAGCCCGTCGAGACCGCCATCTCCTGACCGGTCGCGATCTGCGGTGCCGGCCACGGTCCTACCGGTCGGACCGGGAGGTGCCGCCCGGGCACGACTGCGCTACCCGGTGAAAGACTGGGCGCAGGAATCGTCCTGGGCCGTGTGGTCGGTGAGCCCGTCCAGAGCGGGAACGGTTGGTTCCTGGGTAGCGACGGCGGTTTCGATCCGCGTCGGCGCTGACGTTTCGACCGGCACCGGGGCATCCGTTGTCGGGGCACGCCCGGACGAGGTTTCCGGATCGGGCTTCGTGCTCGTTCAAACTGACCTCGGTCTCGGGACTCGGGCAGGCGCAGCCGCTCGCCGACGCCAGCGTTGCGACGTGGTCGAAACCAGGCCAAACGGTGCTAGCCTGAAAATGTGTTGAACGGTGCGCTCCTCCTTAGCTGCCGCGACGGGTCCTAATCTAAAGGCCTCCCTCGTCGCGGCGTTCGTCGTTGGCTGTGCGACACCCACGAGGAAACAGGATCATGAAGAACAATCAGACCGCGTCCACCCTGCCGATTCACCGCTACCGCCCGTACCACGAGCAGTTCGCCGTCGAGCTGCCCGACCGTACCTGGCCGAATAAGCGCATCACGGTTGCACCGCGTTGGTGCGCGGTCGACCTGCGGGACGGCAACCAGTCGCTCATCGACCCGATGAGCCCCGAGCGCAAGCGCATCATGTTCGACCTGCTCGTGCGCATGGGCTACAAGGAGATCGAGGTGGGCTTTCCCTCGGCGAGCCAGACCGACTTCGACTTCGTGCGCAGCCTCATCGACGAGAACGCCATCCCCGACGACGTCACGATCCAGGTGCTGACCCAGGCTCGCGAACATTTGATCAAGCGCACCTACGAGTCGATCACTGGCGCCAAACAGGCCATCGTGCACTTCTACAACTCCACCAGCATTTTGCAGCGCGAGGTGGTGTTTCGCGAGCAGAAGCAGGGTATCGTCGATCTGGCCCTGTTCGGGGCCCGCCTGTGCAAGCAGATGGAAGCGACCATTCCCGGCACGACCATCTACTACGAGTACTCGCCCGAGAGCTTCACCGGCACCGAACTCGACTTCGCCGTCGACATCTCCAATCAGGTCATCGAGATTTTGCAGCCGACCCCGGAGCGCAAGGTCATTATCAACCTGCCGGCGACCGTCGAAATGGCCACGCCCAATGTGTATGCCGATTCCATTGAGTGGATGAGCCGTCACCTGACCCAGCGCGAGAACGTGTTGATTTCGCTGCACCCACACAACGACCGCGGCACCGCGATTGCCGCCGCCGAACTCGGCTACCTGGCCGGTGCCGACCGCATCGAAGGCTGCCTGTTCGGCAACGGTGAGCGCACCGGAAACGTCGACCTCGTCGCCCTCGGCGTGAACCTCTTCACGCAGGGAATCGACCCACAGATCGACTTCAGCAACATCGACGAGATCAAGCGCACCGCGGAATACTGCAACCAGCTGCCCGTGCCCGAGCGCAACCCGTGGGCTGGCGACCTCGTCTTCACCGCGTTCAGCGGTTCGCACCAGGACGCCATCAAAAAGGGCTTCGAAGCGATGGATGTCGATGCTGCCAAACAGGGCTGCACGGTCAACGACCTGGTCTGGGCCGTTCCGTATCTGCCGATCGACCCCAAGGACCTCGGCCGCAGCTATGAGGCTGTGATTCGGGTCAACTCGCAGTCCGGCAAGGGCGGCGTCGCATACTTGCTCAAAACCGACCACGCCCTCGACCTGCCACGCAAGCTGCAGATCGAGTTCTCTGGCGTCGTGCAGGCCAAAACGGATGCCGAGGGTGGCGAGGTCACCAGCGAGCAGATCTGGGACATCTTCAACGACGAGTACCTGCCGGCCACGGTCAAGAACCCGGAAGCCCAGTGGGGCCGGTTCGAACTGCACTCCACCCGCACCTCGAGCGATCTGTCCGGCACCGTCGACCTCGCGGTCGAACTTCGTGACGGCGACACCGTGGCGCAGGCCACCGGTTCCGGCAACGGCCCGATCAACGCGTTCCTCGGCGTCATGGCCGAGCGCGGCATCGCGATCACGCTCTACGACTACGTCGAGCACGCGCTGTCGGCCGGGGGCGACGCCCAGGCTGCCGCCTATGTCGAGCTCGACGTGAACGGCAAGCGTTACTGGGGCGTCGGCATCGACGCCGATATCTCCACCGCTTCGCTCAAGTCGGTTGTCTCCGCCGTCAACCGCGGCATTCGCGCCGAGGTTGGCGACCGGGAGCTGTCCGCCGTTTAAGCTGACAGCATCCGCTCAAACGCAACACACGAAAGCCCAGACTCTGCAGTCTGGGCTTTCGTTGCACCATCCGGGTGCGGTCGGGGGCCTGGCTGTGTGCTGGGTACTAAGCCAGGGCTGGCAGTTGCGACGTTCGGTTTGGTGTACGGGTGCCGAGGAGGACGCGACAATCGTTGATTGCATGGTCCAGCAGGACATACAGCCGGGCGTCCGGGTCGGAAATACACGCCTCGCTGATGCCCTGCACGGCGACGCGAATGATCGTGTCGGCGGTGCGCGGCGTGAACTTGGTGTGCGACCAGGAATGCACGCTGCCAAGGAAGTCACGCGCCCACCGTTCGGCGTCTGGCGCTTGCTGCAGAGCAGTCCGAATGAGCGGGCCGATCCGCTCGGCGAACTGCGGGTCAAGAACGGATGCGTTCCGCTCGCAGGTCAGCACGCCCACGGCGAGCGCGCGCTGGCGTTCCAGGCTCGCTGTCGGAAGGGCTTCGCAGCCAGCGCGCAGGGCGACCACGATTTCGATTCGCTTGTCGACGCGCTGATCGGAACTGGTCAGGCCGATGACCGACGGAATCAGCAGGGCGAGTCGTGACCTGGCACCGTCGGAACTGCAATCGTTGACCATCCGGGCGAGCGAGGCCAGCACCGGGTGGGTGCAGGCCGGGTGGTCGCTCCAGGACTCGCCGGCGAGGTAGGAGGCGAACTCCATGAAGCAGCCGCCACTTTTCGGAGTACGGTGCTTGCCTCGCGACAGCACGGGCATAATGTCGGGCAGACTGCCCTGGACTGGTTTCATGAAAAACCTCCACACCACGGGGACTACGTGCTCTAAGTTTCCCCCCATCTGCCCGGAAAGACCAGAGCCTGATGCGACTAGGGACACATTTTCAGCGACCGGAGGCATCCGTTTGGCAGGTACTCGAGCCGTGACCGAAGTCTGCGCGACGGAGTGGGATAATTACCTGTGCCTGTCTACCGAGATGAAGCCGTCGTGCTGCGCACCCACAAGCTGGGTGAAGCCGACCGCATCGTCACCATGCTCACTCGAGCGCACGGCAAGGTGCGCGCCGTGGCCAAGGGCGTGCGCCGCACCGGCTCCAAGTTCGGCGCCCGGCTGGAGCCGTTCATGGTCGCCGATGTGCAGCTGTACGAGGGCCGCAGCCTCGACATCATCACGCAGGCCGAGTCCCTCGGCTCCTACGGCGCCCTGATCACGGCCGACTACGGCAGCTACACCGCGGCGAGCGTCATGGTCGAAACGGCCGACAAACTCACCGAATCCGAGGGGTCGCTGCAGCAATACCTGCTGCTCGTCGGTGCGCTGCGGTCGCTGTCCCGGCAGGAGCACGGCTCCCACCTCACCCTCAACTCCTATTTATTACGTGCCGTGTCGATGGCCGGCTGGGCGCCGAGCTTTCAGGACTGCGCCCGCTGCGGCGCCACGCAGTCAAGTGATGGCGGGCAACACTCGGCCATGGTCGTGCAGCTCGGTGGCATCGTCTGCGACTCTTGCGCGCCACCCGGGTCGCCGCGGTTCGACGCAGCGACGATCGGCCTACTCAGCGCCCTGCTCACCGGAGACTGGGAGCACGCCGCGGCGAGCCCAGATCGCACGCAAAACCAGGCCGCCGGAGTCGTCGCCGCCTACACCCAGTGGCACCTGGGCCGCGGGCTTCGCTCGCTGGAACACGTCGCCCGATGATGGCCAGCCTGTTCGGCCATAAACCGTTCACCCACAAGGACGCCGTCGCGTTCAAACCGCTCGACTGGACCGGCCTGTACCCGCCCGATCTGCCCCGCAAGGTCGTACCGGAGCATGTCGCCGTTGTCATGGACGGCAACGGCCGCTGGGCCAATGGCCGGGGCCTCACCCGGATCGAAGGGCACAAGGCCGGCGAGGCAGCCCTGCTCGACGTCGTCGCCGGAGCCATTCAGATCGGCGTCAAAAACCTCAGCGTGTATGCCTTCTCCACCGAAAACTGGAAGCGTTCGCCCGACGAGGTACGTTTTCTGATGGGCTTCAACCGGGACGTGCTGCACCGCCGCCGCGATCAGCTCAACGAGTGGGGCGTGCGGGTCAGGTGGGCCGGGCGCAAGCCGAAGCTGTGGGCATCCGTTATTAACGAGCTGCAATTTGCCGAGAAACTCACCGCGGGCAATGACGTGCTCACCCTCACGATGTGCGTGAACTATGGCGGGCGCACCGAGATAGCGGATGCCGTGCGCGCGCTGGCCGAGGATGTCGCCGCCGGCAGGCTGAAGCCGTCGGGAATCACCGAGAAGACCATCGCCAAGCAGCTGTACGTGCCCGAGCTGCCCGACGTCGACCTGTTCGTGCGCAGCTCGGGGGAGCAGCGCACCAGCAACTTCATGCTCTGGCAGAGCGCCTATGCTGAGATGGTTTTTCTCGACACCCTGTGGCCGGACTTCACCCGAGTCGACCTGTGGCACGCGGTCGAGCTGTATGCCGCCCGCAACCGTCGTTATGGCGGAGCGGTCGACACCCCGACGGCCTGAATATTTTGGTTGGGGAATACCGGGGCCCTGCGCCCCGTTGGCCCGAGTGTGACTGATACTTCTAGTACCGAAGCGACCGCATCCGTGAGCACCGACACCATCAAGGTGGACATCTGGTCCGATGTGCAATGCCCCTGGTGCTACATCGGTAAACGCAAGTTTGAGGCCGGTGCCGCCCAGTTCGACGGCACCGTCGAGGTCGAGTATCACAGCTTTGAACTGTCACCCGATACCCCGGTCGATTACGCCGGAACGCCTGTGCAGTACCTCAGTGAAAAGAAGGGTATGCCCCTCGCCGAGGTGGAGCAGATGCTCGAGCGTGTCACCGGCATCGCCGAGAGCGTCGGCCTGCACTACGACTACGACTCCGTGCACCAGACCAACACCGTCATTTCGCACGAACTGCTGCACTACGCCAAGGCGCACGGCCGTCAGCTCGAGATGAAGGAGCGCCTACTCAAGGCCTACTTCATCGATGGCCGCCACGTTGGCCGGATCGAAGACCTCGCCGACCTCGCCGCCGAGATCGGACTCGACCGAGCCGACGTCGCGCGGTCACTCACCGCCCACGAGCACCTCGCCGCGGTCAAGGCCGACGTGGCACAGGCCGGCGCCTACGGCATCCAGGGCGTTCCGTTCTTCGTGATCGACGGCCGCTACGGCATTTCCGGCGCGCAGGATCCGACGGCGTTCACTCAGGCGCTCGACCAGGCCCGCGCCGACCGCTCGGCCAAGGCCGGGGCCGACGACGTCCCCGCGTAACCCGATACCCACCGAACTCGCGTAGCCTGACGGGTAAGCAACCAGCTGTACCCGCAGACTTCACCGTTTCACCCAATTGATTCAAGGAGATAACTCATGACTGACACCATCACTACCCCGCCCGTCTTCACCGACGCGGCCGGCCGGCCCACCATTGAGCTCTTGGGCGCACCCGCCGCAACCGACGAAGCCGCTGGCTCCTGCTGCGGTGGCGGCTGCTGCAGCTGATCTGAGCCCATTTCGTCAACAGCGCAGCTGCCGTACGCCCCTTTCCTGGCCCGGCAGCTGCGTTTCTGTGTGCGCCCGGCATCCGCTCTGCAGAGGATTCGGAGCACCACGCGCTTTCTGGGAGAATTGACCCACCATGACTTCACCTACTTCCGCCGACGACCAGCGGGCGCCGATCGGCCAGTTGGCCGTTGGTCCGCTCAGTATCGGCCCGCTCACGCTTGACGTGCCCGTGGTGCTCGCGCCGATGGCCGGCATCACCAATACCGCATTTCGCCGGCTGTGCCGCGAATACGGCGCCGGACTGTTTGTGAGCGAGATGATCACCTCGCGCGCGCTCGTCGAACGCAACACCGAGACCATGCGCTTGATCACCCATCATGAGAGCGAAACCACCCGCTCCATTCAGCTCTACGGTGTCGACCCGAAAACGGTGTCCGAGGCCGTGACCATGCTCGTCGCTGAGGACCGTGCCGATCACATCGACCTCAACTTCGGCTGCCCGGTTCCCAAGGTCACCCGCAAGGGCGGGGGCGCTGCCCTGCCGTGGAAGATCGGCCTGTTCCGTCAGATCGTGGAGGCCGCAGTGACTGCGGCCGGGCCGATTCCGCTGACCGTGAAGATGCGCAAGGGCATCGACGCCGACCACCTCACCTACATTGAGGCTGGCAAGGCCGCCGCCGGAGCCGGCGTCGCCTCCATCGCCCTGCACGGCCGAACGGCCGCCGAGTTCTACTCCGGCCACGCCGACTGGTCGGCAATTGAGAAGCTCAAGAACGCCATCAGTGACGTGCCTGTGCTCGGCAACGGCGACATCTGGTCGGCCGACGACGCCCTGCGCATGGTCAGTGAAACCGGATGCGACGGCGTCGTCGTCGGGCGCGGCTGCCTCGGCCGTCCGTGGCTGTTCGGCGACCTCACCGCTGCATTTCGCGGTCAGGAACTCAAAGCCGAACCGGGGCTCGGCCAGGTCATCAACGCCTTCCGCCGCCACGCCGAACTGCTCACCGAATACTTCGACAGCGAAGACCGGGCCTGCCGCGACATTCGCAAGCACGTCGCCTGGTACTTCAAGGGCTACCCGGTCGGCGGCGATCTGCGCGCGAGCCTGGCGATGGTGCAGTCTCTCGCGCAGCTCGACGACCTGCTCGGCACCCTCGACGCCTCGCTGCCTTACCCGGGCTCAGACGTTGAGGGTCCGCGCGGGCGCGCGGGAACACCGAAGAAACCGTCGCTGCCCGAGCACTGGCTCGAGTCTCAGGATCTTTTCGGGGCGGAGCGACTGAATTTGACCGAGGGCGAAGGGGATACCAGCGGTGGCTAACAAAACCGGATACAGCGAGACCGACGAGGCCCGCTGGTTTCCCGAAGAGCACTACTCGCGGCGCAGTGACTTTGCCCGCGACCGCGCCCGACTGCTGCACTCGAGCGCTCTGCGGCGCCTCGCGGCCAAGACGCAGGTCCTCAGTCCCACGGCGGGGCTCGACTTTGCCCGCAACCGACTGACCCACTCGCTCGAGGTCGCCCAGGTCGGGCGGGAGATCGCATCCCGCCTCAACGTCGACCCCGACATCGTCGATACCGCCTGCCTCGCGCACGACATCGGGCATCCTCCCTTCGGACACAACGGCGAGAAGGCGCTCAGCCTGTGGTCGGAAGACATCGGCGGCTTCGAGGGGAACGCGCAGACCCTGCGATTACTCACCCGGCTCGAGCCGAAGGTGTTTGGGCCCGACGGGCGAAGCTACGGACTCAACCTGACCCGGGCGAGCCTCGACGCAAGCTGCAAGTATCCCTGGCCAGAAGGATCCTCGGTCTATGACCCGAGCGGGCGGGCCAAGTTCGGGTTCTACCAGGACGACCTGGCCGCGTTCGAGTGGCTACGCGAGGGAGCGCCCGACCGGCAACTCTGCATCGAAGCCCAGGTGATGGACCTCTCCGACGACATCGCGTACAGCGTGCACGACTTCGAAGACGCCATCGTCAACGGCTACGTCGACGTGGCAGCCCTGAGCAGCCGCGCAGATCACGACGAACTCCTCGCCACCATGTCGGAGTGGATCGGCGACCAGACCAGCGCCGAGGACCTGGCGACCGCGTTCAACCGGCTCGACTCCCTCGATGTCTGGATGGATTCCTGGACCGCCGGGCGACGCGACCAGGGCCACCTCAAGAACCTCACCAGCCAGCTCATCGGCCGGTTCAGCAGTGCTGCCGTACACGCGACCAAAGAAGCCCACCCCGGTGCGAACATGCTGCGGTTCGGGGCGAATGTGATCGTGCCGCGCGAGATCCAGGCCGAAATCTCGGTGCTCAAGGGCATTGTCGCGGCCTTCGTCATGACCCGCAATACCCGCAAGCCCATCTACGTGCAGCAGCGCCAGGTGCTCACCCTGCTCGCCGAAACCCTGCACCAGTCCGGCGACGAACACCTTGACCCCGGCTTTCGCGAAGACTGGCACGCCGCCGAGGACGATGCCGCTCGCAAGCGCGTCATCGTCGACCAGGTCGCGAGCCTCACCGACCAGTCCGCCCTGGCCTGGTACGAGCGCTTGGTGCAGGGCTAGCGCTCTGCCCGGTTTGAAGGCTCGACGCGCCGAGCGGCTCCTTCAAGCTCGATAAGCTGAACGGATGGCTACCCGCATTAATCCGAGCATCCTCGCCGCCGATTTCGCCAACTTTGAGAGCGAGCTTTCCCGCATCCGCTCCGCCGACCTCGTGCACGTCGACATCATGGACAACCACTTCGTGCCGAACCTCACCTTCGGGCTCGGCATGGTCGAGCGGCTGCAGCAGGTGTCGCCGCTGCCGCTGGACATCCACTTGATGATCGACGACCCGGAACGGTGGGCGCCCGGCTACGCCGAGGCCGGAGCCTACTCGGTCACCTTTCACGCCGAGGCGACGACCGAGCCGGTGGCGCTGGCCCGGCGGCTGCGGCAGATCGGCGCCCGCGCCGGCATCGCGCTCAAGCCCGGTACCGACGTCACGCCGTACCTCGACCTGCTCGACGAGTTCGACCAGGTGCTCGTGATGACCGTCGAGCCCGGTTTTGGCGGCCAGAGCTTCATGGAAGAGACCATGCCGAAGCTTTCCCAGCTGCGATCACAGGTGGAGAAGACCGGACTCGACGTCTGGCTGCAGGTCGACGGCGGCATCACCGCGCAGACCATCGAGATCGCAGCCCGAGCCGGTGCAGACACCTTCGTGGCCGGGTCCAGTGTGTTCGGGGCCGCGAATCCGGCCGCTCAGATCGACCTGCTGCGCGAACGCGCGGCGAGCCACCGTCACGGGCGGGTAGCCTAGAGTCGTGAAAACTTTCGATGACCTGTTCGTAGAACTCAGCGACAAGGCCCGCACCCGCCCGGAGGGCTCCGGCACCGTTCGCGAACTCGACGCCGGCGTGCACGCCATTGGCAAGAAGATCGTCGAAGAAGCGGCCGAAGTGTGGATGGCCGCCGAGTTTCAGAGCGATGACGAAACATCTGCCGAAATCTCCCAGCTGCTTTATCACCTGCAGGTCATGATGATCGCGAAGGGCCTCTCCCCGGCGGACATCTACCGACATCTGTGACCCGCGCCAGCTCATCCGCTGGTATCCGTCATAAATTTGTCTGGCACGAAAAACCGAGAGAGTACCCCCATGCTGAGAATTGCCGTGCCCAACAAGGGCTCGTTGTCTGAAACCGCCGCGCAGATGCTCGCCGAGGCCGGCTACACCGGTCGTCGCGACCCGCGCGACCTCGTCACCGCCGATCCGCGCAACGGGGTGGAATTCTTCTACCTGCGTCCGCGCGACATCGCCACCTATGTCGGCTCCGGCGCCCTCGACGTCGGAATCACCGGGCGCGACCTGCTGCTGGACTCCCACTCCAAGGCGCAGGAAATCGCCAGCCTCGACTTCGGCGACTCTACCTTTCGCTTCGCCGGACCGGCCGGCCGCTTCACCGAGCTGAAGGACCTTGACGGCCTGCGCGTCGCCACGAGCTATCCCGGCCTGGTCGAACGCTTTCTCGCCACCCACTCGGTGACCGTCGACCTGGTCGAACTCGACGGGGCCGTTGAATCGGCGGTTCAGCTCGGGGTAGCGGATGCCGTCGCCGACGTTGTCTCCACCGGCACCACACTGCGCAAGGCCGGCCTCGAAATCTTCGGACCGGTCATCCTCGAATCCACCGCCGTGCTGATCAGCTCCACCAACGACAAGGCCGGAATCGCGACGCTGCTGCGCCGCCTGCAGGGCGTGCTCGTGGCCCGCCAATACGTGCTGCTCGACTATGACATTCCGGTCGCGCTGCTCGACACGGCCGCTGCGCTTGCCCCCGGAATCGAATCGCCGACCGTGTCCTCGCTGCACGACCCTGAGTGGGCCGCCGTGCGCGTTATGATCGCCCGACTGGACATGAACAACGTGATGGACGAGCTCTACGCCATCGGTGCCAGAGCCATTCTGGTCACCACCATTCACAACGCCCGCCTCTAAGCACACGAAAGAGGACAACCAGCCATGAGCCTGAGTGTGCGCGTCATTCCCTGCCTCGACGTGGCCAACGGTCGTGTCGTCAAGGGCGTCAATTTTCAGAACCTGCGCGACGCCGGCGATCCGGTCGAACTCGCCCGTCGCTACTACGAGCAGGGCGCTGATGAGTTGACCTTTCTCGACGTGACGGCGACCGTCGATAACCGTTCGACGACCTACGACGTCGTGAGCGCGACCGCCGAGCAGGTCTTCATTCCCCTCACCGTCGGCGGCGGCATCCGCAGTGTCGAAGACGTCTCCCGGCTGCAGGCTAGCGGCGCCGACAAGGTCGGATTGAACAGCGCGGCCATCGCCCGTCCGGCGCTGATCGCCGAGATCGCCGATCGCTTCGGCGCCCAGGTGATTGTCCTCAGCCTCGATGTGAAGCGATCCGCTCGCACGGAGAGCGGCTTCGTCGTCACGACCCACGGCGGTCGCACCGAAACCGACCTGGATGCTGTGGCCTGGGCCCGGCAGGCGATCGAACTCGGCGCGGGGGAACTCCTGGTCAACTCGATCGACGCCGACGGGACCAAGGCGGGCTTCGATACCGATCTCATTGCGCTCATGCGCGCCAACAGTCGGGTTCCGGTGATCGCTTCCGGCGGGGCCGGGCGCGTGGAGGACTTTCCCCCGGCGATCCGGGCCGGCGCGGATGCCGTGCTGGCGGCATCCGTTTTTCACAACGGACAATTGACCATCGATGATGTCAAGCGGGAGCTCGCCGCCGAGGGAATGCTGGTGCGCTAATGGCCGATGAACTGAACGCCAAACTCACCGATCAGCTCGACGCCGCGGTGTTCAACGACGCTGGGCTGCTGCCCGCGGTCATCCAGCAGTGGGACACCCACGAGGTGCTCATGCTCGGCTGGATGAACCGGGAAGCGCTGCGCCGCACCCTGACGGAGGGGCGCGTCACGTTCTGGTCGCGCAGCCGACAGGAATTCTGGCGCAAGGGCGATACCTCCGGCCACGCCCAGTACGTGCACTCCGCTGCCTTCGACTGCGACAACGACACCCTGCTGGTGCAGGTCGACCAGGTCGGAGCCGCCTGCCACACCGGCAGCCACACCTGCTTCGACGGGCGCGACCTCGGCGTGACCACCATGGAAAGGCCCACGGAATGACCGGTAACCCTGCAGGATCCCGCACCGCCGGCTCGACCACCCGCATCCAATTCGATGCACTGATCGGCGAGCACCGGGTCATTCCGGTTATCCGTGAACTCTTCGCCGACGGCGAGACCCCGGTGGGCATCTACCGCAAGCTCGCCAACGGGCTGCCCGGCAGCTTTCTGCTCGAGTCCGCCGAGCAGGGCGGCATCTGGTCGCGATTCTCCTTCGTCGGTGTTTCCTCCTTCGGAGTGCTCACCCAACAGGGCGACGAGACCCGCTGGATTGACTATGGGCTCTCCGCCGAGCGCGCACTCGGGTCTGCGGTCTCCCTCGGACCGCTCGAGGCGCTGGCGTACCTGTTCGACCGCTGGCAGACGCCGCGGCTGCCCGAACATCCGCCGCTGACCGGCGGGCTGGTCGGTTTCATCGGCTGGGAGGCGATTCGCCAGATCGAACGCCTGCCGCACCAGCCGCCGGCCGACTATGACGTTCCGGGCCAGTCCTTCAGCTTTGTCGCCGACTTGGTCGTGCTCGACCACAAATACGGCACCGTGCAGCTCATCGCCAACGTGCTGAACGATGGCACCGACACGCCCGACGAGCTCTGGGCTGCCGCGAGCGAGCGCCTCGATTCGCTGCAGGGTCGACTCGCGGCGCCCAGCGAAGCGTGGCTAGCCGAGGTCGACCTGCAAGTACCGAGCTCGCCGCGCAATCGCACCACCCGCGACGACTTTCTCACCGCAGTCAATATCGGCAAGCAGCACATCGTCGACGGCGATGTGTTTCAGGTGGTCATCTCGCAGCGCTTCGACCAGGTCTGCACCGCGCACCCCATCGACGTCTACCGGGTGTTGCGCAGCCTAAACCCCAGCCCGTACATGTACCTGCTCAGCCTCGAAACGCACGAAGGCGACCCATACTGGATCGTCGGATCCTCGCCGGAAGCTCTGGTCAAGGTGCAAGACCAACGCGTCTTCACCCACCCGATCGCCGGTTCCAAACCGCGGGGAACGACACCGGATGCCGACGCCGACTACGCGATCGAGCTCGCCGAAGATCCCAAGGAACGGGCCGAACACCTCATGCTCGTCGACCTCGCCCGCAACGACCTGCTCAAGGTGTGCACGGCCGGCTCGGTCGAGGTGACCGAGTTCATGCGTATCGAACGATTCAGCCACATCATGCACCTCGTCTCCTCGGTCGAGGGCAACCTGGTTCCCGGCAAGACCGCGATCGACGTCTTCCGCGCCACCTTCCCGGCCGGTACGCTCTCTGGCGCGCCGAAACCGCGGGCGCTCGAGATCATCGACGCCCTCGAACCGGCCCAGCGCGGCGTGTACGGGGGAGTGGTCGGCTACTTCGGTTTCGCGGGCGACGCCGACCTCGCCATTGCCATCCGCACCGCCACGATCAAGGACGGTATCGCGCGAGTGCAGGCCGGCGGCGGCGTCGTGACCGATTCCGACCCCGCGTCCGAGTACCAAGAGTCGCAGAACAAGGCGGCAGCCCCGCTGCGAGCCGTCGCCGTCGCCAACGCCATGCGGAGGGTGCACTAATGGCAGAACGGATGTCAGCGCGTCGCCTGAAACTCGTTTTCATCCTCTCCGTTCTGGCGGCGAGTTCGCTCGCCATGCTGGCCTGGACCCAGGTCTGGGTGCAGGCCGAAGTCGGACTCCCCGATGCCGGCACCCAGGTCTTGGAGATCGACGGAGCCATTGCCGCGCCGGCGTTGACCGCCCTCGCGCTCTCCGGCTTCGCCCTCGCCGCGGCGCTCACCATCGCCGGGCGCCTGATTCGCATCGTGCTCGGTGCCCTCGAGGTTCTCCTCGGCTTCTCGGTGTTCCTCGCCGCGTTCCTGGCGGTGCGAGACCCCGCCGATGCCAGCGCCGCAGCGGTGACCGCCGCCACGGGAATAGCCGGTCACGAGTCGATTCAGTTGAGCGTGCTCGGCACGGTCATCACACCCTGGCCGTTCGTGGCGATGGGTGCTGCGATCGTCATGGCGGGTGTTGGTGTGGCCATTATCGTCACGAGCGGTCGGTGGCCGGGTCCGACCCGTAAGTATCAGGCCGTTCGGTTTGAACAAGTGGCTTCGCCCCACGGCGCACAACCACTGGCAACCCCGGCCGAGCCCGCCGCGAACGACTCCGTCGGCGACTGGGACGACCTCAGCCGCGGCGGTGACCCGACCGTACGCTGAAGCGCTCGCATCCGCTCCGCTAGACTTAACGTGCTTGTCAACGTGCACAGCAGAATGTATTTACGAGGAGAACCATGAGCATCGATACGTCAGATCCCGGACACGGCCACTCCCCGGCGGCCTGGACCGCTGTCATCATCATGCTGGTGGCGTTCACCATCGGTACGACCGCATTCTTCTTCGAGCTGCCCTGGTTGGTCTGGGCCTCCTTCGGCCTGCTGCTCGCCGGTCTCGTTGTTGGCTATGTGATGAGCAAGGTTGGCTATGGCGTAAACACCATGACCGCCACGCCGCACGGTCACTGACCCGCTGCGCGGCCACCTGGTGCTCCAAGAACTTCTCGCCGGCGCGGTTTCCGACGCCGAAGAACGCCTACTCACCCGCCCGTTCGCGAGCGTGGAAGCCGCTGCGCGCGTCCGCCCGCCCGCACTCGATGCCCTGCACGCCCTTGCTCCAACCGAACGGGTCAAGATTCTCGCCGAGATCAAACGGGCGAGCCCGAGCCGCGGCGCCCTCGCTGCCATCACCGACCCGGCAGCGCTGGCTGTCTCCTATGAGTCCGGCGGGGCAAGCGCCATCAGCGTGCTCACCGAGGGACGACGCTTTCACGGCTCGCTGACCGACCTTGAGCAGGTGCGCGCTGCGGTGAGCATTCCGATTCTGCGCAAGGACTTCATTGGAACGCCGTACCAGGTGTTCGAGGCCCGCGCGGCCGGAGCCGATCTGGTGCTGCTCATCGTCGCCGCTCTCGACCAGGCCACCCTGCTGTCCCTGCACGACCTCATCCGTGAGCTCGGCATGACGGCGTTGGTTGAAACGCACAGTGGGGATGAGGTCAGTCGCGCCCTCGACATCGGCGCCAGCCTGGTCGGGGTCAACGCCCGGGACCTGTCAACCTTTGAACTTGACCAGAACCTTTTCGGCACCCTCGCCGACAAAATCCCCTCCGGCGTTATTCGCGTCGCTGAGTCCGCCGTCAAGACAGCAGCGGATGTTGCGCACTACCGCGCAGCCGGAGCCGATGTTGTCCTGGTCGGCGAAGCGCTTGTTACGAGTGATCCCATCCGAACCCTCTCTGAGTTTTTGGCGGTATAAATGTCTTTACGAGAAGAATCCTTACGTGCAGAATCCGGCCCATATTTCGGGGAATTCGGCGGCAGGTTCGTGCCCGAGTCCCTCGTTGCAGCGCTCGATGAACTCACCGCGGAATACGAACTCGCCAAGAAGGATCCAGCCTTCGCCGCGGCGCTGATGGACCTGCACATCAATTACACCGGTCGTCCGTCGATCATTACCGAGGTGCCGCGCTTCGCCGAGCACGCCGGTGGCGCCCGCATCATTCTCAAGCGTGAAGATCTCAACCACACCGGTTCGCACAAGATCAACAACGCTCTCGGCCAGGCTCTACTCACCAAGCGCATCGGTAAAACCCGAGTCATCGCCGAAACCGGAGCTGGCCAGCACGGAGTTGCCACCGCCACTGTCGCCGCCCTGTTCGGGCTCGAATGCGTCGTCTATATGGGCGAGGTCGACACCGAGCGGCAAGCACTGAACGTGGCCCGCATGCGCCTGCTGGGTGCCGAGGTCGTTCCGGTTAAGTCCGGCTCCCGCACCCTGAAGGACGCGATCAACGACGCCATGCGCGACTGGGTCACTAACGTCGAGACGACCAATTATATTTTCGGAACCGTGGCCGGGCCGCATCCGTTCCCCGCCATGGTCCGCGACTTTCAAAAGATCATCGGCGAGGAGGCTCGCCAACAGGTTCTCGACCTGACCGGCAGCCTGCCGGATGCCGTCACGGCCTGTGTCGGCGGCGGCTCAAACGCCATGGGCATCTTCCACGCGTTTCTGGACGATGCCGATGTCGCGTTGTACGGCTACGAAGCGGCCGGAGACGGCGTCGATACACCGCGCCACGCAGCGACCATCACCAAGGGACGCCCCGGTGTGCTGCACGGCGCCCGCAGCATGCTGCTGCAGGACGAAGACGGCCAGACCGTTGAATCGCACTCGATCTCAGCGGGCCTTGACTATCCCGGCGTCGGCCCCGAGCACGCCTGGCTCGACAGCATCGGCCGGGCCACGTACCTGCCGATCACCGACGACGACGCGATGAGCGCCCTGCGGCTGCTCAGCCGTACGGAAGGAATCATCCCAGCGATCGAGTCCTCGCACGCCCTGGCCGGCACGCTCGAGCTCGGCCGGAAGCTCGGCCCGGACGCGACCATTCTGATCAACCTCAGCGGCCGCGGCGACAAAGACATGGAAACAGCCGGCCGGTACTTCGACCTGCTCGACGAAGGCGCGGAACAATCATGACGGTCACAGCACCCAACGACACCGTGAGTACGGTCGAACAGACCATCGCACGGCGGCGCACCGAGGGCGGCGGCGCTCTCATCGGCTACCTGCCGGTCGGTTTCCCGACCCTGACTGAGAGCATTGACGCCGCCGTGGCACTCGTCGCCAACGGTGTCGACATCATTGAACTCGGTCTGCCCTATTCCGACCCCGTCATGGACGGCCCGGTCATTCAGGCTGCCACGCAGCAGGCCCTGGCGAACGGCTTCAAGCTGCGCCACGGATTCGAAGCCGTCAAGGCGATCACCGCACAGGTCGACGCCCCCATTCTCGTGATGACCTACTGGAACCCGGTGGTGCAGTACGGCGTCGAGCGTTTCGCCGAAGACCTGCGCGCCGCGGGTGGTGCCGGCCTGATCACCCCCGACCTTATTCCCGACGAGGCCGCAGACTGGATGACCGCGAGCGTACGCACCGGACTGGACCGGGTCTTCCTCGCCGCGCCGTCCTCCTCGGACGCCCGATTGGTGCAGGCGATTGAAGCCAGCCGCGGCTTTGTTTACACCGTCTCGACGATGGGTACAACCGGCGCCCGCGCCGGGGTCGATTCTGCTGCTCGTATTCTGGTGGAACGCCTCCGCGCTGTCGGCTGCACGAGCGCCTGTGTCGGGCTGGGCATCTCGACTCCCGAGCAGGTACGGGAAATTCTCGGCTATGCCGACGGCGCCATCGTTGGGTCGGCCCTCGTGAAGGCGCTCACCGACGGGGGAGTCACCGCCGTAGCGCGGCTGGCCCTCGAACTCGCCGCGGGCGCGAGCGATATTCGCCCGGCCTCCGCGTCCCAGTAATCGCAGGCGCGTTTTACACTAAATTGTTCGAGGCGTTCGATTATTTTCGCCCCAAGTGACGCGAGTCACGATGAAAGGTAGTACCTAGGTGTTGTTGAGTCTCCTGAGCACGAGTATCCCGAGCCCCGAGTGGCAGTTCTTCGACCTCGGCCCGTTCCGCATCCACGCCTATGCGCTGTGTATTCTCGCCGGCATCGTCCTCGCCACCATCATCACCTCGCGCCGCCTGACCACGCGCGGTGCCGAGCCGGGCGTTGTACTCGACATCATCCTCTGGGCCGTTCCCCTCGGCATTGTCGGAGCCCGCATTTATCATGTTCTGACGCACCCGGGAGACTACTTCTTTGATGGAGCGGACCTGCTCCGCACCCTGTACATTTGGGAAGGCGGAAACGCCATCTTCGGGTCGCTGATCGGCGGCGCCGTCGGCGCCTATATCGGCTGCCGGATGGCCGGCATCCGTTTCTGGAGCTTCGCGGATGCTGTTGCTCCCGCTTTGTTGGTCGCCCAGGCCACCGGTCGGCTCGGCAACTGGTTCAACCACGAGCTGTTCGGGCTGCCGACGACCCTGCCGTGGGGGCTGGAAATCGAGTCCGGCAATGCCGCCTTCCCGGTCGGACTGCCGGCCGACACACTGTTCCACCCGACTTTTCTGTACGAAATCATCTGGAATCTGATCGGCGTCGCCGTCATTCTCTACCTCGAGCGTAAATTTCGTCTGCGTTTCGGTCAGACGCTCGGCGTATATCTCATCTGGTATGGACTGGGTCGCAGCTTTTTTGAGTCGATTCGCATTGACCCGAGCGAGATCTACTTCGGAATCCGCACCAATGTCTGGGCCGCTCTGGCCGCCATCGTGCTCGGCCTGGTGATCATCCTCGTGCAACGTCACCGTCACCCCGGACTAGAGCTCAGCGCCTATGTTCCCGGTCGGGAATGGAATGGCCCGGACGCTGGGGTAGAATTAGATGACAGCGATTCGGATGATCTTGATCAAAGCTCCGCGGATCAGAGCGATGATGCCGATGAACACACCGAATCACCCGAGGCCGCAGCCACAAGCACGAGCGCGTCGCGTCTGTAGACTCACGTCGGTTGAATCCCAACCGACGCACTCGTAGCGCTGCCCGGTCAGGGCAAACTCGAACAGGGCCGAACCCGATCAGGGTTCCCGCTACAACTCCCTGCACACATTTCCTTCGGGCCAGCGTCGTCCCTTACTGCTAGTCATTTCGTGAGGACGGTCTCAATGCCGCAGAAACCTCTCTATTCCCGCTTCAGCAGCATGCCCGAAGCGGCCGGTTTGTACGACCCCGCCGCCGAACGCGATGCGTGCGGCCTTGCCATGGTGGCGACCCTGCGGGGCACCGCCGGGCACGACATTATCACCCAGGCCCTCGACGCGCTGCGCAATCTTGAACACCGCGGTGCGGTCGGTTCCGACGCTGGAACCGGTGACGGTGCCGGCATTATCACCCAGATACCGGACGCCTTCCTGCGCGCCGTGACGGATTTCGCGCTTCCCCCCGTTGGCCAGTACGCCGTCGGTAACGTCTTTCTGCCGATCGACCCGACCGCGCGCACGGCCATCAAGCGGGCCATCAGCCTGATCGCCGACGAGGAAAGCCTCACCATTCTCGGCTGGCGGGAGGTTCCGGTGCATCCGGAAGACCTCGGCAGCCAGGCGCGTGCGAACATGCCGGCTATCCAACAGCTGTTCGTGCAGAGCACCCGAACGACCGAGTCCGGCGACCTGCTCGGCGACATCGCGCTCGACCGACAGACCTTTCGGCTGCGGAAGCGGGCCGAGCGTGAGCTCGAGATCTATTTCGTCTCGCTGTCCTGCCGCACCCTGGTCTACAAGGGCATGGTCACCACCTTGCAGCTCGAACCGTTCTACCCCGACCTGTCGGACGAACGATTCGTATCGACGCTCGCCCTGGTGCACTCGCGTTACTCGACCAACACTTTCCCGTCCTGGCCGCTCGCCCAGCCGTTCCGCATGATCGCCCACAACGGCGAGATCAACACGGTGCAGGGAAACCGCAACTGGATGCGCGCCCGCCAGTCCCAGCTCGAGTCCGAGCTGCTTGGTGACCTCGCACCCCTGCTGCCGATCGTCACGCCCGGCGCGAGCGACTCGGCGTCCTTCGATGAGGTCGTCGAACTGCTCAGCCTGTCGGGTCGGTCCCTGCCGCACGCCATCATGATGATGGTGCCCGAGGCCTGGGAGAACCAGACCGACCTCGACGACGAACGTCGCGACTTTTACGAATATCACTCCATGCTCATGGAACCGTGGGACGGACCAGCTGCGATCGTCTTCACCGACGGCTCTCTCGTCGGCGCCACCCTCGACCGCAACGGCCTGCGTCCCGGTCGCTACCTCATCACCGACGACGGCCTCGTCGTGCTCGCGAGTGAGATCGGCGTGCTCGGAATCGACCCGGCGCGGGTTGTGCGCAAGGGCCGCCTGCGCCCCGGCCAGATGTTCCTGGTCGACACCGTGGCCGGCCGCATCATCGACGACCGGGAGATCAAGGCCGAACTGTCGGCCAGTGAACCCTGGGGCGACTGGCTGCAGAAGGGACGCATCAACCTCAAGGACCTGCCGGAACGGGAGCACATCGTGCACCCACCGGCATCCGTTGTACGTCGTCAGCGCACCTTCGGCTACACCGAAGAAGAGGTGCGCATGCTGCTCACCCCGATGGCACGCACCGGAGCCGAACCACTCGGCGCCATGGGTAGCGACACCCCCATCGCGGTTTTGAGCGACCGCCCGCGCCTCATGTTCGACTACTTCACCCAGCAGTTCGCGCAGGTCACCAACCCGCCACTCGACTCGATTCGCGAGGAAGTCGTCACGAGCCTCAAGCTCGGCCTCGGCCCTGAGCGCAACCTGCTCACGGCCGGTCCGGAACATGCCCGTCAGGTCATTCTCGATTTTCCGGTCATCGACAACGATGAACTGGCCAAGATCCAGCACATCGACCCCGCTGTCGGCAGCCGGACCACCACGACCATTCGCGGCCTGTACCGGTTCGAGGAGGGCTCAGACGCCCTGGCTAAGCGCCTCGCCGCGATCTGCGTCGAGGTCGACGAGGCGATCGAAGCCGGCGCGCTGTTCATCGTGCTGAGTGACCGCGACTCCAACCAGGACCTCGCCCCGATCCCGTCGCTGCTCATGATCGCCGCCGTGCACCACCACCTGATCCGCACCGAAAACCGCATGAAGGTCGGCATCGTGGTCGAGGCCGGCGATGTGCGCGAGGTGCACCACGTGGCCCTGCTCATGGGTTACGGCGCCTCAGCCGTCAATCCGTACCTCGCCATGGAAACCTGCGAAGACCTCGTGCGCAGCGGCATCATCACCAACGTCACGCCCGAAAAGGCCGTGCGCAACGTGATCAAGGCTCTCGGCAAGGGTGTGCTCAAAATCATGTCCAAGATGGGCATCTCCACCGTGTCGTCCTACGCTGGTGCCCAGACCTTCGAAGCCGTCGGCCTCGCCCAGTCCTTCGTCGACCAGTACTTCACCGGCACTACGAGCAAGCTCGGCGGCGTCGGCATCGACGTGATCGGTGTCGAAAACCTGGCCCGGCACGCATCCGCTTACCCAATGGATGCTGCGGTGACCGCACACGAGCGCCTCGCGACCGGCGGGGAATACCAGTGGCGCCGGGACGGTGCCCCACACCTGTTCAACCCGGAGACCATCTTCCGGCTGCAGCACGCCACCCGCACCAAGCGCTATGACATCTTCCGCGAGTACACGAAGATGGTCGACGACCAGGCTGAATCGCTCATGACGCTGCGCGGTATGTTCACCCTCAGCGCCGGCCAGCGCACGCCCGTGCCGCTCGACGAGGTCGAATCGGTGTCGCAGATCGTGAAGCGGTTCTCGACCGGAGCGATGAGCTATGGCTCGATCTCGCAGGAAGCGCACGAAACCCTGGCGATCGCGATGAACCGCCTCGGCGGCAAGTCGAACACCGGCGAGGGCGGCGAAGACCTCGACCGTCTGCTCGACCCGACTCGGCGCAGCGCGGTGAAGCAGGTCGCCTCGGGGCGGTTTGGCGTGACCAGCATGTACCTGACCCACGCCGACGATATCCAGATCAAGCTCGCGCAGGGCGCCAAGCCCGGTGAGGGCGGGCAGCTGCCGCCCACCAAGGTGTACCCGTGGATCGCCCGTACCCGGAACGCCACGGCCGGCGTCGGCCTCATCTCGCCGCCGCCGCACCACGACATCTACTCGATTGAAGACCTCAAGCAGCTCATTTTCGACCTGAAGCGGGCCAACCCGAAGGCGCGCATCCACACCAAACTGGTCAGCCAGTCCGGTATCGGCGCCGTCGCGGCGGGGGTCGCCAAGGCGCTCTCCGACGTGATTTTGATCAGCGGGCACGACGGAGGAACGGGCGCGAGCCCGGTCAACTCGCTCAAGCACGCCGGCACGCCGTGGGAACTCGGCCTCGCCGAGACGCAGCAGACGCTTATGCTCAACGGCATGCGCGACCGCGTTGTGGTGCAGGTCGACGGCCAGCTGAAAACCGGACGCGACGTTTTGATCGGTGCCCTGCTCGGCGCCGAAGAATTCGGTTTCGCCTCAGCCCCGCTCGTGGTCGCCGGCTGCATCATGATGCGCGTCTGCCACCTTGACACCTGCCCGGTCGGTGTCGCTACCCAGAACCCGGACCTACGCAAGCGCTTCAATGGTCAGGCCGACCACGTCGTGAACTTTTTCGAGTTCATCGCCCAGGAAGTACGCGA
This sequence comes from Cryobacterium sp. Hh7, assembly GCF_004403155.1. Classification (NCBI taxonomy): domain Bacteria; kingdom Bacillati; phylum Actinomycetota; class Actinomycetes; order Micrococcales; family Microbacteriaceae; genus Cryobacterium; species Cryobacterium sp. Hh7. The sequence goes on along the minus strand of NZ_SOHG01000016.1, from coordinate 182,162 downwards.
GTACCTCGCCGAACTCGGATTCCGCAGCCTTGACGAGGCCATCGGACACAGTGAAGTCCTGAACGTGAACCGTGCGCTCACCCATTGGAAGGCACAGGGGCTGGACCTCTCGCCCATTCTGAGCGGACCGGATTTCTCCGAGAGCGAACCGCGCAAGTGGGCCAGGGCCCAGGAGCACGAACTCGAGAAACACTTCGACAATGAGCTGATTCGCCGAAGCCGGAGCGTACTCGAACATGGCGGCACGGTGCAGATCGATCTGCCGATTCGCAATACCGAACGCGCCGTTGGCACCATGCTCGGCCACGAGGTCACCCTGCGGCACGGCGAAAACGGCCTGCCCGCTGGGTCGATCGAGGTCAGGCTGACCGGTTCCGCCGGACAGTCCTTCGGGGCGTTCCTGCCGAGCGGGATCACTCTGCGGCTCGAGGGCGAATCCAACGACTACGTCGGCAAGGGCCTGTCGGGCGGACAGATCATTGTGCGCCCCGACCGAACCAGCCAGTTTCCTGCCGAGGACAACGTCATCGCCGGCAACGTCATCGGTTACGGAGCCACACAGGGCAGCATGTTCATTCGCGGTATCGTCGGCGAACGGTTCCTGGTGCGCAACTCCGGTGCCGTCGCCGTCGTCGAGGGCGTGGGGGACCACGCGCTCGAGTACATGACCGGCGGAGTCGCCCTCATCCTCGGCGAGACCGGGCGCAACCTCGGTGCCGGCATGAGTGGTGGCACGGCCTACGTCTACGGACTCACCGCCGAACGGGTCAACCGCGACGCGCTCACCTCGGGGGAGTTGCGGCTGCTTGCTCTCGACAGCGTCGACCGTGAAATCGTGCGCGACCTGCTCAAACAACACCGGGACCAGACTGACTCGGCACTTGCCAAGCGGATGCTGGAAAACCTGCAAGAAACCATGAACGCTTTTGTCAAGGTGCTGCCGCGCGACTACGCGGCCGTGCTGGAGACCAGGCAGACGGCCGTCGACGAGGGACTCGATCCCGACGGTCTCGTTGTTTGGAATCGAATTTTGGAGGTAACCAATGGCTGATCCGAAGGGATTTCTTAAGGACACGGAACGTGAGCTTCCCGCTCGACGGCCTGTGGCCATCCGCTTGATGGACTGGAAAGAGGTCTACGAGCAGGGTGACGCGGCCGTACTCAAACGGCAGGCCGGCCGCTGCATGGACTGCGGCGTACCGTTCTGTCACCAGGGCTGCCCGCTCGGTAACCTCATTCCCGAGTGGAACGACCTGGTCTGGCGCGACGAGGGCCGAGCGGCCATCGAACGCCTGCACTCGACCAACAACTTTCCCGAGTTCACCGGACGGCTCTGCCCGGCGCCCTGTGAATCGTCGTGCGTGCTCGGCATCAATCAGCCTGCCGTCACCATCAAGCAGGTCGAGGTGTCGATTATTGACCAGGCCTTCGCCAAGGGCTGGGTGCAGCCGCAACCACCCGGACGCCTGACCGGCAAGACTGTCGCCGTCGTGGGCTCCGGCCCCGCCGGCCTGGCCGCAGCCCAGCAGCTGACCCGCGCCGGCCACACGGTCGCCGTGTTCGAACGCGACGATCGTATCGGTGGGCTGCTGCGCTACGGCATTCCCGATTTCAAGATGGAGAAGAAACACCTCGAACTGCGCCTCGCGCAAATGACGGCGGAGGGAACCCGTTTCCGCGCCAACGTCAACATCGGTGTGGACATCACCTGGGACGACCTGCGCGCCCGGTATGACGCCGTCGTGGTGGCGACCGGAGCCATGGTTCCCCGGGACCTGCCGATTCCCGGGCGCGACCTGCCCGGTGTGCACTTCGCCATGGAATACCTCGTGCAGCAGAACAAGTTAGGCGCCGGCGGAAGCCTCGAAGCACAGATCACCGCTGAGGGCAAGCACGTCGTGGTGCTCGGTGGTGGTGACACCGGAGCGGACTGCATCGGCACAGCGCACCGCCAGCTGGCAGCATCCGTCACCAACCTGGCGATCGGCAAGCAGCCGGGCACGACTCGCCCGGACAGCCAGCCGTGGCCGATGTCGCCGACCCTGTTCGAGGTGTCGAGCGCTCACGAAGAGGGCGGCACCCGCCAATACCTCGCGTCGACGGTCGAATTTCTGGCCAACGACTTCGGTGAGGTGCGTGCCATTCGCATTGCCGAAACCGAATACCTCGACGGACGTCGCGTTCCCAAGGCCGGCACGGAGAAGGAAATTCCTGCTGACCTCGTGCTGCTCGCGATGGGGTTCACCGGGCCGGAATCGGACGAACTCAGCCACCAGCTGAAGCTTCCCTTCGACAACCGCGGCAACGTGGAACGCGACGGTAACTACCAGACCAGCCACGAGGGTGTCTTCGTCGCCGGGGACGCCGGTCGCGGACAGTCCCTGATCGTCTGGGCCATCGCTGAAGGACGAGCCGCAGCGGCCGCGGTTGACCAGTTCCTGGAAGGCAAGACGCAATTGCCCTCTCCCGTGAAGCCGACCGACCGGTCCTTCGCTCTCTAACCCTGAGTTTTCCCTCACTACGCTGTAATTGCGCCCTCCGGGCGCGGAAATTGGAGATTCACCAGTATGAGACGCGCAAAAATCGTTGCCACCCTCGGGCCGGCAGCGTCCAGCTACGAGCAGATCAGGGCGCTCATTGACGCGGGCGTTGACGTCTGTCGCATGAACCTGAGCCACGGCAACTATCAGGTACACGAAAGCGTGTACGCCAACGTGCGCAAGGCCGCGAACGACTCTGGCCGCGCCGTCGCCGTCATGGTCGACCTACAGGGCCCGAAGATTCGTCTCGGCAAGTTCGAGGGCGGCCCGTACGACCTCGCCGTCGGCGATATCTTCAAGATCACCACCGAAGATGTGCTCGGCACCAAGGAACTGTCCGGCACGACCTTCAAGGGTCTGCCGCACGATGTGCACCCGGGCGACTTTTTGCTCATCGACGACGGCAAGGTCAAGGTGCAGGTCGTTGAAACGGATGGCGTCGTCGTCACCACCAAGGTCATCGTCGCCGGTCCCGTCTCCAACAACAAGGGCATCAACCTGCCCGGCGTGGCCGTCAACGTGCCCGCCCTGTCAGAGAAGGACGAAGCGGACCTGCGCTGGGGCCTCCGCCTCGGCACCGACCTGATCGCGCTCTCCTTCGTGCGCAGCGCCGAGGACATCACCCGCGTGCACGAGATCATGGCCGAAGAAGGCCGTCGCGTTCCGGTGATCGCCAAGATCGAAAAGCCGCAGGCCGTCGACAACCTCGAAGAGATCGTCGACGCCTTCGACGCGATCATGGTCGCCCGTGGCGACCTCGGAGTTGAGCTCCCGCTCGAAGCCGTGCCGATCGTGCAGAAGCAGGCCGTTGAGATCGCCCGCCGCATGGCCAAGCCGGTCATCGTCGCCACGCAGATGCTCGAATCCATGATTCTGAGCCCGGTGCCCACCCGCGCCGAGACCAGCGACGTCGCCAACGCCGTGCTCGACGGTGCGGATGCCGTCATGCTCAGCGGTGAGACCAGCGTCGGAGAGTACCCCGTCGTCACGGTGCAGACGATGGCTCGCATTGTGGAATCCACCGAGATTCACGGCCTGGAGCGCATCGGCAAGCTCACCAATCGTCCGCGCACCCAGGGTGGCGCCATCACTCTGGCCGCCATCGAGGTCGCCGAGTTCGTTGACGCCAAATTCCTGTGCATTTTCACCGAGTCCGGAGACTCAGCGCGACGAATGTCGCGGCTGCGGTCCAAGATTCCGATGCTGGCGTTCACGCCGGAGCCGGGCATCCGTCGTCGTCTGGCCCTCACCTGGGGCATCCAGACCTACCTGGTGGAGCCGGTGACCCACACCGACGCCATGTTCGGTCAGGTCGATGACATTCTCATCGGTCAGGGCCTCGCTGAAATCGGTGACAAGGTCGTCGTCATCTCCGGTTCCCCTCCCGGAATTGTCGGCTCGACGAACGACATTCGCGTGCACCGCGTGGGCGACGCCCACAACGAGGTCGCACCGGCGTACGTCAAGAAGTAAGCCTTAACGCGAAAAGCCCCGCCCGATCATCTCGGGCGGGGCTTTTGTGCGTGTGGTTGCGTGTGGTTGCGTGTGGTTGCGTGTGGTTTAGAGAACGGGCGGCTTCGGCGCCCGCGCGTCGAGCCATTCCTGGTGCTGCCGCAGCCCCGAGCGGATGGCGTTTCGAATCACGAAATAGGCCGCCCAAAACCCCAGTGCGATCAGCGCCGGATAGATCAGTAAAGACAGGTAGCCCCAATACGCCATGTTATTCATCATCGGTCCAGCCTGACAGGTGCGGGCGTGTCAACACAAACTGGCCGTGATTTCTGGTACCGGTGGTGGGACTCGAACCCACACGTCCTTGCGAACAAAGCATTTTGAGTGCTCCGCGTCTGCCATTCCGCCACACCGGCTTACAACTACTCGTTCAGAATACCGTAGGCTTTCCTCGTGACCGACCAAGACAGCACCCCCACCCCTCCGCGCCGCGTTGTCGTCGCTGAGGATGAATCCCTCATCCGCCTCGACATCGTCGAGATTCTGCGCGACAACGGCTTTGAAGTCGTCGGCGAAGCCGGTGACGGAGAAACTGCGGTCGCCTTGGCACGGGAGCTCCGCCCCGACCTGGTCATCATGGACGTCAAGATGCCCCAGCTCGACGGCATCAGCGCGGCTGAACGCCTCTCCAAGGAGCACATCGCTCCGGTGGTTCTGCTGACCGCATTCAGCCAGAAGGAACTGGTGGAGCGCGCCACTGAAGCCGGCGCCCTCGCTTACGTCGTCAAGCCCTTCACCCCCAACGACCTGCTGCCGGCCATCGAGATCGCTCTCTCGCGCTACAGCCAGATCATCACCCTCGAGGCCGAGGTCGCCGACCTGGTCGAACGGTTCGAGACCCGTAAGCTCGTCGATCGGGCCAAGGGCCTGCTGAACGAGAAGATGGGCTTGACCGAGCCGGAGGCCTTCCGCTGGATTCAGAAAGCCTCGATGGACCGTCGCCTCACCATGCACGACGTGTCGCAGGCGATCATCGAGCAGCTCAGCGCCAAGAAGTAGCGGCACTCATCAGATAGAACGGCCCGGCAGATTCTGCCGGGCCGTTGTGCGTTGTGGCCGGGACGGGTGGCCGGCTGGCGGTTCGAATTGTATGTCGGTGGTGTCCGATACGCTCGAAAAAGAGCAAGGGTGGGCGCATGTTTTTACTGGACGGCAGCGTGGTGACGAGCGCAAGTGACCTGAGTGCTGCATCCGTTTGCGAATTTGCCTTCCTGCGCCGCATCGACGCGCGGCTCGGCCGCATCGACGTCGTGCCCGACCCGGTAGACGCCATGCTCGAACGCACGTCCCGGCTCGGTGACGAGCACGAACACCGGGTACTCGAGCGGTACCGGCTCGGCCAATCTGTGGTCGAAATTGCCCGTCCAGAGCGGATGGACCGCCCCGCCCTCGAGACCGCCGCCGACGACACGCGGCTCGCTTTCAGCACTGGCGCTGAAGTCGTCTTTCAGGCCACGTTCTTTGACCCCGACTTCGGCTCGCCCACTGCAGACATCGTCTTCCTCGGGTTCGCCGACTTCATCGTGCGCCAGAGCGACGGTTCCTGGCTGCTGCAGGACACCAAACTCGCCCGGCATGCCCGGGTTGCAGCGCTGCTGCAGCTCGCCGCCTACGCCGAGCAACTGGAGCGCATCGGAGTTGCCACGGCTCGTTCGGTCGAACTGCTGCTCGGCGACGGTTCCGTGAGCGTGCACCGCCTCGCCGACATTCGGCCGGTCTATCGCAAACGCCGGCAGCGTCTGGTGCAGATCATTGCCGAGCGTCTCGCCGACACCGTCGCCGTCGCCTGGGGAGACCCGCGGTACACCGTCTGCGGGCGTTGTGCCAGCTGTGAGACCGAGGTGCAGGAGCAGCGCGATCCGCTGCTGGTTGCCGGGCTGCGGCTTTCGCAGCGTGCCCGGCTGGCGGCCGGCGGCATCCGCACCATTGACGACCTCGCGGCATCGACCGGCAGTACCGACGGAATGGCCGAGTCAACGCTCACTGCCCTGCGCACGCAGGCGCGGCTGCAGCTGCAGGCGGTGGCGGGCACTGCCCCGCCGGTTGACCTGTACAACGCGGGTGCACTGATGGTGCTGCCCGAACCGAACCCCGGCGACATCTTCTTCGACTTCGAGGGCGACCCGCTCTACGCGGAGGGAGCCGGGTCTGAGGGAGACGTGACGGAAGGCAGCGCGACCGCGGGCACCAGCACGCAGTGGGGCCTCGACTACCTGTTCGGACTGGTCGACACCGATGAAACCTTTCATGCCTTCTGGGCACACAGCTGGGCCGAGGAGCGCGTGGCGCTCACCGACTTTCTGGCTTACCTCGCCGATCGCCGAGCTCGGTTTCCGGGCATGCACGTGTACCACTACGCCGCGTACGAGCGCACCCACCTACTCAGCCTGGCCGCTCGGCACGGCGTCGGCGAAGACCAGATCGACCAGCTGTTGCGTGAGAACGTGCTGGTCGACCTGTACCCGGTGGTTCGCAAGACGATGCGCGTGGGGTCGCGTTCCTACTCGATCAAGAAGCTCGAACCCCTCTACATGGGCGCCGAGTTGCGCGGTGGCGAGGTCACCAACGCGGCCGATTCCATCACCGAATACGCCGCAGCCCGCGACCTGCACGAGCACGGAGATCGGGCCGAAGCGCAGCGCATGCTCGACTCCATCGTCGACTACAACCGCTACGACTGCGTGTCAACGCTGCGCCTGCGCGACTGGCTGCGCGCGCTGGCACGCGGGGCCGGCATCCGCACTGCTGGCACGCCACTCGAAGCGGATGCCGACACGGTAGAGCCGTCGCCGGTGCGGGACGCCCTGCTCGCCCTCTCGGCCCCGGTCGGCCATGCCCCGCGCAGCATCGACCAGACCGCGGCCGCCTTCGCTGCCGCCGCGATCGACTATCACCGGCGTGAGCAGAAGAGTTTCTGGTGGGGGCACTACTTTCGACTCGAGTACCCGATCGACGAATGGCAGGACACCCGCGACGTGCTCGTCGTTGAAAACGTTGCCGTGGAACGTGACTGGTTTCGTGAGGGTAAGCAGCGCGTCGACCGCCGGCACCTATGGCTGCGCGGACGACTTGCACCCGGCAGCAGTATCAAACCGGGCGACCAGACCGGCCCGTACCTGCTCTACGACTACCCGGGGCCGTTCCCCAACCCGGATACCTCCGACGGCGCGCGCACCCACCGCGCCGTGAAAGTGCTCCAGGTCAGCGACGACGGTGGCGTCTTGGTCGAAGAGACGCTCCTCAAAGACGTTGCTCGATACGATCACCGGCCGAGCGCCCTCGCGCCGGCTGCCCCGCCGCGGCCGATGCAGCAGAAGCCCGCCATCGATGAATGGGCCGCTGCCATCGTCGACGCCCAGCCGCGCTGGCCGAGCGACCCGATGGTCGACATTCTGCGCCGCACTCCGCCGCGTACCCGCACGGGGCAGCTGACGGCCGTTGCGGCCGCCGGCACCACGATCGACGCCGTCATTGCGACGCTGCTCGACCTCGACCACTCCTACCTCGCGATTCAGGGGCCGCCCGGGACCGGCAAAACCTATCTCGGTGCCCACGTCATGACCGCGCTCGTGCAGCAGCACGGTTGGAAGATCGGTGTCGTCGCGCAATCCCATGCGGTCGTGGAGAACCTGCTCGGCGCTGTCGTTTCGGCGGGGCTCGATCCGGACCTCGTCGGCAAGGTGACGAAGACCGGGGCCGACCCGGCCGATGCCGCCTTCACTGTACTGCCGAAGGATGGCCAGCTGCTCTTCGCGCTCGACCATGCCGCGACCGGATTCGTGATCGGCGGCACCGCCTGGGACTTCAGCAATCCGGCCCGCGTGCCACGCCACAGCCTCGATCTGCTGGTCGTCGACGAAGCCGGGCAGTTCTCACTCGCTTCGACGATCGCGTCGAGTGTGGGCGCCCAGAACCTGCTGCTGCTGGGCGACCCGCAGCAACTACCGCAGGTCAGTCAGGGCACCCATCCCGAGCCAATCGACCAGTCCGCGCTCGGCTGGGTCGCCGCCGGCCACGACGTGCTGCCCGCCGACCGGGGCTATTTTCTCGCCGAAAGTCGCCGCATGCATCCGGCGGTGACCGCTCCCGTCTCCCGACTGTCCTATGGCGGCCTGCTGCGCGCCAACCCGGTCACCTCGACCCGGTCGCTCGCCGGCGTTGCGCCCGGTGTGCACGCGGTGCCCGTCGTGCACACCGGCAACGCCATCTCCGCACCCGAAGAAGCTCATGTCGTGGTAGACCTCGTGCAGACCACGCTTGGCCGGCTGTGGACCGACCCGAGTGCCGACCGGCTGAATGACTCGCTGACCGAAGCCGACGTGATCGTCGTCACGCCGTACAACGCCCAGCTCACCCTGGTGCGGCAGTCCCTCGACGCTGCAGGTTACCCGGGCGTGCGAGTTGGCACCGTCGACAAATTCCAGGGCCAGGAGGCCGCCGTCGCGATCGTTACGCTTGCGGCCAGTTCGGCCGAGGATGTGCCGCGCGGCCTGTCGTTCCTGATCATGAAGAACCGCCTGAACGTCGCCATCTCACGCGCGAAATGGGCCGCGTACCTGGTCTATTCGCCGGCGTTGACCCAGTATCTGCCGGTGACACCGGCCGGTGTCACCGAACTCAGTGCGTTCATCAGCCTGGTGGAGCCGGACCCCGCAGAAAAGTCAGACCGCGCGGAAAAGCCCGGCTACGCAGCCAACTAGGCGCGCGGCGGCAGGTCCTTGATGATATTGGTGATGCGAATCGTCGAGCAGCGTCGACCGGCGTCGTCGGTGACCACGATCTCGTGCGTGGTGAGCGTACGGCCGAGGTGAATCGGCGTGCAGACCCCGGTCACGTAGCCCGACGTCGCCGAGCGGTTGTGCGAGGCGTTGATCTCAATGCCTACGGCGAGCTTGCCCGGTCCGGCGTGCAGATTTGCTGCCATTGAGCCGAGGGACTCGCCGAGCACGACGTAGGCGCCGCCGTGCATGAGCATGGCTGGTTGCGTGTTGCCAGCCACGGGCATCCGTGCCACTGCCCGGTCAATCGTGAATTCGGTGAACTCAAGCCCCATCTTGTCGGCGAGGTCTCCGCAACCGCGCTGCTGAACCCAGGCGAGTGCATCGTCAGTCGTATTGAACATGATCACCTTTGGTCGGGGGAGCCCACGCGGGAAGACACTTGTAGGCTGGGGGAGTGTTGGACTCCGAAAAGCCTACCCTGATGATCATCGACGGCCATTCCCTGGCATTCCGGGCGTTCTTCGCCCTGCCAGTGGACAGCTTCCAGACCCACGCCGGGCAGCATACGAACGCCATCCACGGCTTTCTGTCGATGCTGCTCAGCCTGCTGCGCAATGAGAAGCCGACCCACCTCGCGGTCGCCTTCGATATCTCCCGTGCTTCCTTTCGCACCCGGGAATACCCCGAATACAAGGGCACCCGCAATGCGACGCCGCCGGAATTCCTCGGCCAGATTCCACTGCTGCAGGAAGCCCTCGCCGCGATGAACATCACCACCATCACCAAGGAAGACTTCGAGGCCGACGATATCCTCGCGACCCTTTCGGTCGAAGGCAGTGCAGCCGGCTACAACGTGCTCGTCGTTTCCGGCGACCGCGATGCCATCCAGCTGGTCAACGAGACCGTCACCCTGCTCTACCCGGCCAGCCAGGGCGTGTCGGCCCTCACCCGCTACGACCCGGCTCGGGTGCGCGAACGCTACGGCATCGAACCGGCGCAGTACCCCGACGTGGCCGCGCTCGTCGGCGAAACCAGCGACAACCTGATCGGCATCAGCAAGGTCGGCGAGAAGACCGCCGTGAAGTGGCTCGGTCTGTACGGCAGCCTCGATGGCATCCTGGAACACGCCGACGAGATCAAGGGGGTCGTTGGCAACAACCTGCGCGAGCAGAAGGAGAACGCGATTCGCAACCGCCGGCTCAACCGCCTGGTCACCAACCTGGAGCTGCCGATGGCCGTCGCCGCGCTCGAACGCGGCGCCATGGACACCGACGCGGTGCGGGACATCTTTACCCGCCTCGAATTCAAAACCCTGCTCGACCGGGTGCTCAAGCTCGCCGGCGAGGACCCGGCGGTTGAAGCATCCGTTACCGTCATTGTGGAGGTCCCCGCCGTGCAGGCGCCCGTCGCGCAGGATCTGCTCGACGAAGAGCTGCAATCCTGGCTTGACCGGGCCACCGTGACTCACCCGGCGGGCCTTGGCCTCACGGTGGAGGTGCAGGACGGCAAGGCAATCGGTTTCGGGCTGGCCAGCCCGACCGAAACCATCAACCTGCCCTGGCAGCCCGGCCGTAAGGACTACGCCCCGCTCGAAGCGTGGCTCGCGAGCGCAGCTCCGAAGATCATGAACGACGCCAAACACCAGGTGAAGGCGCTGCGTCGCAGCGGGCTGCCCTTCGCCGGCCTCGCCTTCGACACCCTGGTCGGCGCCTGGCTCTTCCGCCCCGGAGGCCCCGACAAAACCCTGGCCGACCTCGTGTCGCGCTACCTCGACGAGACCGTGCCCATCGCCGACCCCAACCAGCTCGTTCCCGACGAGACCCAGCAGGCCGGCGCTCCCGCCCAGGCCTGGTTCACCCTGCGCCTGTTTGCCGCCGTCGAGAAAGTCCTCGACCCCGGCTCGCTCAAGTTGCTGCTCGAGATCGAACTGCCGACCCTGCTGGCCCTGGCCGACATGGAACTGGCCGGCGTCAGCGTCTCGCACGAGCAGCTCGCCGAACTGTCCGCCGAGCTCGGTGCGAGTACGGCCAGCCTCGCCGCCGCCGCCTACGCGGAGATCGGCCGTGAGGTGAACCTCGGTTCACCCAAGCAACTGCAAGACGTGCTGTTCACCCAGCTCGAGATGCCCAAGACCCGCGCCAACAAGACCGGTTTTTCAACGGATGCCGGCGCTCTCGCCGACCTGCAGGCCAGCAACCCGCATCCGTTCCTCGACCTGCTGCTCAAACACCGCGACGCGACCAAGCTGCGCCAGATCGTGGAAACCCTCGACAAGGCCATCGACACGACCGGCCGCATCCACACCACCTACGTGCAGATCGGCACCACCACCGGCCGCATCTCCTCGAACGACCCGAACCTGCAGAACATCCCGGTGCGCACCGAGGAAGGACGGCGCATCCGCGCGGCCTTCCAGGCCGGCGCCGACAGCGAGAGCCTGCTCACCGCCGACTACTCCCAGATCGAAATGCGCATCATGGCGCACCTCTCCGAAGACGCCGGCCTGATCGAAGCGTTCAACGCCGGCGAAGACCTGCACCGGTTCGTCGGTTCCCGCATTTTCGGTGTCGATCCCGCCGACGTGTCCGGCGAAATGCGCAGCAAGGTCAAGGCCATGAGCTACGGGCTCGCCTACGGCCTCAGCGCCTTCGGACTGTCCAAACAGCTTCGCATCGACACCAAAGAGGCCAAGCAGCTCATGACCGACTATTTCGAGCGGTTCGGTGCGGTGCGCGACTACCTGCGCAACGTCGTCGAGCAGGCCAAGGTCGACGGTTACACCGAGACCATCTTCGGGCGGCGTCGGCCGTTCCCCGACCTGGCCAGCCCGAAACGGGTGCTGCGCGACAACGCCGAACGAGCGGCACTGAACGCGCCGATCCAGGGCTCGGCGGCCGACATTATGAAGATCGCCATGAACGGTATCGCCGCCGATCTGACGGATGCCTCGATGGAGTCCCGCATGCTGCTGCAGGTGCACGACGAATTGATTTTCGATGTGGCCCCGGGGGAGTGGGACGCCCTTCGCCAGGTCGTCACCCACAACATGGAGTCCGCTGCCGACCTGCTCGTTCCGCTGACCGTGCAGGTCGGTCGCGGCGCCAACTGGGACGCTGCCGCTCACTAGTCCAACTGAGCGCGGATGACAGGCTGAGGGGGCCCACAGCGTCCTTCCCCGCCCGGTTTCCGAGCGACTCACTCTGTCGCGTTGACCGGCCAATTTCCCCAATTGGGGGGTTCGCAACGAACCGCCGTGTTCTAGGCTCGATGCATGACAAACGACATCCAGCGCACTCCCACGGCCATCGACCAGATCGCCGAAGAGTGGGTGGACACCCTCGTCGACCTCGACCCCACCGTGGGTACCTACATCGGCCGTACCGCGGGAGACGGTCGCTACGGCGACTACTCCCCGGCCGGTCATGAACGGTTCCTCGGCGCGGCGAAGACGACGATCACGCAGTTGGATGCCGCCCGCCCGGTGGACAGCGTCGACGAAGTCACGCAGACCGACCTGCGCAGCGAACTGTCGCTCACCGTTGAAAGCTCCGACGCGCAGCTGCAGCTCCGCGACCTCAACGTCATCGCTTCGCCCGCGCAGGAGATCCGCGAAATCTTCGACCTCATGCCCACGAAAACCGTCGAGGACTGGGCCAACATCTCCAGCCGTCTCGGCAACCTGCCGGCAGCCATCGACGGCTACATCGAGACCCTGCGCTGCGGCATCGAACGCGGTGTGACACCGGCGCGCCGGCAGGTGCGGGAGGTATTCGCCCAGGCCCAGCGCCACGCTTCCAACGACGGGTTCTTCGCCGAATTCACCGCGAATGCCTCGCTCGACACCGGAACCCTACCCGCCTCCCTGGCCAAGGATCTCGGCCTCGGTGCTCGCCAATCGGCGACCGCGTACGACAAGCTCGCCACCTTCTTCCGCGACGAGCTCGAGGGTAAGGCCACCGAAAACGACGCTATCGGCCGTGACCTGTACTCCCTCGCCTCCCGCCGTTTTCTTGGCGCCACCATCGACCTGGATGAGACCTACGAGTGGGGCATCGAAGAACTCGCCCGCATGGTTGAAGAGCAAGAGAAAGTCGCCGACCAGATCAAGCCCGGCGCCAGCGTGCTCGAAGCCATCGCCTACCTCGACACCGACCCGAGCCGTAAACTGCACGGCACCCAGGCGCTGCAGGAGTGGATGCAGAAAACCAGCGACAAAGCCGTCGCCGACCTGGCTGAGACCCAGTTCGACATTCCCGACGAGATCAAAACCATCGAGTGCATGATCGCCCCCACCCAGGAGGGCGGCATCTACTACACCGGCCCGACCGACGACTTCTCCCGGCCCGGCCGCATGTGGTGGTCCGTTCCGGTCGGCGTCACCGAATTCGACACCTGGCGTGAACTGACGACCGTGTACCACGAGGGCGTGCCCGGCCATCACCTGCAGATCGGGCAGGCCGTTTATAACCGTGCCAAGCTCAACACCTGGCGCCGCCAGCTGGCCGGCACCTCGGGCCACGCCGAGGGCTGGGCGCTCTACGCCGAACGCCTGATGGAACAACTCGGCTACCTCGACGACCCGGCCGACCGTCTCGGCATGCTCGACGGGCAGCGGATGCGCGCAGCTCGCGTGGTGCTCGATATCGGGGTGCACCTCGGCAAACAACTGCCCGACGGCTCCGGCCCCTGGACCGCCGACTACGCCTTCGAATTTCTCGGCCAGAACGTCAACATGAACGAGAGCTTCGTCAAATTCGAGGTCAACCGCTACTTGGGCTGGCCGGGCCAGGCCCCCTCCTACAAGGTCGGCCAGCGCATCTGGGAGCAGCTGCGCGACGCTGCACAGCAGCGCCAGGGCGCCGCCTTCTCGATCAAGGAGTTTCACCGCGCCGCCCTCGACCTCGGCGGCGTCGGGCTGGACACGCTGCGTTCTACGCTGTTGAAGTAGGACATCCGTTTGTGTCGGCGACCGGCGGGGTGGTCGAGTTGCCCGCGGGGGAGTCAGGTAGCTAGTATGGAGTGTCACATTTGTGACGCCTATCCGCTGCCATGCGCGGAGCGTTCCACGGTCTTTCTGTACCGCGGAGCATCCAAAAACACCTGAACTATTTTTCGCGTCTGGCCCGACTATGTCCATCCTGGAGCAACTACTACATGACAATCGCAACGACCGAACGGGCACCCAAGCAGGTCGCCATCAACGACATTGGATCTGCTGAAGACTTTCTTGCCGCGGTCGAAAAGACTCTGAAATTCTTCAACGACGGAGACCTCATCGAGGGAACCGTAGTGAAGATCGACCGCGACGAGGTTCTCCTCGACGTTGGGTACAAGACTGAGGGTGTCATCCCCTCTCGCGAACTTTCCATCAAGCACGACGTTGACCCCTCTGAGGTTGTCAAGGTCGGCGACCTGGTCGAGGCCCTCGTTCTTCAGAAAGAAGACAAAGAAGGCCGCCTCATCCTCTCCAAGAAGCGCGCTCAGTACGAGCGTGCATGGGGCGACGTTGAGAAGATCAAGGAGTCCGACGGTGTTGTCACCGGTTCGGTCATCGAGGTCGTCAAGGGTGGACTCATCGTCGACATCGGCCTGCGCGGCTTCCTGCCGGCATCGCTCATCGAACTTCGTCGCGTTCGCGACCTGACCCCGTACCTGGGCCAGGAAATCGAAGCGAAGATCCTCGAACTCGACAAGAACCGCAACAACGTTGTGCTGTCGCGTCGCGCCCTGCTCGAGCAGACGCAGAGCGAAAGCCGCACCACGTTCCTCAACAACCTCCAGAAGGGACAGGTCCGCAAGGGCGTCGTCTCCTCGATCGTCAACTTCGGCGCGTTCGTCGACCTCGGCGGCGTCGATGGTCTGGTTCACGTTTCCGAGCTCAGCTGGAAGCACATTGAGCACGCCAGCGAGGTCGTTGAAGTTGGCCAGGAAGTCACCGTCGAGATCCTCGAAGTTGACCTCGAGCGCGAGCGCGTCTCGCTGTCGCTCAAGGCAACGCAGGAAGACCCGTGGCAGGTCTTCGCCCGCACCCACGCCATCGGCCAGGTTGCACCGGGTAAGGTCACCAAGCTCGTTCCGTTCGGCGCGTTCGTTCGCGTCGCAGAGGGCATCGAGGGCCTCGTGCACATCAGCGAGCTCTCCGGCAAGCACGTCGAGCTCGCCGAGCAGGTTGTCTCGGTCGGCGACGAGGTCTTCGTCAAGGTCATCGACATTGACCTCGAGCGTCGCCGCATCTCGTTGAGCCTCAAGCAGGCCAACGATGGCGTCGACCCCGACGGCACCGAGTTCGACCCGGCGCTCTACGGAATGCTCACCGAGTACGACGACAAGGGTCAGTACAAGTACCCCGAGGGCTTCGACTCCGAGACCAACGAGTGGCGCGAAGGCTTTGACGAGCAGCGCGAAAAGTGGGAGCAGGACTACGCTGCAGCCCAGGCTCGCTGGGAAGCCCACAAGAAGCAGGTTTCGACCGCGAACGACGAGATCGCTGCCCCCAGCGACGTCGCACCGGCCGGCTCTGCCTTCTCGAGCGAGTCGGCTGGCGCCGGCACGCTCGCCGACGACGAAGCACTCGCGGCTCTCCGCGAGAAGCTCTCCGGCGGCAACTAGCACCACAGCTCAACCACAGCGCTGTTTCACAGCTACGCAGTGTGACTGCGCACGTCGGGCCGCATCTTTCGGGATGCGGCCCGACGTGTTTAACCGGGGCGAGGAAAGCGGATGCCGACGGACCGCGCGCACAGTGGCATCCGCCGTCACTACGCAGCCGTTATTAGACACGTCGTGGTTCGTGGTATACCTAGTAGTGAGGAAATTTCCTCTATTTGGTTGCGTCCCGGTATTCACAAAATTGCCGAGCGGATGCGGCTATCCCCCATGTGCAATCAGCTTCTGGCTGGAATGGCACAGTGCGCAACGGTTTCACAGCCCCATCGGAGAGTTTCATGAATAGTTTTCGTCCCGTTACTTACACCGACAACCGGGTCGAGAACAATTCTGAATGGCGGAGCTCGACTGACGACGCAGGCACACCGTTCGACGGAGCTGTGTCATCGTCAGCCAACGGAAGGCCGCGCCGTGCTGGCCGAACGACCACCGACGGCGATCCGCTTGCCGATACGGCGTCAGCGCCCAATCCCAGCGCCGTGGTCAGAGCATCTTCCGGCTCCGGACCGCAGCAATCTTTGATACCCGGGGACGAGAACGATACTGCACTCGGGGAAGGCTCCCTGCCCGAAGTGATCGCCACGGCTGACCACGACTCCAAATTCTTTTTCCCGGGTCTCCGTGACGGCGTTACCGAAGTGGCTGAGTCAGGGGCAACGTCCACTGCCCTGGTGGTCGAGGACGACCACAAGTCGGCGAAGCTCGTGCGTCTTTTCCTCGAAGCCGAAGGTTTCGTGGTGGTTGTAGCATCCACCGGCGAGGAGGCGCTCGTTCTCGCCCGCAAAATTCCGCTCAACCTCATCACCCTCGACGTGAAATTGCCGGGCATAGACGGGTGGAATTTTTTGCTGCAGCTGCATGATTCGCCAAAATTTGCATCAATTCCGGTCGTGGTCATCGCCGGCGATGCGGACATGAGTGTGGCGCTGAGTCGTGGCGCAGCGGCCGTGCTGGAAAAACCGCTCCAGCGAGCGGAACTGCAGAATTCTCTTGCCCTGCTGGGGTTGCGGCCCAATCGTTCCTATCCCCGCCGCATTCTTGTCGTTGACGAAGACCGGGAAACCATCGAGCAGGTGACTTCGGATGTGGAGAAACCCACCTACTGCGTCAAATCTGCTGAGACCGGCGATGCGGCGATCACCGACGAGGAACAAGACACCGTCGACAGCGATCCAGGACAACCCGTCGTCGCCATGAACAAACCAGACCTCAACCGTGAGGCGTTCCTCGCTGAAATCGAGCGCGCCCTCGAATAAGCGGATACGGTGACGCGCATGGGGGAGGAATTGGCAGGCGAAGTGCGTGGGGGATTCCTGGGGGCCTGCAATGACCACGACCTCGACGCCATCCTGGGCTATTTCGCAAACGACTGCGTCGTCTCCAAGCCGCGGGGAACTCCGCCCCGTGGCGACCAGTACGTGGGCAAGGACGAGGTTCGGGCCAGCCTGGCAAAACGATTCGAGGGCATCCCGAACGTGCACTACGGGGACGACCAACACTGGGTCTGCGGTGATGATTTCGGGTATCCGAGTGGACCCAGACCGAAACTTCGACGCGGGGCCCCGCGAGGAGTCGGCGCATTCGCTTGGCGCTTGCGCGCGGTGCAAGCCGAGCCAGCAGATAGTCTGGCGGGATGTATCTGATTGGGCTGACCGGCGGTATCGCCTCGGGCAAGAGCACAGTGGCGAAACGGTTGGCGGAGCTCGGAGCTGTGGGCATTGACGCCGACCAGTTGGCCCGCGAGGTCGTCGCACCCGGCACTGTCGGCCTCGCCGCGATCCAAGCGGAGTTCGGCGATAGTGTGGTGCTGCCGGATGGCAGTCTCAATCGGCCGGCACTCGGTGCCATCATCTTCGCTGATCCGGAGCGACGCGAACGATTGAACGCGATCACCCACCCGGCGGTGCGCCAGCTCACCCGCGACCGGATTGCAGCCGCGGACGCCGCCGATCCGCATGCCATCGTGGTTTACGATGTTCCGCTTTTGGCCGAGGCTGTCGCCGGCGGCCTGGTGACCTTCGATCTCGTCGTGGTCGTGCACGCCGATGCCGCAACCCGAATTCAGCGCATGATCGACCTCCGCGGGTTGACCGAGGCGGAAGCTACTCAGCGGATTGGAGCCCAGGCCACTGACGAGGAGCGCCTCGCCATCGCTGACGTTGTGATCAACAACACCGGGTCCATCGCCGCGACACTAGCGCCGGTCGACGCGCTCTGGGAGCGGGTTCTCGCGGCTGAAGCCGGCAAGATCGCTGGGACCGACGTCATCCGCTCGCCGTCTTCTGCTGCGCAAGACTGACTGTCAGACCGCCTTTGTAGAATGAAGGTATGGAACCAACGCGCTCTGTGAACCCGTTTGAAGTGGTCAGTGAGTACACGCCGAGTGGCGATCAGCCGTCCGCGATCGCCGACCTGACGGCCCGCATCAACGCCGGCGAAACCGACATCGTACTGCTCGGTGCCACGGGAACCGGCAAGTCGGCGACGACCGCCTGGCTGATCGAGCAGGTGCAACGTCCAACGCTCGTTCTGGCCCACAATAAGACGCTGGCCGCCCAGCTGGTGAACGAATTCCGCGACCTCATGCCCAACAATGCGGTTGAATACTTTGTCTCCTACTACGACTACTACCAGCCGGAAGCCTACGTACCCCAGACCGACACCTTCATCGAGAAGGATTCCTCAATCAACGAAGAGGTCGAACGGCTGCGGCACTCCACCACGAACTCGCTGCTGAGCCGCCGCGACGTCATCGTGGTGTCGACGGTGTCGTGCATCTACGGTCTGGGCACGCCGGAAGGCTACATGCAGGCCATGATCGCCCTGCAGGTGGGGCAGAAGGTCAGTCGCGACTGGTTGGTGCGCAAATTCGTCGCCATGCAGTATAAGCGCAACGATGTCGACTTCTCTCGCGGCAACTTTCGGGTTCGCGGCGACACCATCGAGATCATCCCCATGTACGAAGAGCTCGCGATTCGCATCGAGATGTTCGGCGACGAGATCGAGGCGCTGCACAGCCTGCATCCGCTGACCGGTGACATCGTCAAGACACTCGACGCGGTCTCGGTCTTTCCCGGCTCGCACTATGTCGCGAGCGACGACGTCATGCGCCGGGCGATCGGCACCATTGAAATCGAACTGGCCGACCGCCTCGAGGTGCTCGAGCGCGAGGGCAAACTGCTCGAAGCCCAGCGGCTGCGCATGCGCACCACCTTCGACCTTGAGATGATGGAGCAGATCGGCTTCTGCTCGGGTATTGAGAACTACTCCCGGCACATCGACGCGCGCGAACCGGGGGAGGCCCCGCACTGCCTGCTCGACTATTTTCCCGACGATTTTCTCATGGTCATCGACGAGTCGCACGTGACCGTGCCGCAGATCGGCGCCATGTATGAGGGCGATTCCTCGCGCAAGCGCACCCTCGTCGACCACGGCTTTCGGCTGCCGAGCGCGCTCGACAACCGACCGCTCAAGTTCAACGAGTTCAAGAACCGAGTCGGCCAGACGGTGTATCTGTCGGCCACGCCGGGTAAATACGAGATGGGCATAGCGGATGGCATCGTCGAGCAGATCATCCGCCCGACCGGCCTGATCGACCCGCAAATCATCGTCAAGCCGAGCAAAGGCCAGATCGACGACCTGCTCGAAGAGATCAAGAAGCGTTCTGAACGCAACGAACGCGTGCTGGTCACGACGCTCACCAAGAAGATGGCCGAGAACCTAACCGACTTTCTCACCGAGGCGGGGGTACGGGTGCGCTACCTGCACTCGGACGTCGACACCCTGCGCCGGGTGGAGCTGCTCACCGAACTGCGCGCCGGAATCTACGACGTGCTCGTCGGCATCAACCTGCTGCGTGAGGGCCTCGACCTGCCCGAGGTATCCCTCGTCGCCATCCTCGACGCCGACAAGGAGGGCTTCCTGCGCTCGGCCACGTCGCTCATCCAGACCATCGGGCGCGCCGCCCGCAACGTGTCCGGCGAGGTACACATGTACGCCGACCGGCTCACCGCCTCGATGGAGAAAGCGATCGACGAGACCGACCGCCGCCGCGAGAAGCAGGTCGCCTACAACACGCTGCACGGCATCGATCCGACCCCGCTGCGCAAACGCATCGGCGATATCACCGAGGCCCTCGCCCGCGAAGAGGCCGACACCGCCGAACTTCTCGCCGGTCGCGATGCCCGCCGTAAGTCGTCGACGCCCAACCGCCGGATCGGCCTGGCAGCGAACGGTGCCAACGACCTCGAGTCGATCATCGCCGACCTCAATTCGCAGATGCTCGAGGCTGCTGGCGAGCTGAAGTTCGAGCTCGCCGCCCGCCTGCGTGACGAGCTCTCCGAGCTCAAGCGCGAGTTGCGCCAGATGGAGAAGGCCGGCCACCTGCAGTAACCGCGACCGCGCCAACGACCGGGCCGTCACAGCTCCCGTTTCGGATCAAGGCACGTGTTTGAGAAGCTGGCACTTGTTCAAACCAGGGCCAACTTCTCAAACCAGTGCCAGGAGAGCGGATGCCCCGTCCGACTCAGTCGAACGCGGCCCGATTGCTGAACCGGGTGCGGTTGCCGCCGGCCGTGAGTGCACCACCGACCGCGACGACCGCCGGCAGCGCCACCACGATCAGGGCGAGCTGCAGCCACGGGGGCGTGAACGGCAGCAGAGACTGCCCAGCGGTATCGCGGGTCAGCGACAGCGCGAGCGACGGCACCAGGCCGAGCAGCACCCCAATAATGCTGCCGAGGCCGACGATCACCACCGCCTGCCAGAACCCGAACGCCCGGCGCACCCGTGGAGATGCCCCGAGCGAGGTGAGCACCGCGTTGTCCCGGTGCCCGTCAGCGCGGGCGAGTCCGATGGTGATCGACGCCGTGACCAGGGCGATGATCGCGGTGAGGGCAACGAGAACCCAGCTCCACGATGCGCCGAAGGCCTGTGGCCCTGGCTCGACCTGCACGAACAGACCTGGTTCGACGGCGGTGACGGCCCCCTGCACCTGGTCTTGCTGTGCCTGAGTCGGAGCCGCATTGAGGCTGCTGACGACCATGGTTGGTCGATGGTCCAGCTCCAGGGAATCGGCCGTCTCCGTGAGCATGAAGATCGCATACGGCAGCGGATGCTCCGGCGACTGCACGCTCCCGGCCAGCGCCACGCTGCGGGCCGGTGCCACGGTTGCGTCGAGGGTGGCCATCCAGTCGAGGTGGATCGTGTCATCGACCACGTACTGCTGGTAGGTGCTTACCGCACCGCCGGCGGCGAGCGTGGCCCGGGACTGGTCTGACACCGGCACGCCGAGAATGGCAGCGAAATCTGCTAAGTCGCCCACCCAGATGTGTTCGCTGATGCTCGACATCATCGGATCGAGGTAGTACGGCGTCGGGCAGCGAATGTCGGTGCGATCTTCCTGATGACCGGCCTCCGACCGAGTCGCGTCGCTCGGGCACGCCGTGCCCGGATCGAGGCGCGGGTACGCGAAAACGGGGGCTGTGCTGCCGGTTGCGGTCTCGCCGTCGGCCGGGGTCTCGACCCATGAGGGCGGGTTCGCGACGCTGTTGAGCAGGCGCGCCCGGGAGTCGGGAAAGGCCCCGTCCAAGGCGTTACGAACCTCTGGTCCGCTCTCCAGCAGCATCGTCCCGTACGGCGGTTCGTCGACGTAGGCGTTCAGGCTCACCCAGGCCGTGTCCTCGGGAACAGAATAGTAGTAGTCCTTGATCGAGTTCACCTGGAAGGTCGAGATGAGGCTCATCGCGAAGGCGGCGACGAAAACGCAGCTCATGATGGCAGCGAGGGCCGGCACGCTGCGCCCGGGATTCCGGGCCACGTCCCGGGTCGCCAGTCTGGCGCCAGGGCCGAACCGTGAGGCGAGCCCGGCGGCCCAGCGCAGAATCAGCGGAGCGAGGAACACCGCTCCGAGCTGCATGATCACCGGCCCGGCGATGATCAGGCCGATTCCGAAATTGGCCAGCCACACCTGATAGACGGGGAGGTATGCGGCGAGCTCGACCAGTCCGCCGGTCACAGCGACGATCGCACCGAGGGCCAGCAGGATGATCCCGGCCACTGGGCGTCGCCGCGTCGGGCGCGGCGGACGTAGGGCGCCGCGGAGCGCTCCCAGAACGTCGATCCGGCCGGCTGCCCGGGCCGGCACCGCGGCAGCGCACCAGCCGGCGAGAACGGCGAAGGCCGCGATGATCAGCAGCGACAGCAGATCGAGGTGAAACCCCGGATACCGCGCCGCGCTGCCGTTCGCCGAAATCTGCATGAAGATCCATGCGCCGGCCAGGCCGAGCACCGTTCCCAGGCCCGCTCCGACGGCGCCGAGGATGACGCCGCCGAAGGACATAACGCGAAACAGCATCCGTTTGTCGCCGCCGACGCTGGCCAGGGTTGCCAGGGTGAGCTGCTGGGTTCGGGCGCCGACGGTGAACGCGGCGCCGGCGAGCAGGGCCACCTCGAACAGGGCGAAGCCGCCGAGCAGAATGAGGAATGAATCAAAAAAGCTCAAGGAGACGGTGCCGTCCAGAGGATAGCTGCCCACCGGCGGCGGGTCGAGCAGCACGGAGCGGGAGAGCACGGTGGCGCCGCGCGGGTTGAGGTCGCCGATCTGGCTCCAGGTCAGCGGTGTGTCGGGCAGATACCACTCGGTCAGCAGGTCGGAATCATCGGGCAGGACCCCGTCGAAGGCGCCGGGGAGACCGTAGAACGAGACCGCCGCGTCGTCGAGCGAGGCGCTTCGGATCGTGCCGACGATGGTGAACTCGCCGGGCTCGGGGGCGGTGATCACAGCCGTCGACCCGACCGTTGCCCCCAAGCGGTCGAGCGTGGCGGCGGTTACCATGATCTCGCCATCATTCGCGGGTGCGGAACCGTTGGTGACATCCCATTTTCCGGCGAAGGACGCATCCCACGGCTGTCCCTGCACCGCAGTGAAGGAGCCGAGTCCGTTCTTCGTCTCGGCGACGATGTTGGCCTGCCTTATGGACAACAAACGGGTTCCGGCTGGGAACAGCGCGGCGGCGGTGACGGGCTCCGGCTCGATGGACTGCGCGGCTTCGCCGTTGAATGCCTCGTCGCTCGGCCCCCAACTGCGGTCGTTGAGCGGGTCCTGGGTGAACTTCGGGTCGGGCGACGCGACGATCATCACCCGCGCCTCTGTCGAGCCGAGTTCGAGCATGACCCGTTCGGCCGGGGAGGCGGTGTTGCTCGCTTCCACCGTGGTGATTCCGACCAGTCCGGCCACGGGAATGGCCACGAGCAGCGCGATCAGCGCGCTGCGGCCGCGGGATTGCAGGGCCATTCGCCGGGCGATCCGAAACGCGATCCGGGTACTACCCGAACGCTTCCCGCCAAGCGAACTCGGCTCAACGCTCATGTCGGCAGCCCGCTCAGCAGGCTCGACACAGCGGATGCCCGCGACTCGTCCACAATGCGCCCGTCGCGCAGAAAGACGATCCGGTCGGCCCAGGCCGCGTGGCGGGCATCATGGGTGACCAGAATGCCGCCGGCGCCGGCGTCGACTCGCGAGCGGAGCATCCGCAACACAAGCTCGCCGGTCGTGCTATCGAGCGCGCCGGTGGGTTCATCGGCGAGAATCAACGACCGGCCGCCGACGACGGCGCGGGCGATCGCCACCCGCTGCTGCTGGCCGCCCGACAAATCTGAGGGGAAATGCTGGGCCCGGTCACCGAGCTCGACGATATTGAGCGCATCGAGGGCTGGACGGTGCGCTTTCTTTGACGTCCACCCGTCGAGTTCGAGTGGCAGGCTCACGTTTTCGAGCGCGGTCAGTGAGGGAATTAGGTTGAAATCCTGAAACACGAAGCCGAGGCTGCGCCGGCGCAGGGTCGCGAGTTCGCGGGCCGAGAGCTGGCTCAGCCAGTGCCCTTCGACGACGACCTCCCCGGCCGTCGGTGGGGTGAGTCCGCCGGCCACCGTTAGAAGGGTCGATTTTCCCGAACCGGATGCCCCCATCACGGCCACGAGTTCGCCGCGGCGCACCGACAGGTCGACTCCCGCAAGCGCGGTGATCGCGGTCTCGCCGCGGCCATACTGCATCGAGATTCCGTCGAGCTGCAAGAGAATGTCGGAGCCGGTCATGCGTTGGCCGCTGCAGTCTTGGCCGGGCGACCGCGCTTGGGCACCTCGGTGTTGAGCGGCAGCGGAGCGGCCAGGCCGGCCGCGCGGGCTCTGGCCAGCCGGTGCTCCGAGTGGTCGAGCCAGCGTGCTTCCGCCTCGGCGGCGAAGATGAGCGAGTCGATCACGAGCAGCCAGGCCAGCTGCTCGGATGATTCCGGGTCGGCGGTCGCGTTCTTGGTGCGGGTCAGTTCCTGCAGGGTGCGCATGGTGGCGGTGCGCTGTACCTGAATCACCTGGGCGATGTCGACGCCGGGCAGCGTTACAGCGATCGCGAGCTTGATGGCGAGCTCGTCACGGGTGGCCATTGTACGCACCACGGGGGAGCCGAGCCAGTCGGCGACCTCCGCCCGTCCGGCATCCGTTATCTCGACGTAATTCTGACCGTCGGCGTCGATATCGGCCTTCTGCACCAGACCGTCGCGCTCCAGCCGATCGAGGGTGTTGTAGATCTGGCCAACGTTGAGCGGCCAGGTCGACCCGGTGCGCCGGTCGAATTCGGCCCGCAACTGGTAGCCGTAGCACGGCCCCTGGTTCAGGATGGCGAGCAGACTCTGGCGAACAGACATACGACCTCCGGCAATTCAAACGGCTATTAGTCACCGAGTATATACATACTCTGAAACAATATCGGGATGTGCCGGTGTTCGCTCTCGGCGATGCTTGCTGTCAGGCACTGTCAGCGGCGTTGCATAGACTCAATGAGTGTCGATTACCAAGGTAGAAACAGGTCCCAAACTCAGTGTGCGCGGAGCCCGCGTACACAACCTTCACAACGTAGATCTGGAGATTCCGCGCGATGCGCTCGTGGTCTTCACGGGTCTCTCCGGTTCGGGAAAGTCGTCGCTCGCCTTCGACACCATCTTCGCCGAGGGCCAGCGCCGCTACGTGGAGTCACTCTCGGCCTACGCTCGGCAGTTCCTCGGGCAGGTTGACCGCCCCGACGTGGACTTCATCGAGGGTTTGAGCCCCGCGGTCTCGATCGACCAGAAGTCCACCAACCGCAACCCGCGGTCCACGGTCGGCACGATCACCGAGATCTACGACTACATGCGCCTGCTCTGGGCCCGTATCGGCGTGCCGCACTGCGCGATCTGTGGCGAGATCATCCAGTCGCAGACCGTGCAGCAGATCGCCGACCAGCTGATGGAACTGAAGGCGGGCATCCGCTACCAGGTGGTCAGCCCGGTCATTTCGCAGAAGAAGGGCGAATTTGTCGACCTCTTCCAAGAGCTCGCCGGTGGCGGTTACTCCCGTGCGATCGTCGACGGCACCCAGATTCAGCTGAGCGAACCGCCCACTCTCAAGAAGCAGCAGAAGCACGACATTTCCGTTGTTGTCGACCGTCTGGTCGCCGGCCCCGAACTGCTCAGTCGCCTCACCGACTCGCTCGAAACGGCGCTCAAGCTCACCGACGGCCTCGTGCAGATCAACTTTCTCGACGAGGAAGGCGACAAGGCCTGGCAAAACTACTCCGAGAAGCTCTCCTGCCCGAACAACCACCCGGTGCAGCTGACCGAAATCGAACCGCGCACCTTCTCGTTCAATGCCCCGTTCGGCGCCTGCCCGGAGTGCTCCGGCCTGGGCACCCGCATGTCGGTCGACGAAGACCTGCTGCTCGGCGACCCGGACCTGAGTATCGCCGAGGGTGTCGTGCTGCCCTGGACCACCCAGGGCAAGGGCCTGTTCCAGTACTACGAGAAGCTCCTCGACGGTCTCGCCCGCGACCTCGATTTCTCGCTCGACACCCCCTGGGGTGACCTGACCAGCGAGGTGCAGAACGCCGTCATGCGCGGCGATAACTTCGAGGTGCGGGTCAAATGGAAGAACCGCTACGGGCGTGAAATGAGCTACACCTCCGGCTTCGAGGGTGTCGTGCCCTACATCGAACGCCAGTACCTGCAGGCCGAGAGCGACACCCAGCGGCAGCGCTGGTCGGAATACCTGCGCGAGGTCGACTGCCACGTCTGCAAGGGCACGAGGCTCAAGCCCGAGGTGCTCGCCGTGCTCGTGCACGACGCGAGCATTGCGGATGTCTGCGCGCTCAGTTTGAGCGACGCCCGCGAGTTCATGGACCAGCTCACGCTCACCGACCGCGAGGCCGCCATCGCCGCCCAGGTTCTGCGCGAGATTCGCGCGCGCCTCGACTTTCTCATTCGAGTCGGGCTCAACTACCTCAACCTCGCCCGGGCTGCGGCGACCCTCTCCGGCGGTGAGGCACAACGCATCCGCTTGGCCACTCAAATTGGTTCCGGGCTCACCGGGGTGCTCTACGTGCTCGACGAACCCAGCATCGGCCTGCACCAGCGTGACAACCGTCGCCTGATCGAGACGCTGGTCACCCTGCGCGACCTCGGCAACACGCTCATCGTGGTCGAACACGACGAAGACACCATCAAAACCGCTGACTGGATCGTCGACATCGGCCCCGGTGCCGGGGTCAACGGAGGACACGTCGTGCACTCCGGCTCCTACGAGGGGCTGCTCGCCAACACCAAGTCGCTCACCGGCGACTACCTGGCCGGGCGCAAGTCCATCGCCACCCCGACGACCCGCCGCCCGATCGATCCGGAGCGTCTCATCGGCGTCACCGGTGCCGAGGCCAACAACCTGCAAAAGGTCTCGGTGACGTTCCCGCTCGGCACCTTCACCGCCGTAACCGGGGTCAGCGGATCCGGCAAGTCATCGCTGGTCAACGACATCCTCTACCGCGTGCTCGCCAATCGGCTGAACGGCGCCCGCAAGCTGCCCGGCAAGCACACCAGGGTCACCGGTCTCGAGCAGCTCGACAAGGTCATCCACGTTGACCAGGCACCCATTGGCCGAACCCCGCGCTCCAACCCGGCCACCTACACCGGCGTGTTCGACAAGATCCGCACCCTGTTCTCCGAGACCATCGAATCGAAGACCCGCGGATACCTGCCCGGTCGCTTCAGCTTCAACGTCAAGGGCGGCCGCTGTGAAGCCTGCTCGGGTGACGGCACCATCAAGATCGAGATGAACTTTCTGCCCGACGTGTACGTGGCCTGCGAGGTGTGCGGGGGAGACCGGTACAACCGCGACACCCTCACCGTGCACTACAAGGGCAAGAACATCGCCGAGGTACTCGACATGCCGATCAGCGAGGCGGCCGATTTCTTCGAGCCGATCTCGTCGATCCACCGTTTTCTCAAGACGCTGGTCGAGGTCGGACTGGGCTATGTGCGCCTCGGCCAGAGCGCCACGACCCTCTCCGGCGGCGAGGCCCAGCGGGTGAAACTCGCCACCGAGCTGCAGCGCCGTTCCAACGGTCGCAGCGTATACGTGCTCGACGAGCCGACCACGGGCCTGCACTTCGAAGACGTGCGCAAACTGCTGCTCGTGCTCAACAGCCTCGTCGACAAGGGCAACACCGTCATCGTGATCGAGCACAACCTCGACGTCATCAAGAGCGCCGACTGGGTGATCGACCTCGGCCCAGAGGGTGGTTCCGGCGGTGGCAAGGTACTCGCGACCGGCACCCCTGAGCACCTCGCCACGGTCAAGAAGAGCTTCACCGGTTCCTTCCTGAAGGAGGTCCTGGCTGCCGGCTAGGCGGCCGCGAGGCCATGTCTGATGCCCTGAGCTATCGCCCGAAAACGGGCGAGATTCCCACGACCCCCGGGGTCTACCGGTTTCGCGATGCGACCGGGCGCATCCTCTATGTCGGCAAGGCCAAGAACCTGCGGGCCCGGCTGAGCAACTACTTCGCGCCGCTGTACAGCCTGCACGAACGTACCCGCCGCATGGTCACCACCGCGACCGGGGTCGAGTGGACGGTCGTCGGCACCGAGGTTGAAGCCCTGCAGCTCGAGTGGATGTGGATCAACGAGTTCGATCCGCCGTTCAACGTGCAGTTCAAGGACGACAAGTCCTACCCCTACCTCGCCGTCACCCTGGGCGATGAGGCGCCGCGCGCTCTCGTCACCCGCACCGAGAATATCAAGGGCGCCCGCTACTTCGGGCCGTACCCCAAGGTGTGGGCCGTGCACGAAACCATCGAGCTCATGCTCAAGGCCTTCCCCATCCGTACCTGCAACAACGCCAACTACAAACGGGCCATGCAGAGCGGCAAGCCGTGTTTCGCCGGCCAGATCGGGCGCTGCTTCGGCCCCTGCTCCGGCCTGGTCTCGATGGAGGATCACCGCAAGATCGTCAATGATTTCGTCAGCTTCATGAGGAGTCACGACAAGAAACTCATCAACGAGCTCACCCAGGAGATGAAAGACGCAGCAGCGGCGCAGCAGTACGAAATCGCCGGCAAACGGCGCGACCAGGTGCGGGCGCTCAACGCCGTACTCGAGAAGAGCGCCGTCGTGCTGCGGGACAACGTCGACATCGACCTGTTCGCCATCGAGCAGGACGAGCTGGCCGCCGCCGTGCAGCTGTTCATCGTGCGGGGCGGTCGCATCCGCGGTGTGCGCGGTTGGATGGTCGACAAGGAGCTCGACGTGACCAGGAGCGAGCTCATCGACTCCATGATGCAGACGGCCTACAACAACGAGTCGAAGCCGCCGCGCGAAATCGTACTTCCCGAACTGCCCGACGACGCGGAAGCCCTCGAGACCTGGCTGGCCGACCTGGCCGGGCGCAAGGTGCGGCTGGTGGCCGCGCAGCGCGGCGAGAAGGCCGCCCTCCTCGTCACGGCCACCAACAACGCCAAACAGGCCCTCATGCTCTACAAAACCCGGCGTAGCTCCGACTTCGTGGCACGGTCGAAGGCGCTCGAAGACATTCAGGAAGCCCTGGAGATGCCGGCCGCGCCGCTGCGGATGGAATGCTACGACGTGTCCCACCTCAGCGGCACCAACATCGTCGCATCGATGGTTGTCTTCGAAGACGGGTTACCCCGCAAAGACGAATACCGCCGCTTCAACATTCCAGTGTCCACCGACGACACCGACTCGATCTACCAGATTCTCACGCGCCGGCTGGCCTACCTGAAACCCGAATCCGGGGCAGCGGATGCCGCAGATCCCGCTCCGACCGCAGTCGCCGGTCAGAGCGACATCGCCCAGGTCGAGCAGAAGCGAGCCAAATTCAAGTACCAGCCCAACCTGCTCATCGTCGACGGCGGCCAGCCGCAGGTCGCCGCAGCCAAACGGGCACTCGCTGAATCGGGCGTGACCGGAATTCAACTGTGTGGCATCGCCAAGCGGCTCGAAGAAATTTGGCTGCCCGACTCCGACTACCCGGTGATTCTGCCGCGCAACAGCGACGCGCTGTTCCTGATTCAGCGCATCCGCGACGAAGCTCACCGGTTTGCCATCACCCATCAGCGCATCCGACGTAAGAAGGACGTAGCCTCGATCTTGGGGGAGATTGCCGGGCTCGGCCCCGCCCGGGTCAAGGTGCTGCTGCAGCATTTCGGTTCGGTGGCCCGGCTCAAGGTCGCATCCGTGCAGGAAATAGCAGATGTTCGCGGCATCGGCCCGGTGCTGGCCGAGGCGATCCATGCCCATTTGCGCGCGTGAACCGCCCACCGCTGGGTAGGCTGGATAGTCCCACAACTTTTCATTAAGGCGCTTTGAACGTATGACTACGGATCCCGACAAGCAGGAAGTGCTGATCGTCACGGGAATGTCCGGGGCGGGTCGTTCGACCGTCGGCAATGCGCTGGAAGATCTCGACTGGTACGTCGTCGATAATCTGCCCCCGCAAATGCTGCGGCCCCTGGTCGATCTGGTCGAACGTGCCGGTACCAACCTGCCCAAGATCGCCGCCGTGGTCGACATTCGCGGCCGCGATCTGTTCGGTGACTTTCTCGAAACCGTGCAGCAATTGAGAAGTAACACGCAGGTTCAGGTGATCTTCCTCGAAGCGCGGGATGACGCGCTCGTGCGCCGCTTCGAATCGGTACGTCGGCCGCACCCTCTGCAGGGTGATGGCACCCTGCTCGATGGCATCGCGGCGGAGCGGTCTCGCCTGCTGACCGTGCGGGAGTCCAGCGACCTGGTCATCGACACCTCAGACCTCAATGTGCACCAGCTGGCGACGGCCATCACTGAGCGATTCGCCGCAGCCGGATCGGCCGGCGTGCAGCTCACCATTATGAGCTTTGGCTTCAAGTACGGCCTGCCGACGGATGTCGATCTGGTGGCCGATGCTCGCTTCCTGCCGAACCCGTTTTGGATCCCAGAGCTGCGGGCGCACACCGGTGTCGATCCGGAAGTGAGAGACTTTGTACTTGCCCAAAATGGTGCCCTCGAATTTATCGACCACTATGCGGCCGCCCTGGCACCGGTTTTGGCCGGGTACCAGCGGGAAAACAAACGCCATGCCACGATCGGTATCGGCTGCACCGGAGGCAAACATCGCTCCGTCGCCATGGCCCGGGAACTGGCGTCTCGACTCGAAAAACTTCCCGGAGTCGTGGTTAATATCAAGCACCGCGACCTCGGACGCGAATAAGCGAGGCCGGGCGCAGCATCCGCTGCTCCACCGCACTCTCATCCCTCAGACCTAACGCAACTGATCAACAGAATGGAAAAGCGATTGGCACTCACCGCCGACGTTAAAGACGAACTTTCGCGCGTGGAGGTCTCCAAGACCACCGTGCGCGCGGCCGAATTGGCCACTATTCTTCGGTTCTCCGGAGGTTTGCACATGATCAGCAGCCGCATCGCGATCGAATCCGAACTGGACACGGCCATTCTGGCTCGCCGGGTGCGGAAGGACCTCGCCGAGCTCTACGGAGTGCGCAGCGCCCTGCAGGTCATTGCCGCCGCCGGCCTGCGCCAGTCCAGCCACTACCTCGTGCAGGTCATCGAGGGTGGGGAGACACTGGCACGACAGACGGGCCTGTTGGATGCCCGTCGGCGCCCGATTCGAGGTCTGCCCAACCGTCTCACCACCGGCTCGAAGGAAGAAATCGCCGCCGTCTGGCGCGGAGCCTTCCTCGCCCACGGCACTCTGACGGATCCGGGCCGTTCGGCGGCCCTCGAGGTCATCTGCCCCGGCAATGAAGCCGCCATGGCATTGGTCGGCGCTGCCGGACGCCTCGGCGTCGCGGCCAAGGCGCGCGAAGTTCGCGGGGTGCACCGGGTAGTCATCCGTGACGGCGATGCCATCGGGGCGATGCTCGTGCACATGGGCGCCACCAACACCGTGCTCAACTGGGAGACACTGCGGCAGCGTCGCGAAGTGCGTGCCACCGCCAACCGGCTGGTCAACTTTGATGACGCGAACCTGCGCCGTTCGGCCGAAGCCGCGGTCGCCGCCTGTGCCCGCGTTCAGCGCGCCATGGACATCCTGGGCGAAGATATCCCCAAACACCTGCGCTATGCCGGCGATCTCCGCCTCAATTTTCGTGACTCCAGCCTTGATGAACTGGGCCACCACGCCGATCCGCCGATGACCAAGGACGCCGTCGCCGGCCGGATCCGCCGCCTGCTCGCCATGGCAGACAAGAAAGCGGTCGAGCTTGGCATCGAGGGAACCGACGTTCCCTACCCGGTTCACCCGGAAGACGCCTGACGTCATCAATTCTGTGCCGGGGAACCGCGCAGGTACACTTGAATGTGCTTACAAGGTCGCCGCATCCGATGTGGCGCCACCACTGAAGAGGAGATAAGTAATGGCTGAATATATCCTGCCCACCCTTGACTATGACTACTCGGCTCTCGAGCCCAGCATCAGCGGTGCCATCATGGAACTCCACCATGGCAAGCACCACCAGGCGTATGTCACCGGCGCGAACACCGCGCTGGCCCAGCTCGCCGAGGCCCGCGACAGCGGCAGCCTCGCCAACGTGAACAAGCTGCAGAAGGACCTCGCCTTCAACCTCGGCGGCCACGTCAACCACTCCATCTTCTGGACCAATCTCTCCCCGAACGGTGGAGACAAGCCGGTCGGCGAACTCGCCGCCGCGATCGATGACAACTTCGGTTCCTTCGATAAGTTCCAGGCGCACTTCACCGCCGCTGCCCTGGGCGTGCAGGGTTCCGGCTGGGCAGTTCTAGCCTGGGACTCCATTGGCCAGCGCCTGATCATCCAGCAGTTCTTCGACCAGCAGTCCAACTTCGCTGCTGGTACCGTTCCGGTTCTCATGCTCGATGTCTGGGAGCACGCCTACTACCTCGACTACCGCAACGTGCGCGCTGACTACGTCAAGGCGTTCTGGAACATCGCCAACTGGGCGAACGTTCAGGAGCGTTTCACCGTCGCACGCGAGAAGACCAACGGCCTGCTGCTACTCTCGTAGCCTGCCGGTGCCCCACCCCAGCATTTCGGTGCGCGGGCGGGGCACCGCTGTTTTCCTCCAGTACCCAGTAGTGCATCACTTTTCATCGCGCCAGTCGGCGCCCTTTTCTAACAGGAGTTATTTGTGTCCGTAAAGATCGGCATCAACGGATTCGGCCGTATTGGCCGTAACTACTTCCGCGCAGCCCTCGCGAAGGGCAGCGACATCGAAATCGTCGCCGTCAACGACCTCAGCGACCCCGCGTCGCTCGCACACCTGCTCAAGTACGACTCCGTCGCCGGTCGTTTGAACGCCTCGGTCGAGGTCGACGGTGACAATATCGTTGTTAACGGCAAGCCCATCAAGGTGCTCGCCGAGCGCGACCCGGCCAACCTCCCCTGGGCAGCCCTGGGCGTCGAGATCGTCATCGAGTCCACCGGTCGCTTCACCAAGGCCGTCGACGCGCAGAAGCACATCGAGGCCGGCGCCAAGAAGGTCATCGTCTCTGCCCCGGCAACCGGTGCTGACGTTGCCACGCTTGTGCTCGGTGTGAACGAAGACACCTACGACGCGGCGATTCACAACATCATCTCGAACGCGTCCTGCACCACGAACTGCCTCGCGCCGCTCGTCAAGGTGTTCCTGGACAACTTCGGCATCGAGCGTGGCCTCATGACCACGATCCACGCCTACACCGCAGACCAGAACCTGCAGGACGGCCCGCACAGCGACCTTCGTCGTGCCCGTGCCGCCGCGCTGAACATCATCCCGACCTCTACTGGTGCCGCTAAGGCACTCGGCCTGGTCATCCCGGAGAGCGTCGGCAAGCTCGACGGTTACGCGCTGCGCGTTCCGGTTCCGACCGGCTCGATCACCGACCTCACCCTGACGGCCTCGCGCCCGGTCACGGTCGAAGAAGTGAACGCCGCCTACAAGGCTGCAGCCGAGGGCCCCCTCAAGGGCATCCTCAGCTACACCGAGGACCCGATCGTCTCCAGCGACATCGTTGGCGACCCGCACTCCTCGATCTTCGACGCCGGCCTCACCAAGGTGATCGGCGACCAGGTCAAGGTTGCTTCCTGGTACGACAACGAGTGGGGTTACTCCAACCGCCTCGTTGACCTCACCGAGTTCGTCGCCGAGCGACTCTAACGGCCCCCGGTGACGTTACGCACGATTGACTCGCTTGGTTCCCTCACCGGCAAGCGGGTTATTGTCCGCTTCGACCTGAATGTTCCGTTGAAAAACGGGCAGATCACCGACGATGGACGAGTGCGGGCGTCACTGCCCACCCTCAACGCCCTCGTCGCTCAGGGCGCCCGCGTGGTGATTGTTTCTCACCTCGGGCGTCCCGACGGGGCTGTTGATCCCCAGTACAGCCTGAAGCCGGTCGCTGCTCGCCTGAGCGAACTGGTGGCCCTTCCGGTCGCCTTCGCCACCGACACCGTTGGCGCCTCGGCCACCGAGGCCGTGGCAGCGCTGCAGAACGGTGAAATCGTCGTCCTGGAAAACCTGCGCTTCAACGCCGGAGAAACCAGCAAAACGGATGCCGATCGCGTCGCGTTCGCCCAGCAGCTTGCGCTGCTCGGCGACGCGCTCGTTTCGGATGGCTTCGGCGTTGTCCACCGCAAGCAGGCCAGCGTGTTCGATCTCGCCTCGCTCCTTCCGAGCGCTGCCGGACTGCTCATCGCGGCCGAACTCGACGTGCTTGATCGCCTCACCGAAAAGCCAGAGGCGCCGTACACGGTCATCCTCGGCGGGTCCAAGGTGAGCGACAAGCTCGGCGTCATCGGTCACCTGTTGCCGCGCGTGAATTCGCTGCTGATTGGCGGCGGAATGCTATTCACGTTCCTGGCCGCGCAGGGGCACCAGGTCGGCGCGAGCCTGCTCGAAAGCGATCAGATCGACACGGTTCGCGGTTACCTGGCCGAGGCGGATCGCCTCGGGGTCAAAATCGTGCTCCCCACCGATGTCGTTGTCGCCTCGAAATTCGGTGCAGATGCCGAACACATCATCACACCGGCCGACGGTATCGAGAACACCCCGTTCGGCGCAGCCGGACTCGGCCTCGACATCGGACCAGACACCGCTCTGGCGTTTGCCGAAATAATTCGGGCATCGAACACGGTGTTCTGGAATGGCCCGATGGGCGTTTTTGAACTCGCACCGTTCGCGGAGGGCACCCGTACCGTGGCCGCCGCACTCACCGAGGTCACCGGCCTCAGCGTGGTCGGCGGTGGCGATTCCGCCGCGGCCGTGCGTATTCTCGGTTTCAACGACGACCAATTTGGTCATATTTCTACCGGCG
The DNA here is from genome assembly GCF_004403155.1 of Cryobacterium sp. Hh7. Taxonomy (NCBI): domain Bacteria; kingdom Bacillati; phylum Actinomycetota; class Actinomycetes; order Micrococcales; family Microbacteriaceae; genus Cryobacterium; species Cryobacterium sp. Hh7. Next base: position 148,085 of record NZ_SOHG01000016.1, on the reverse strand, counting down.
GCGGTGCCAGCCTCGAGTTCCTCGAAGGTAAGCGCCTGCCAGGACTGGAGGTCCTCGGATGGCAGTGAACATTAACCCTCGGCGCACACCGCTGATTGCGGGCAACTGGAAGATGAACCTGGACCACCTCCAGGCCATCGCCTTCGTGCAGAAGCTCGCCTGGAATCTCAAGGACGCCAATCATGATTTCGCCGCCGTGGAGGTGGCAGTTTTTCCGCCGTTCACCGACCTGCGCAGCGTGCAGACCCTGGTTTCGGCCGACAAGCTGCCGCTCGCCTTTGGTGCGCAGGATGTCTCGGCGCAGGAATCCGGAGCCTACACCGGCGAGATCTCCGGGGCGTTCCTGGCTCAGCTGGAGTGCCAGTACGTCATCATCGGGCACTCCGAACGCCGCACCCTGCACAATGAGTCCGATGAGCAGGTCGCCGCGAAGGTGACCGCAGCCTTGAAGCACAATCTCGTGCCGCTGATCTGCGTGGGCGAAAGTGCTGAAGACCTCGCCGTTCACGGTCCAAGCGCCGTTCCCGTGGCTCAGCTGCGTGCCGCCCTCGCCGGCGTCACCAACGCCGCCGATATCGTCGTCGCGTACGAACCGGTTTGGGCCATTGGGTCCGGACAGGCGGCAACGCCTGAACAGGCCGAACAGGTCGCCGCAGCCCTACGCGGCGTTCTCACCGAACTGCTTGGGCAGGACGTCGCCGACAAGACCCGCATCCTCTATGGCGGTTCGGTCAAAAGCGGCAACATCGCCGCGTTCATGCGCGAACCCAATGTTGACGGTGCCCTGGTCGGCGGTGCGAGCCTGGATATTCCAGAGTTCTCCAGCATCATCCGCTATCAAAAGCACGTCGGTCTCTAAACCGACGCGCACCCTCCCGGTCGTGAGCGAGGGGGTTGCCCGTGTGGCAACCCCCTCGCTTGTGCACTGAAGGGTATAATTACGATGGTCTGGGCGCCAGAGTTGCGTCCACCGTGTTTTGAAAGGTTTCGTGTGGAGATTCTCCAGGTCGTCATGCAGGTGCTCGTCGGTATTACGAGCCTCCTGCTCACCATGCTCATTTTGTTGCACAAGGGGCGGGGTGGTGGGCTCTCCGACATGTTCGGCGGCGGTGTGACTTCCAACCTGGGAGCGTCGGGGGTGGCCGAGCGAAACCTCAATCGGATCACGATCATTCTGGGCCTGCTCTGGATCTCCTGCATCGTCGTTCTCGGATTGATCACGAAGTTTGACACAGGGGCTTAACTTTTCGACCAGTGCGGAGTTACCCTGAGGTTTCCGGTGCACTTTGTCGTGCACAGGCTTTCACGGCACATTGTCTACAGCAGTAGCACCAATCACAGCTCGAACCTGCAGCGCACGACTGCACGAGTCAACGGAGGAACAAGATGGCATCAGGCGGAAGCGCAATTCGTGGCTCGCGTGTAGGCGCGGGGCCCATGGGCGAGCAGGACCGCGGTTTTCACGCGGACCGCATCAAGGTCTCATACTGGGATGCTTTGGGCAATGAGACGGTACGGTACTTTGCTGCGAGCCTGCCCGATGAAGAGATTCCGGTGAACATTGATTGCCCGTCGTCGGGGCTTCCCGCTGGCCGGGACAAGGAGAATCCTCCATCGGTCGTGAAACTCGAGCCCTACAAGACCCACTTGGCGTATGTCAAGGAGCGTCGTACCGAAGAAGAGGCCGAGTCGCTCCTTGAAGAAGCACTCAACCAGTTGCGCGTTCGTCGGGGCAAGCTGTCGCCTACGAACTGATCAAACCTACGAACTGATCTGCACCACCCAAAAGGCCGGCTCTCGAGAAATCGAGAGCCGGCCTTTTGTTGTTTTCCAAGCCTGATCAGGGGATCCCATTCAGCGGATGCCCTCGGAAAGCCTAGTAGGCAGCCGCGATCAGGCTTTCCGGCACTTGGGCTGCTGCGTCGTTGTCCACGAAGAACACGGTGTGGTAGCGGCCCTTGATCCCGGCAGCAGGTACCTCGTCGCGGCTGGCTCCAGCGAGTGCCAGCCCGAGCGCCGATGCCTTGTCAGATCCGGCCAGGACCAGCCAGACGCGATCCGACGAGTTGATCACGGGCCGAGTCAGGGACAGCCGGTCGGCCGGGGGCTTGGGGGAGTCACGCACAGCGATGACGCTGGCTTCACGCTCGCGGATACCCGATCGGTGCGGGAAGAGCGACGCGATATGGCCATCGGGTCCGACTCCGAGAAACGTGACGTCAAAACGAGGGTACTGGGATCCCTCGGGGGCTCGAGCCAACAACTCCGCCGCATAGTGGGCGGACGCAGCGTCGAGGGCATCCGTCCCCGCTTCGACGTCGTCGTCGGACGCTCCGAAAGCGTGAATATTTTCCGCAGGCACCGAGATGTGGTCCAAAAGTGCTTCGCGCGCCTGCAACTCGTTACGTTCCGGATCGGCGCGGGGAAGCCAACGATCATCGCCCCACCAAAAATTCACCCGGGACCAGTCGATGGTGTCGCGGGCGGCCGACTCGTTGATGGCGGCCAGAACGGCGATGCCCACGGAACCGCCGGTGAGCACGACGTTGGCCTCGTCCTGTTCGTGTAGAACGTCAACCATGTTGGTCAGAAAGCGTGCAGCGACCGACCCGGCCAGCGCTTGCTTGTTCTGGTGCAGCAGCACGCGTCGTTCATTGGTCACGGTCACGCTCCGGTTCTTTGTGCCACCACGTCATCGAGTTGCGGCAGGCCGCGCGTGATCACCTCACCATACAGCTCATCGGGATCGAGTCGGCGCAGCTCATCGGCCAGGCAATCGCGCAGGCTGCGGCGCTTGAGCGTCAGGTCCTGCATCGGCTGGCCTGGCTGGGTGAGGGTGGCAATATCGGGAATCTCGCGTTCGAGGGAAATGGTCCCGGACGCGCGCGTCAGATGCACACCGTGCACACCATTGGCCAGGGGGCCCGTCGTCAGGACGCAGTCCACGGGCACCTGCAGCTGCATCTGCAACCAGGCAGCGAGCAGCGTGGTCGAGGGCGAGGCTGCGGCACCGGTCACCTGAATGCCGATGATCGGCTCATAGGGTGGCTGGTCCAGAACGGCCGCCAACTGGGCCCGCCAGAGCGTCAGTCGGGTCCAGGCGAAGTCGGTGTCGCCGGGACGATAAGTGCCGCACAGCTGGTGCAGTGCCGCTTGCGGGTCCGGCTGGGCAGAGGAATCCGTGATCCGGCGATAGGCGATGCGGCCGAGCGGCGAGTCGCCGGGAACGGCCGGCGCGGTGCCCGGCCACCAGGCGACGACGGGAGCATCCGACAAGAGCAGGCCGGTGACCAGGCTCTCCGGATCGTTCGCGGCATCACCGTAGACGCGCAGAACGATGACCTCGCTCGCACCGGCATCCCCGCCGACGCGAATTTCCGCATCGACGCGAGCAGTCGCATCCGTCTCATCGTTGTCCTGGGTCGACACAACGATGACTCGCATGGGGTGTTCCCGCGAGGCATCGTTGGCGGCTTCAATGGCTTCCTCTTCGTGACCGAGGGTGGAGGCGATGATCAGCGTCAGTACCCGCCCGAGGGCGACCGCGCCACCCTCCTCGCGGATGCGCACGAGCGCCTTGGAGATCTTCGCGGTGGTCGTGTTGGGCAGATCGACGATCATGGTCGCCTCCAGGTGCGGCCGTCGCGGGCCAATAGGTCGTCAGCGGATGTGGGGCCCCAGGTACCGGGGCGGTATTGTTCCGGCTGGCCCTGGGTGGCCCAGTATTCTTCCACCGGGTCCAGAATCTTCCAGGACAGCTCGACCTCTTCATGGCGGGGGAACAACGGCGGGTCGCCCAGGAGGACGTCAAGGATGAGTCGCTCGTAGGCCTCAGGGCTGGCCTCGGTGAAGGCGTGCCCGTAGCCGAAGTCCATGGTCACGTCGCGAACCTGCATGACCACTCCCGGAACCTTCGAGCCGAACCGGATGGTGACCCCTTCGTCCGGCTGCACCCGAATCACGAGGGCATTGTGTCCGAGTTCGGCCGTCTGGCCGGGCGCGAACAGGTATTGGGGGGCCCGCTTGAAGACCACGGCAATTTCGGTGACGCGACGTCCGAGGCGCTTGCCTGCACGCAGATAGAACGGAACGCCAGCCCAACGTCGGGTGTCGATCGTCAAACGCATGGCAGCATAGGTTTCGGTGACCGAGTCCGGGTTCATCCCGTCTTCTTCGAGAAAACCGACGACCTTTTCGCCGCCCTGCCAGCCGCCGGCGTACTGCCCGCGGGCGGTACCGAGGCCGAGGTCGGCGGGGAGCCGCACCGAGGCGAGAACCTTTTCTTTCTCCGCGCGCAGGTCGGCGGCGTCGAAGGAGATCGGCTCTTCCATGGCGGTGAGCGCGAGCAGCTGCAGTAGGTGGTTCTGAATCACGTCGCGAGCCGCGCCGATACCGTCGTAGTATCCGGCACGACCCCCGACACCGATGTCTTCGGCCATGGTGATCTGCACGTGCTCGACGTGGTTGGCGTTCCACAGCGGTTCGAACATCTCGTTGGCGAATCGCAGCGCCAGAATATTCTGCACCGTCTCCTTGCCGAGGTAGTGGTCGATGCGAAAGACGGAGTCGGGTGGAAAGACCGACTCGACGACATCATTGAGCTCACGGGCCGTTTTCAGGTCGCTCCCGAACGGTTTCTCGATGACGACACGTCGCCACTGGCCGTTCTTCTGCTCGGCCAGGCCGGAACGGCGCAACTGCTCGGTGACGAGGGGGAACGCCTTTGGCGGAATGGCGAGGTAGAACGCATGGTTGCCCATCGTTCCGCGTTCTCGGTCCAGCTCGTCAATGGTTTGCGTCAATCGAGCGAACGCCTCGTCATCGTCAAAGGTGCCCGAAACGAAACGGATGCCTTCGGCCAGCTGCGCCCAGACATCTTCGTGAAAGTCGGTGCGAGCGTGTTCTTTGACGGCGTCATGCACAACCTGCATGAAGTCCTCGTTGTCCCAGTCGCGGCGGGCGAAGCCCACCAGGGCAAAGCCGGGCGGCAGCAGCCCCCGGTTGGCGAGGTCATAGACCGCGGGCATGAGTTTCTTGCGCGCGAGGTCACCGGTGACGCCGAAGATCACGAGGCTGGACGGCCCGGCGATTCGATTCAGACGATAGTCGGACGGCGACCTGAGCGGATTAAACTCCGGGGTAATTTCCACCGGGGACATGCAGCTCCTTTAACGGGACAGTGCAGAAAATTGAGGACACGAAAAAAAGATCGGGTGATGCGGAAGCGGGTGGGGTTCCTCGCGGCTGCTGGCCGAGACGAACCCCGATTGGTTAGCTTAAGGCGTCGAAAAGCGTGCTGATGTTCTGCTTGGGGTCGGTCAGCGTTAGTGTCAACACGGGCCGACCGTGCTCAGCGAGTACGCTCGCGTCGCCGCTGGCCTGTGCCTGAATGAGCTCGCCAAAGGTGAACGGACGCTCTGGAATGTCGAGGTCCTCCGCCGGTGTGGTCAGAATCTGCAGGAAGACGGCGGTTGCCGTTCCACCCTTGTGGAACTGACCGGTGGAGTGCAGAAAACGCGGTCCCCAGCCGAAGGTCACCGGGCGCTTGGAGAGAGCGGCGAGCTTATTGCGAACCTCGGCCAGCTCGGGCAGTGCCAGCCGGTCGACGTAGGCCTGCACGGCCACATAGCCGTCGGGGCCGAGCTCCTCGAGCAGTGCATCAACGGCCGAGGCGAGGTCGCTCGCGGCACCGATGACGTGTGGCGTGCCGCGCACTTCGATACCGTCAGCGATGAACGCGGCGGGTTCCGGTGCGGGGCGGGCGTCCAGCAGACCGCGGGTCGCGATCTTCGCGGATTCAACGTCTGGCTGGTCGAACGGGTTGATACCGAGCAGGCGCCCGGCGACAACTGTCGCGTATTCCCAGACCAGAAACTGTGCACCGAGGGTTCCGCTAACGCGGATCTCGTCGCCGGTTTCGCTGAACAACTCGGTACCGGCGTCAGCGACGACCCGCACGAGTTGCACATCGGGAAGCGTTTCGGTCAGTTCCGGGGCATCGAGTTCGAGCACGACCGGCAGGATGCCGGTGCCGAGCTTGCCGGTCGATTCGGCGATGAGCTGTTCGACCCAGTCGGCGAAGCCCACAATGTGGGTGCCGTCCGAGACGATGGCGAGCTTGTCGCGGCGCGGGCTGGTCGCGGCGATCGCCGCTCCGAGCACGAGCCCCGGGTTCTCTGGGGAGTCAACGGCCAAAGCCAGGGAGATGGACTCTGCTTCGTCGAGAAGCGCACCGATGTCAACGCCCGCCAGGCCCGAGGGTACGAGGCCGAACGCGGTCAGTGCGGAGTAGCGACCGCCCACGTTGGGATCGGCGTTGAAGACGCGATAACCGTCCGCGAGAGCGGATGCCTCGAGTGGCGATCCTGGATCGGTCACCACGACGATACGTTCGGCTGGATCGATTCCAATGGCACGAAACGCACGCTCAAACACGCGGCGTTGGCTGTCGGTTTCGACGGTCGAGCCGCTCTTCGACGACACCACGAGAGCGGTGCCCACGAGGTTGTCGTTCAGGGCGGCGAGCACCTGCCCGGGGTCGGTCGCGTCGAGAACGGTGAGGTTCACGCCAGCCGTGCGAGTGATGACCTCGGGGGCAAGCGACGATCCGCCCATGCCGGCGAGGGCGATCTGGGTGACGCCGCGCGCCTGCAGGGTGGCCCGCAACTCCAGAATCTCGGCCACGAGCGGCCTGGACACCACGACGGATTCGGTCCAGCCGAGGCGCAGTGCGGCCTCGGCTTCCGCCTCCGGCCCCCACAGTGCCGGGTTGAGGCCGGTGACGCCGGAGGCAACGAGATCCGTCACCAGCGTCGGTACGGTGGCGCGTACAGCATCGGCAGCCAAGCCACTCACCGAGATGCGAAAGCTCATTAGACTGCCGCGGTTGTCGACGCTGCGGTGAGGGCCGTCTGCACGGTGTCGAGCAGTTCGTTCCAGGACACCTCGAACTTCGAGAGGCCTTCTTCTTCGAGCAGTCGGGTGACGTCATCGTACGAGACGCCCTGCGCTCCCAGTGCGTCGAGCACAGCATTGGCAGCGGCATAGGAGCCGGTGACCGAGTCGGCCGGGATGACGCCGTGGTCCGCTGCAGCCATCATGGTCTTCTCGGGCATCGTGTTGACGACCTCCGGGGCAACCAGTTCGGTCACATACAGGGTGTCGGGCAGGCTGGCATCCTTGACGCCGGTCGAGGCCCAGAGCGGGCGCTGCTTGGTGGCGCCGGCCTTGATCAGGCCGAGGGCACGCTCACTGCTGAAGGCCTGCTCGTAGACCTGGTAAGCAAGCTGCGCGTTGGCGACGCCGGCCTTGCTCTTCAGCGCCAGAGCCTCGGGGGTTCCGATGGCTTCGAGGCGGGTGTTGATCTCGGAGTCGACGCGCGACACGAAGAACGACGCAACCGAGTGAATGGTTGAGAGGTCGATGCCGGCAGCCTTGGCCTGCTCGAGCCCAGCCAGGTAGGCGTTGATGACCTGGCGGTGACGCTCGAGGCTGAAGATCAGAGTGACGTTGACGCTGATACCCAGGGCGATGGTCGCCGTGATGGCTTCGAGCCCTTCGACCGTCGCGGGAATCTTGATCATCGCGTTGGGGCGGTTGACCTTCTTCCAGAGCTGCTGGGCCTCGGCGACCGTGCCGGCTGCGTCGCGGGCGAGGCTCGGCTCGACCTCGATCGAGACGCGGCCGTCCTGCCCCTGGGTCGCGTCGTAGACCGGGCGGAAGATGTCGCAGGCGGCGGCAACGTCGTCCGTGGTGATGGCGAAGACGGCGTCGGTGACGTTCGTGCCGGCGGCGGCCAGGGTCGCTACCTGGTCGGTGTAGGCCTCGCCCTTGGCGAGGGCTCCGGCGAAGATGGTCGGGTTGGTGGTGACGCCAACGACGTTGCTGTTTTTGATCAGGTCCTGCAGACCGCCGGAGTTGATGCGTTCACGGGACAGGTCGTCGAGCCAGATGCTGACGCCGGCTGCGGACAGCTGGGCGAGGGGGGAGGGGGTAGTCATTTCTAAAATCTCCTATAAATGCTGCCGTCAGGCAGCGATACTGTAGCGGTTCAGTGGAGAGGCATGGTGCAACTGATGTTGGCCCGCAGTACTGATCGATACATACGGGACAACGTCACGCTGCGTTAATTGATTCCTTGGCCGCGGCGACGACTGCTTCAGTGGTGATTCCGAATTCGCGGAACAGCGTCTGGTAATCAGCGGATGCCCCGAAGTGCTCGATTGAGATGCTGCGGCCGGCATCGCCGACGTAACCACGCCAGGTCAGCGCGAGGCCGGCCTCGACGGACACGCGTGCGGTGACGGCTGCGGGCAACACCGATTCGCGGTAGTCGCTGCTCTGCTCTTCGAACCATTCGAGGCAGGGGGCGCTGACCACGCGGGCGTTGATGCCCTCGGCGGCGAGCTGGGCGCGGGCGTCCACGGCGAGCTGCACCTCGGAGCCGGTGCCGATCAGAATGACATCCGGGGTTCCGCCGGCCGCTTCGGCCAGCACGTAGGCGCCACGGGCGACGTTCTTGGCCGAGGCGAAGACCTCGTCAGATGCTGCGCCCTCACCGCGCTCGTAGACCGGAATGTTCTGGCGGGTCAGCGCGATGCCGGCCGGACCATTACGACGTTCCAGAATGGTCTTCCAGGCCCAGGCGGTTTCGTTGGCGTCGCCGGGGCGAACCACGTCGAGTCCGGGAATGGCGCGCAGGGTTGCGAGTTGTTCGATCGGCTGGTGGGTCGGGCCGTCTTCGCCGAGGGCGACGGAGTCGTGGGTCCAGACGAAGATCGACGGAGCCTTCATGAGAGCGGCCAGACGCACCGCGGGGCGCATGTAGTCGCTGAAGATGAGGAAGGTGCCGCCGAACGGGCGGGTGTTACCGTGCAGCACGATGCCGTTGAGAATGGCGGCCATGGCGTGCTCGCGAATGCCGAAGTGCAGCACCCGTCCGTACTCGTTGCCCGACCATTCACCGGTGGAGTGCTCGCTCGGAATAAACGAGGCAGCACCGCCGATAGTGGTGTTGTTGGATTCGGCAAGGTCGGCTGAGCCGCCCCACAGTTCGGGGATGACGCCGCCGAGGGCGGTGAGCACCTTGCCGGACGCCGCGCGGGTCGATACCGCGGTGCCGCCGGGGAAGACCGGGAGGGCCTCGTCGACGCCGTCAGGCAGATCGCCGGAGAGGACCCGGTCGAGCAGAATCTTGCGCTCCGGGTTGGCCGTCGCCCAGGCATCGAACTGCACGGTCCACTCGGCGTGCGCGGTGACGCCGCGATCGAGGGCCAGGCGGGTGTGGGCGATGACCTCGGGGGCGACGTCGAAGGTCTTCTCCGGGTCGAAGCCGAGAACGGTCTTGACTCCGGCGAGCTCTTCGGCGCCGAGCGCGGAGCCGTGGATCTTGCCGGTGTTTTGCTTCTTCGGGCTCGGCCAGCCGATGATCGTCTTGAGAATGATCAGGCTGGGCTTGCCGGTTTCGTTCTGGGCAGCCTCGATGGCCGCATTCAGCTCGGCGACGTCTTCGACGTAGGAGCCCGTCTTCTTCCAGTCCACGGTCTGCACGTGCCAGTCGTAGGCGGCGTAGCGCGCAGCGACGTCTTCGGTGAAGGCGATGTTGGTGTCGTCTTCGATCGAGATCTGGTTGCTGTCATAGATCGCGATCAGGTTGCCGAGCTGCTGGTGGCCGGCGAGAGAGGATGCCTCGCTCGTGATGCCTTCCTGCAGGTCGCCGTCCCCGGCGATGACGTAGACGAAGTGGTCGAACGGGCTGGCGCCGGCGGCGGCATCCGGATCAAACAGGCCACGCTCGAAGCGTGAGGCGTAGGCGAAGCCGACGGCGGAGGCCAGTCCCTGACCGAGCGGGCCGGTGGTGATCTCGACGCCGGCGGTGTGCCCATACTCCGGGTGGCCGGGGGTCTTGGATCCCCAGGTGCGCAGGGCCTTGAGGTCTTCAAGCTCGAGGCCGTAGCCGCCGAGGTACAACTGCACGTACTGGGTCAGCGAGCTGTGGCCGACCGAGAGAATGAAACGGTCGCGACCGAGCCAGTCGTTGTCGGCCGGGTCCCGGCGCATGATCTTCTGAAACAAAAGATACGCGGCGGGAGCAAGGCTCATCGCTGTACCCGGGTGCCCGTTCCCAACCTTTTCAACGGCGTCAGCCGCGAGAATGCGTGCGGTGTTAACCGCCTGATCGTCAATGGAATCCCATTGGAAAGCTGCCACGTCACGTAACCCTTCATTGAAGCGAAGGCGGGTTGAGCTCAACCCATCCTTTGATAGATGTGCAAGTGTCGGCAACCGTCTCACACTGCGGGGCCGCGCCATCCCGACGCGAGAATGCAAGTGAAATGTCACCCCCAGCGAGTTGGCCTGCTGTTGCCGCCATCTCCCACCCGGGGGCTCGCCGAACTACTGATTCACTGTGGGGAGCACTATAAGTATAGGGAATTTTGCGGCGGGACGCTCTATATGACGTGACATGTCCATTGTCGGGAAGGGGCAGTGGGTGACCTACACTAAAAAGACTTGCCTAGCGTTAGAGGAACAATGAACGTCGCCCTGAAGACCCCGGTCCTAAGCGGACCGCGCACAGTGAAGCGCACCCTCAAGGCTTATATCTCCCTGACTAAACCGCGCGTCGTCGAATTGCTCCTGGTAGTAACCGCACCCACGATGCTGCTCGCCGAACGGGGCATCCCCAGCCTCTGGCTGATCCTGGCGACCCTCGTGGGCGGGGCCCTCAGCGCTGGTTCCGCTGGAGCGTTCAACTGCTACCTCGATCGCGATATCGACCGCCTGATGAAGCGCACGAAGAACCGTCCGCTCGTCACCGGTGAACTGAGTGACCGGGAAGCCTTGATCTTTGCGTGGGCGTTAGGCGCGGCATCCATTCTCTGGCTGGGACTGCTGACCAACTGGCTCGCCGCCGCACTGTCGTTCGGTGCCATTTTGCTCTACGTCGTCTTTTACACGATCATTCTCAAGCGTCGCACCCCGCAGAACATCGTCTGGGGCGGTGTGGCCGGGTGCATGCCCGTGCTGATCGGTTGGGCCGCCGTGACTGGCGACCTGTCGTGGCCGCCGGTCATTCTGTTCATGATCATCTTTCTCTGGACGCCGCCGCACTACTGGCCTCTGTCGATGAAGTATCGCGCCGACTACCAGGCCGCCGGCGTGCCGATGCTCGCCGTAGTGCGCGGCCGTGCCCAGGTGGGACTGCAGGTCATCCTCTACGCCTGGGCCACCGTCGCCTGCTCGCTGCTGCTGGTCCCGATCGCTGACATGGGGCTGCTGTACACCTTCGTCGCGCTCGTCACCGGCGGCTGGTTCATCTACGAGACGCACCGCCTGTACAGCCTGGCCATCCGGCACGAGCATGTATCGCCGATGCGCGTCTTCCATGGCTCGATCGCTTACCTGACCCTGCTGTTCGTGGCCGTCGGAATCGACCCGCTGCTGCCGTTCTAATCGGGACCAGCCACAGCCCGCGCTAGACCCGGCGGGTGAGGCGGGCGTCGATCTTGCCGACATCGGCCGAGTGAATCACGACGGTCACCACGCGTCCGGCCACGGCCATCGCGGTACCTGTGAAATCGGACGCCGTCACGGTGATGGCCGGCAGGGCCGTGTCGTCGACGATCAGGTTCGATCGGTGCGCCAGCGCTAGCTCGATCTCCGCCTGCTGCTGTGTGTGCCGTCCGGCCCAGAGTTCAGACCCGAACTCGTAGGGATTCTTGGCATAGTTCATCACGATATATTGCAAGTGTTGGTTGAGTGCATCACGAATGGGGTCTCCGCCCCGATTTGTTGAACCCGGCACGTCGGTGAATACGAATCCGCGCAATTCGGCGATGCCGATCGGGCCGGCCGGCGAATCCTCGAACCAGAAATTGCCCGTGGGATCGGCGAGCCAGTAATGGGCCTGCGCTTCGAGTGTGCGACCGTGATTGCCGTACCAACTCCAGCCGCGTTCCTGAATGCGCCGTTGCGGCACGAAGCCGAACACCGGCGGTCCGAACAGGGCAAGGCGCGCCGCGTCGTCTGGCGGCTTCGACTTGGCTCCCGGCGCGAGGTGCATGTCTGGAGAATACACCGGAGGCCACCGCCGGGGGAGTGCCGCGCGGCAATTTCCGATCGGGGTACTTGCGCTGCGCCCTGAGGTGCCATCATCGGCTCCTTCATGCGCGTGAGATGACGTATTCGGCCCATTCAAAGCAGCTCACGGGGCCGGATGTGTCGTCTCTCCCGTACCAGGCGTGTCCGTGGGGCGAAGGTGTCGTCTCGCGACTCTCGATCGTGTTCAGTTAGCTGCGAGCGCGCTCGTGCGTCGTTTCGGGTACCCGGTCCGTGAGGGTGGTCGGAGCCTTGAGGTTCAGCACGACGGCGGTCATCGCCGCGGCGAGCACGCAGGCGAGCACCATGTGCAGCCCGACGAGCACCGGCGGCAGGCCCAGGTTTGCCTGCAGCAGGCCGACCACAATCTGGACAAGCTCGACCACGAGTAACGTGACGACGAATTTACGCACGGGCAGCTTGCCTCGAACGGATGCCGCGAGCAGCACGATCGTCAGGACCAGCGTCGCGTAGCCCGGCCAGGCATGCAGGTGCTCGAGCAATTCAGCGTTGAACCCGGTACGACCAGCCTCGGCGTCACCCGAATGCGGTCCGGAGGCGGTGGTCACGACTCCCATCACCACGGTCAGTGCCACCACGAAACTCGTGGCGTGGGCAAGCCCGGCGAAGCCGACCGGTACGACGAGGGCGCGCGGTCCCGACGGGAGGTAAACCCGGTGCACCAGCACGGTGGCGATGCACACCATGATCAGCGAGGCCATGAAATGAAATCCGACGATGAACGGGTTGAGACCGGTCAGCACGGTGACGCCGCCGACGAGGGCCTGCGCGAGAACGCCAACGCCAAGAATGACGGCGAGCGTGAACAGATCCTTGCGCTCGGTGCGCAGTCGCCACAGCAGCACGACGGCCGCTATCGCAATAATGCCGATCAGTCCGGTCATCAGGCGATTGCCGAACTCAATAACGCCGTGCAGGCCCATCTCCGGCGTCGGCACGAGCGATCCGGCAACACAGGTCGGCCAGGTCGGGCAGCCCAGTCCGGAACCGGTGAGGCGTACGGCGCCTCCGGTGCCGACGATCAGGATCTCCGTCACGAGTGACAGCCAGGCGACGACCCGGATTCGTCGGTCGACAGCGCTCGGTAACCAGTCGTGAATTTTCTGGCTGACGACCCGGTATCCTGCGCCGATCGCACTGGACAAGCCCTGATTTTTCCGATTCACCGGTTCTGCTCTCTCTGTCGTGCTTATCATCCGTGCGTTCTAATCGTGCCGTGTCCAAATGTGAATCGACCGGCAAGCACGCGAATCCCGCTGATCAACCTGTAGAATTGCAACATCCATGGAGATCCTTCCCGCGGTCATCCGATCGAGGGATTCAATCCGAGCCGCAGGGCTCGGATTCATCGCGATGCTCCATGAATATTCTAGGTACGCAACGTAGCTGTCCAGACAACCCGTTCCCCCGTCTCCGTTGGAGGCACCGTGGGAATGACCGGACTAATATCCGGGTTGTGATGGGTAGAGAAGAGGTTAATATGTCGGATGTCCTGCTAGACCGTCCCGACCTTGAGGGGATCGGCACCTACGAATTCGGGTGGTCCGACTCAGACAAGGCCGGAGCATCCGCTCGTCGTGGTATTTCTCCCGAGGTTGTCACTGACATCTCGAACCTGAAATCCGAGCCGGAGTGGATGCTGCAGCGACGACTGAAGGCACTTCAGCTGTTCGAACGCAAGCCCATGCCCACCTGGGGCGCCGACCTCTCCGAGATCGACTTCGACAACATCAAGTACTTCGTGCGGTCCACGGAGAAGCAGGCCCAGACCTGGGAAGACCTGCCCGACGACATTAAGAACACCTACGAGAAGCTCGGTATCCCCGAGGCCGAGCGTCAGCGCCTCGTCTCCGGTGTCGCCGCCCAGTACGAGTCCGAAGTCGTTTACCACCAGATCAACGAAGAGCTCGAAGCTCAGGGCGTCATCTTCATGGACACCGACACGGCGCTCAAGGAACACCCAGAGTTCTTCGAGGAGTACTTCGGCACCATCATTCCCTCCGGCGACAACAAGTTCGCCGCGCTCAACACGGCCGTCTGGTCCGGCGGATCCTTCGTCTACGTCCCCCCGGGCGTGCACGTTGAAATTCCCCTCCAAGCGTACTTCCGCATCAATACCGAGAACATGGGCCAGTTCGAGCGCACGCTGATCATCGCCGACGAGGGCAGCTACGTTCACTACATCGAGGGCTGCACGGCCCCGATCTACAAGTCCGATTCGTTGCACTCCGCCGTGGTCGAGATCGTCGTGAAGAAGAACGCCCGCGTTCGGTACACGACCATCCAGAACTGGTCGAACAACGTCTACAACCTCGTCACCAAGCGGGCCACAGCCGGCGAAGGCGCGACGATGGAGTGGATCGACGGCAACATCGGTTCCAAGGTCACCATGAAGTACCCGTCCATCTACCTGATGGGCGAGCACGCCAAGGGCGAGACGCTTTCGGTGGCCTTCGCTGGCCCCGGCCAGCACCAGGATGCCGGCGCCAAGATGATCCACATGGCTCCGTACACGCAGTCGTCGATCGTCTCCAAGTCCATCGCTCGCGGTGGTGGGCGCAGCGGATACCGCGGTGAGGTTCGAATGGATGCCTCCGCGCACCACTCCGCCAACACCGTGCGCTGCGATGCACTCCTCGTCGATACCTCGTCGCGCTCCGACACCTACCCATCCATCGACATTCGCGTCGACGACGTGCAGCTCGGTCACGAGGCCACCGTTTCCCGGGTCAGCGCCGAGCAGCTCTTCTACCTGATGAGCCGCGGCATGCCCGAAGACGAAGCCATGGCCATGATCGTTCGTGGATTCATCGAACCGATCGCCCGGGAGCTCCCGATGGAGTACGCCCTCGAACTCAACAAGCTCATTGAAATGGGCATGGAAGGATCCGTCGGCTAAATGTCCGCCGCTTCAGCGCTTTCGAAGAGCGCGTCAACAACTGTGCCCGAATCATCCACACCCGCGCCCGAGTCGGTTCTGCCGGCCGGTCAGCACGGAATCAAGAAACACTCCGACGGACGTTTCGGCTACGTGCCGGTACAAACCCGATCGGATCGTTTCAAGAGTGTCAACGTCGCCGACTTCGAGACCGTCACCGGCCGCGAAGCCGTCTGGAAGCTCTCGCCCGTCGCGAAGTTCACCGATCTCACCGCCGGTACCCTCGACGGCTCGCGCTACGAGATAACGTCCACCCCGTCGGAGGACGTCTCCGTCGAGTGGGTCCCCAGAACGGATGCCCGCATCGGCACCGCCGGTCTGCCGGAAGAACGCGCCGCCGCGAACGCCTGGGGCGTTTTCGAGGACGCCCTCGCCATAACGGTGAGCGGCGAAGAGGCCAAGGAGATCACGGTCACGCGATCGGCCCTCGGGAACTCCGCCCGCGGAGCGCACACCATCATCGAGGCCAAGCCGTTCAGCCAAGCCACGGTCATCCTGGCGAACACCGGCGACGCCCGGCTGAGCGAGAACGTCGAGATTATCCTCGGCGAGTCCGCCAACCTCACGGTCGTATCGCTGCAGGAATGGGACGACTCGGCGGTGCACCTGGCCAACCATTTTGCATCCATTGGTCGCGATGCGCGCCTCAAGCACGTCGTCGTTTCGCTCGGTGGCAGCATCGTGCGGGTGAACCCGTCTGTGCGTCTGGCCGGACCCGGCTCCGACACGCTGCTACTCGGTCTCTACTTCGCCGATGCCGGTCAGCACCTGGAACAGCAGGTGTACGTCTTCCACGACGCTCCGAAGAGCCGCAGCCGCGTCAACTACAAGGGCGCACTGCAGGGCCAGGACGCCCGCACGGTCTGGATCGGCGACGTGCTGATCGGCAACAAGGCCGCTGGTACCGACAGCTATGAGCAGAACCGCAACCTCGTGCTCAGCGAGGGCACTCGCGCCGATTCCATCCCGAACCTGGAGATCGAAACCGGCGACATCGTGGGAGCCGGTCACGCCAGTGCCACCGGTCGTTTCGACGATGAGCAGCTGTTCTACCTGCAGTCTCGCGGCATCACCGAGGACGAAGCGCGTCGGCTCGTCGTACGCGGATTCCTCACCGAGGTCGTACAGCAGATCGGTTCCCCGGAACTCGAAGCTCGGTTGCAGCTCGCAATCGAAGCCGAACTTATTGGAACGGACTAAGCATGGCCGCGACGAAGATTTGCGCTCTCGATGAGCTCGAAGTAAACCAGGCCGTCAAGGTTGAAATCGACGGGGTCGCCATCGCCCTTGTGCGTGACGCCGCCGGCGATGTGTTCGCCATCGGTGATACCTGCACGCACGGCGATATCTCCCTGTCGGAGGGATTCGTGGAAGGCCAGACTCTCGAGTGCTGGGCTCACGGTTCGATGTTCTCCCTCACGACCGGCAAGCCGCTCTCGCTGCCGGCCTACGACCCGGTCCCGGTCTACAACGTTGAACTCATCGACGGCTTTGTCTTCGTCGATCCTTCCGTCACCGTCGCGGTCTAGTCACTCCTTAAAGCAACCGCCTCACCAGCCATTTTTAGAAAGGGATAAGACATTCATGTCTGTTCTTGAAATTATCGACCTGCACGTCAGCGTCGAGACCGACCAGGGCACCAAGCAGATTCTGCGCGGCGTCAACCTCGCCATCAACGAGGGCGAAATCCACGCCATCATGGGCCCGAACGGCTCCGGCAAGTCCACCCTCGCCTACACGATCGCCGGCCACCCCAAGTATCACGTCGAGAGCGGTTCCATCCTCCTCGACGGCGCTGACGTGCTCAAGATGACAGTGGATGCCCGTGCCCGCGCCGGCTTGTTCCTCGCTATGCAGTACCCGGTCGAGATTCCCGGAGTCACCGTCACGAACTTCCTGCGCACGGCCAAAACGGCCATCGAGGGCGAAGCCCCGCCGATCCGCACCTGGATCAAGGATGTGCGCGAGTCGATGGCCAACCTGCGCATGGACAAGGCTTTCGCCGAGCGCAACGTCAACGAGGGCTTCTCCGGTGGCGAGAAGAAGCGCAACGAGATCCTGCAGCTTGAACTTCTCAAGCCCAAGTTCGCCGTACTCGACGAGACCGACTCCGGCCTCGACGTTGACGCGCTCAAGATCGTCTCCGAGGGAGTCAACCGTGCCAAGGCCAACACCGGCCTTGGACTGCTGCTCATCACGCACTACACGCGCATCCTGCGCTACATCCACCCCGATTTCGTGCACGTCTTCGTCAACGGACGCATCGCCGAACAGGGCGGCCCCGAGCTCGCCGACCGCCTCGAGGACGAAGGTTACGATCGCTTTCTTGTCCCGTCGAACGTAGGCTAGTCGTATGGTCTCAACACTCAGTCCGGCCCGCTTCGACGAAATCGAAGAAGCTCTCAAGGACGTCATGGACCCGGAGCTCGGCATCAATGTCGTCGACCTTGGACTCATCTATGACCTCGGCTGGGACGACGAGAATGACGCGCTCATCGTGCACATGACGCTCACCTCGGCCGGCTGCCCGCTGACCGACGTGATCGAGGAGCAGACGGCGGAGGCGCTCGATGGCGTCGTCGACCAGTTCCGCATCAACTGGGTCTGGATGCCGCCGTGGGGTCCGGAGAAGATCACCGACGATGGTCGCGACATGATGCGAGCCCTCGGCTTCGCTATGTAGCTATAGTTCTATCTTGAAGGCCCCGCCTGCACCGCAGGCGGGGCCTTCGGTCTGACTGGTTCGGGTCGCGCCGAAACCTCAATGTCCGAGCAATAGCAGGTGACCCGTCCCGGCGCGTCACACCACGACATCTGCTTTAGAAAAGGTTTCTACTCAGTAGATCGGTATGCTAGTTGTATGGATATAGGGGAAAACGGGGCCATGAGGCGGCGTACGGCGCAGGCGGCGAGTACGCGGGCGGAGATTGTCATGGCTGCGGGGCGCCTCATGCTCGAGCGCGGATACGTGGGCACCTCGGTTGCGGCGATCGCGGCGGAGGCTGGCGTGGTGGTGCAGACCATCTACAACTCCGTGGGGTCGAAGGCGGAATTACTCGCGGCGGTTCTTGATCGAGTGGCCGCGGAACCGGGGGCACCGGCGTTGCTATCGGGGGCCACACGCGAACGCATTGCTGAGGCGCGAACGGCGACCGAGGTCATCCGCATTCTGGCCCGGTCAAGTGCGCTCGTGAATGAGCGCACCTCGGGCATTCTGCGCATTGTCAGCGAAGCGGCCGTTGTCGATCCGGACGTGGGGGAGTTCGAGCAGAAACGGGACGCTGCCCGGCTGCACGGTTTCGGCGAAGTGGCGGCTGCGCTTCGGGAAAAGCGCGGACTGCGCGGTGGCATCAGCGACCACGAGGCGGCCGCGACGATGTGGGCGCTGGCCCACCCGCACACGTTTCGTACCCTCGTGCTGTCCCTCGGCTGGTCGACGGAGGCGTACCTGAATTGGCTGGAAAAGTCGCTTCTGGCGTCCCTACTGTAGGCGCCGTGTGCCGAGCACAGCCTGAGGGCAAATATACTAGTGAGTTGGACCGCTCTGGCCCACCCACACTTCACACCCGTACAAACACTTCGAATGGACTATTGCTGTGCTCAACGTGCAAGATCTCGAAATCCGCGTTGGAGCCCGCGTGCTCATGGAGGGCGTCAACTTCCGCGTCGCGAGCGGCGACAAGATCGGCCTCGTCGGCCGTAACGGTGCCGGCAAGACGACGCTGACGAAGACCCTCGCCGGGGAGACAAACCCAACCAAGGGTTCGATCAGCCACTCCGGCGAGATCGGCTACCTGCCGCAGGACCCGCGTGCGGGCGACCCGAGCATGCTTGCGCGTACGCGCATTCTGGACGCCCGCGGCCTCGGCACTATTGCCCTGGGCATGCAGGAGTCCAGCATGGCCATGGCCGATTCCGATCCCAAGATCGCCGCCGCCGCCATGAAGAAGTACGGGCGTCTGACCGATGAGTTCAACGGCCTTGGCGGCTACGCTGCCGAAGCCGAAGCCGCATCCATTGCCAGCAACCTGAAACTGCCGGACCACATTCTCGACCAGGCTTTGAGCACCCTCTCCGGTGGCCAGCGTCGTCGCATCGAACTCGCTCGCATCCTGTTCTCGGCCGCCGAGATGATGATCCTCGACGAGCCCACCAACCACCTCGACGCCGACTCGGTGGCGTGGCTGCGCGAGTTCGTCAAGAACTACAAGGGCGGCTGCATCATCATCAGCCACGACATCGAACTCGTCGGCGAAACGGTCAACCGGGTCTTCTACCTCGATGCGAACCGCATGATGATCGACATCTACAACATGAACTGGAAGAACTACCTCCTCCAGCGCACAGCGGATGCCGACCGTCGCAAGAAGGAACGCTCAAACGCCGAGAAGAAGGCCTCGACCCTGCAGCTGCAGGCCGCGAAGTTCGGGGCCAAGGCCAGCAAGGCCGCTGCAGCCCACCAAATGGTTGCCCGGGCCGAGAAGCTGCTCTCCGGCCTCGACGCCGTGCGTGCCGTTGAACGCGTTGCCAAACTGCGCTTCCCCGAGCCAGCACCGTGTGGTCGCACACCGCTCATGGCCAAGGACCTCTCGAAGAGCTATGGTTCCCTCGAAATCTTCACCGCGGTCGACCTCGCGATCGACCGCGGATCCAAGGTCGTCATCCTTGGCCTCAACGGTGCCGGAAAGACAACCCTGCTGCGCATGCTCGCCGGCGTCGATGAATCGGACACCGGTTCGATCGAACCCGGTCACGGTTTGCGCATCGGTTATTACGCCCAGGAACACGAAACCATCGACGTGAAGCGTTCGGTGCTCGAGAACATGGTCTCCTCCTCGCCGAGCATCACCGAGATGGAAGCACGTCGCGTGCTCGGTTCGTTCCTGTTCACCGGCGATGACTCGAACAAGCCGGCCGGCGTACTCTCCGGTGGAGAGAAGACCCGTCTGGCCCTGGCCATGATCGTGGTCTCCGGTGCCAACGTGCTGCTGCTCGATGAACCCACTAACAACCTCGACCCGGCCAGCCGCGAAGAGATCCTCGACGCCCTCGCCCACTACGCCGGCGCCGTCGTTCTGGTCAGCCACGATGAGGGCGCCGTGCAGGCCCTCAATCCCGAGCGCGTCCTAATCATGCCCGAGGGCACAGAGGACCACTGGAACAAGGACTACCTCGACCTGATCGAGCTGTCTTAACCAATTCCGTGATCCGGTCACCTGTCGGTGACCCAGGCAAAAGGACTAGAGCGTGATATCGATGAGATCGCCACTGCGCATCGCGCTGGTCTGCCTGCACACCTCACCGGGCACGGACCCTGGCTCCGGCGATGCCGGCGGTATGAACGTCGTCGTGCGGCATCAGGCCGAGCAGCTGGCCGCCCTTGGACACCGTGTGACGATTCTGACTCGGCGGTCAGCGGCGGATCAGCCCGAATCGCAACAGCTGGCCGAGGGCCTCACGCTGCGGTTTCTAGCCGCCGGGCCCGCCCGAGCGCTGTCCAAGGGCACGCACGAGAACTATATCGATGAGTTCTCCGACCGGCTCAACGCTCTCGAGCCGGTCGACATCATCCACTCGCATCACTGGTTTTCCGGCATGGCAGCGCTTCCCGTCGCCCGCAACTGGGGCGTCCCGCACGTTCAGAGTTTCCACAGCATTGCAGCGGATGATGCGTCTCCGCTTTCGGCCGGAGAACGCGCCGAATCACCGGGACGGATGCGCGGAGAAGCTCGGCTGGCGCGGGAGTCCGACGCGCTGGTGGCGATCAGTGCGGCGGAGGCCGCCACGATTTCCGGGCGGCTCGGCGGCTCGGCGAGCCGAACCAGCATCGTGCTCCCGGGGGTGGACAGCAACCTGTTCTCACCCAAACGCCAGCCCGCCGGCAGCGCGGCCGACCGCGGTTACGCCGTCGTCGCCGCGCGTCTGCAGCCGCTGAAGGGCCTTGATCTGGCGATTCAGGCCATCGCTGCACTGCCGGCGGGCCTGCGTCCCGACCTAGTTGTTGCCGGTGATGCCTCAGTCGACTACTCCGGATACGTTGAGGAGCTCCGACAGCTCGCCGAACGGGCCGGTCTGTCCGGCATCCGCTTTGTTGGGCCGCAGTCCCATGCGCACCTGGCTGAACTGTTTCGCGGTGCCCGCCTGGTGCTCGTGCCTTCCCACTCGGAAACGTACGGTCTGGTGGCACTGGAAGCGGCCGCGAGCGGTGTGCCCGTCGTCGCTTCGGCGGCCGGTGGCCTGCGTGAAGCAGTTGTCGATGGGATCACCGGACTGGTCCTGGAATCCCGCGAACCGCGGGTCTGGGCCGACGCGATGTCTCAGATCCTTTCCGATCCGACCCTGGCACGCGAACTGTCGCTGGCTGCTCGCAAGCATGCCCTCGGTCTGGATTGGAACCGTTCGGCAGCGTCGCTGGTTCGGGTGTACCGCGGTCTCCTCGACGAGGCGACCGAGGCTCGGCAGCACCACCGCGCCGTCGCCTGAGGAGGCGTCTCGTCGGGCTCGACCAGCGAAGTGGGCCAGCTCGAGCGTTGAGGTGGCTAGCCCCGTTGCCGGTCCAGCAGCTCGTCTTCAATCTC
This sequence comes from Cryobacterium sp. Hh7, assembly GCF_004403155.1. Taxonomy (NCBI): domain Bacteria; kingdom Bacillati; phylum Actinomycetota; class Actinomycetes; order Micrococcales; family Microbacteriaceae; genus Cryobacterium; species Cryobacterium sp. Hh7. The sequence continues at coordinate 126,449 of NZ_SOHG01000016.1, read as the reverse complement.
GGCATCATTGCGTGGCTTCGCCGCGCGCTTGCGGGCGCGTTCCTCGGCGCGTTCGCGCTCCTCGGGGTCCTCAGCATTGACGCTGCGGTATTCTTCGCGCAGGGCCCAGCCGAGTCCGATGAAGGCGAGTAGCCCGAATACGAACCACTGGAACGCATAAGACAGGTGTGGGCCCTCATCGCGGATCGGTTTCAGCACGGCGGCCGGGCGCTTCTCGGTCGCCGCGGGGCTCTCGGTGTCCATCAGGCCGTACGCGCCGGTATAGGTCGGGGTATTGAGTCGTTCGGCGATGGTAGTGAGGTTGATGGTCGCGACCTGATTGCCGCTGGCCGTGCGGCCGGGCAGATCAGGTTCGCTGGCCTTGAGCCGGGCGACTACGGTGACCGTTCCGGAGGGCGCCGCCGGAACGGTGTCAGGAGCATCCTGTTCCTGCCCGGTGGGCAGCCAGCCGCGGTTGACGATAAAGATCGTGCCGTCGGTAAGCAGCAACGGGGTCAGTACTTCGAAGCCCGGGTTCACGTTGAGCGGGCGGTTGCGCGCGAGCATCTCGTCAGCGGTGAGGTAGGTTCCGGTCAGTTCCACCGGCATCCACTTTTGCGATTCGTCGAAGGCGGCCAGGTCTTCAAGAGCCTCGGCGACGGGCACCGGGTTCGAGTCGAAGTTGGAATCGATCTTGAACAGCTCGGTCAGTGCCTCATCGCGGCGGGCCAGCTGCCAGAACCCCAGCCCGGCGCAGACCGCGGCGAACAGCATGGTCAGCACGAGATATCCGGCCCAGCGGCGGCTGAAGGCGAACTTCCAGCCCGTCATTGCTGGTCTCCGGAAAAGTCGGGCGTGCACGTCTCGAGTGCGCTCACCGTCAGCGGAAAGTCCCGTGCGGCCAGGAACTCGCGCAGGTAGTCCACGTGTTCGTCGCAGGCCAGCCAGGTTTTCACCCGATCAGCAGAGTGGATGCGCGGGTTGCGCCAGTCCAGCCGCCACCTTCCTGCAGCGCGGCAGTCCGCCCGCGAACAAGTCGTAGATTCCAGAGGTCGACCCAGGCCTATCATCGGACTGCCGCCAGCAACCGCGTCAGCACTCACTTGACCTCGTCGTTGCCGCGGTAGAGCTCGACGCCGCCGGGCCGGAGCACTTCTGCTGCCGGAGGAGAAATTTTCACGGTCGCGACCACGACGGCAAAGTACGGCAGCAGAATAGCGCCGAGCGCGCAGACCACGAGCCACCAACCTTGTACGAAGAGCATGAGCACAATGCAGATGACACGCACTCCCATAGCAATCGAGTATTTGATCATTCGGTTGCGGCGTTCAACCTCGGGGGAGGCGGGGAGGGAGGTGATCGACTGCTGCTTCATAGGTCCATCGGGTTCGTCTACGGTGGAAACTCCACCTCTTCAAGACTACGTCTGCCCGGCGACTTTGTGGCACGCCTTAAACTTGAATTTGCCGGGTGTTTCCTTGAACCCGATCTACGATACCCAGCGCACCAGGACAGGAACATCATGACAACGACTCGAACAGTGCTCGTCACCGGCGGCAACCGGGGAATCGGCTTCGCCATCGCTGAGGAGTTTCTGGCCCAGGGACATCGGGTTGCCGTGACGTCCCGCTCCGGTCATGGACCGTCCGGCAGCCTCACAGTGCGGGCCGACGTGACAGACGCCGCATCCATTGACGCCGCCTTCACCGAGATCGAAGCGACCTACGGCCCGGTCGAGGTTGTCGTGGCCAATGCCGGAATCACCCGCGATACCCTGCTCATGCGCATGTCAGAGGATGATTTCACCGCCGTCATCGACACCAACCTCAGTGGTGCCTTTCGCGTGGTCAAGCGCGCGAGCAAGGGTATGCTCAAGGCCCGATTCGGGCGCATCGTGCTGATCTCCAGCGTCGTCGGCCTGTACGGCTCGGCCGGGCAGGTGAATTACTCGGCGTCGAAGAGCGGCCTGATCGGCCTGGCCCGCTCGGTCACCCGCGAACTCGGAGCCCGCGGAATCACCGCGAACGTGGTCGCTCCCGGCTTCATCGAAACCGATATGACCGCTGCCCTGCCCGAAGCGCAGCAGGCCGACTACAAACGCAATATTCCGGCCGGCCGGTTCGCCACGCCGAGCGAGGTTGCGCGCGTCGTCAGCTGGCTGGCCGGCGATGATGCCGGCTACATTTCCGGTGCGGTCATTCCCGTCGACGGCGGCCTCGGCATGGGGCACTGACCGTCCTTTTGCAGCTGTCCGTTCAGCCGCGCAGGCCGAGAAGCGGCAGCACCTGGCTGAGGTTGCACAGGTCGATCACCAGGTCGGCCTCACGTTTCACCCGCGGTTTCGCGTTGAACGCGACGGCGAGTCCGGCCGCGTCCATCATGCGCAAGTCGTTGGCACCGTCCCCGACCGCAATAGTCTGCGCGAGCGCGATCTGCTCCTGTGCGGCCCATTCGCGCAGGGCGACAGCCTTGGCCTCGGCGTCGATGATCGGTCCGATAACGCGACCGGTCAAGTGGCCGGCCTGTACCTCAAGCCGATTAGCCCGCCAATGATCAAGCCCCAGCTCGGCGGCCAGCGGGTCGAGCAGCTCATGAAAGCCGCCGGACACCACCCCGACCACGCCACCGCCGGCATGAATGCCCGCGATCAGCTCGTGCACGCCGTCGGTCGGGCGGATGCGTCGCCCCACGTCGGCAAAAACGCTCTCGGGCAGCCCCGCCAGGGTCAACACCCGCTCACGCAGGCTCTCGGCAAAGTCGAGCTCACCGCGCATGGCACGGTCGGTCACCTCGGCGACGCGCTCGCGCACGCCTGCGGCATCCGCGAGCAGCTCAATCACCTCGTCTTGAATGAGGGTGGAGTCGGCGTCGAGAACGACGAGAAAACGTGCTGCGCAGCTAAGGATCACGGAGTAACGAGCACGCCCTTGCCGACGACGGTGATGCCGGATTCGGTCACGCTGAAGCCCCGCGCCAGGTCACGATCCCGGTCGACACCGACGGTGGCGCCAGCTTCGACGATGACTTCCTTGTCGAGGACGGCGCGCCGCACGATGGCGCCGGGTCGAATCTGCACCCGGTCGAAGATGATGGAGTCCACGACCTCGCAGGCGGAGCCGATCGACGTCCAGGGGCCGAGCACGCTGCGCTCGATGTGCGCGCCGGAGATGACACAGCCCAGCGACACGATCGAGTCGATCATGGTGCCGAGGGCGCCTTGGCCGTCGCGCACGAACTTGGCCGGCGGCGAATTCAACTGCATGCTGAAAATCGGCCATTCCTGGTTGTACAGGTTGAACACCGGCAGGGCCGAAATGAGGTCCTGGTGCGCCTCAAAGAACGAGTCGATCGTTCCCACGTCGCGCCAGTAGTAGCGGTCGCGATCGGTCGACCCGGGTACTTCGTTTCGCTTCAGGTCATAGACGCCGGCGTCGCCACGCGAGACGAAATCGGGAATGATGTCGCCGCCCATGTCGTGGCTGGAGTCGGTGCGCTCACCGTCACGCAGCACGGCCTCGATCAGGGCATCGGTGTTGAAGACGTAGTTGCCCATCGAGGCGAATACCTCGTGCGGGGCATCGGCGAGTCCGACGGAATCCTTGGGCTTTTCTCGAAAGTCGCTGATTCGATCCGGGGTGGCGGCATCCACTTCGATGACGCCGAACTGGTCGGCGAGACCGATCGGCTGGCGAATGGCCGCGACGGTGGCGGACAGCCCCGACGCGATGTGGGCGTCGATCATCTGACTGAAGTCCATGCGGTAGACGTGGTCGGCACCGACCACGACAACAATGTCGGGCTTTTCATCGTGAATAAGGTTGAGGCTCTGCAGAATGGCATCGGCGGAGCCGCTGAACCAGCGCTTGCCGAGGCGCTGCTGCGCCGGCACCGAGGCGATGTACGAGTTGAATAACCCACCGGAGACATGCCAGGTCTGCGACACGTGGCGGTCCAAGCTGTGTGACTTGTACTGCGTCAGCACGACGATCTGGGTCACGCCCGAGTTGATCAGATTGGAGAGGGCAAAATCCACCAGGCGGTAATGCCCGCCAAAGGGGACGGCAGGCTTCGCCCGGTCTTCGGTCAACGGCATCAGCCGTTTTCCCTCACCACCCGCGAGCACGATTCCAAAGATCTTCTTGGCCTTCATGTGTACAGAGTAGGGCCTCCCCGGCAAGCCGACTAGCAACATGGCTGTGCGCCGTGTCGCCCTGCGCTACCTTTGCTCCATGCGAGTGGATCTGATGACCAAGGAATACCCCCCGGAAATCTATGGGGGAGCCGGTGTGCACGTGACCGAACTGGTGCGAGCGCTCCGACAGGACATCGAGGTGTCCGTTCGGTGCTTCGGCGCGCCGCGTGACGACCTCGACACGTTCGCCTACGACATTCCTGTGCAATTGGCCGACGCCAATGCGACCCTGGGCACCCTCGGGGTCGACCTGCAGATGGCGCAGGACGCCGCTGGCGCCGATCTGGTGCACTCTCACACCTGGTACGCGAATGCGGCCGGGCACCTCGCCCAAATGCTGCACGGCATCCCACACGTGGTCACGGCGCACAGCCTGGAGCCATTGCGACCGTGGAAGGCCGAGCAGCTCGGCGGCGGCTATCGGGTGTCGAGCTGGATCGAGAAAACTGCCTTTGAAGCAGCGGATGCTGTGATCGCCGTCAGCGACGGCATGCGTCGCGATATCCTGCGCAGCTACCCCGCACTCGACGCCAGCCGGGTGCACACGGTCTACAACGGCATCGATCTTGAGCGGTGGAAACCGACCAGGGATGACGATTTTGTGCGCGGCCTGGGTATAGACCCCGACCGCCCCTCCGTCGTCTTCGTGGGGCGCATCACCCGACAGAAGGGCCTGCCCTACCTGTTGCGTGCGGCGCAGTTGCTGCCGCCGGAGGTGCAATTGGTGCTGTGCGCGGGCGCACCGGACACGCCCGGAATTCTCGCCGAGGTTACGGCCGGTGTCGAATCCCTGCAGCAGGAACGCTCCGGCGTGGTCTGGATCAACCGGTTGCTGGCCCAGCACGAGCTCGCCGCGGTTCTGACGCAGGGAACGGTGTTCGTCTGCCCGTCTATTTACGAGCCCCTCGGAATCGTCAATCTTGAGGCCATGGCCTGCGGCCTCGCCGTGGTCGGTACCGCAACCGGTGGAATCCCCGAGGTCGTCGCTGACGGCGAAACCGGACGTCTCGTGCCGATCGAGCAGCTCACCGACGGCACCGGAACGCCCCTGCACCCCGAACAGTTCGTCGCCGACCTGGCCCGCACCCTCACCGAGGTCGTGAGCGATCCGGCTCGCGCGGGCGAGATGGGGCGCGCCGGTCGGGTCCGTGCCGCGCAAGTATTCGGCTGGGCTCAGATCGCCACCCGCACACGGGAGATCTACGCCGCCCTGCTCTGAGCTGGCCGTATCTGATGCCTCGGCGCGTCCCACTGCGACGCGCCGAGGCATGTTCGCACGGTCTGTCGGCAAGCGCGGCGCCCGATAACATGGCTGTATGGTCAACGTTTTGCATTTCACCGACGTCTCCGTCGTCCGGGGTGGCACCGCCATCCTCGACTCAGTGAATTGGAGCGTCGACGACGACCAACGCTGGGTGATTCTCGGCCCCAACGGTGCCGGCAAGACCACCCTGTTGCAGATCGCCGCCGCCTTCATGCACCCGTCGACCGGGCAGGCTGAGGTGCTCGATGAGACCCTCGGTGGAACGGATGTCTTCGAGCTGCGGCCCCGTATCGGCTTCGCTTCGACCGCCATGGCGCGCAAGGTTCCCGGCAACGAAAAGGTCATCGACGTTGTCATGACGGCCGCGTACTCGGTGACCGGCCGCTGGAATGAAGAATATGAAACCATCGATGAACGCCGTGCCCAGCGCGTTCTGCAGGAATGGAACCTCGATCACCTCGCCGATCGCAAGTTCGGCACCCTCAGTGACGGCGAGCAGAAGCGGGTGCAAATCGCCCGCTCGGTCATGACCGATCCGGAGATGCTGCTGCTTGATGAGCCCGCCGCGAGCCTGGACCTCGGTGCCCGGGAATCCCTGCTGCAACTGCTGAGTGGTTTTGCCCGCGAGACGAACTCTCCGGCCATCATCATGGTGACCCATCACGTCGAAGAAATTCCCCTCGGATTCACGCACGTACTGCTGTTGTCGCAGGGCAAGATCGTCGCCGCCGGCCCGATCGCTGAGGCGCTCACCGCCACGGCGCTCAGCGAGACCTTCGGTCTCAAGATTGAGCTCACCGAGACAGATGGACGCTACGCGGCACGAGCGATCTAGGGCGGTCGCTTTCGCCGCGCGCCCAGCGCTCCAAAGCCACGGTGTTCTGCTAAAGTTAGTGGCTGGCCATTTGGCCAACCAGCTTGTCGCCTCCTGGGGCTGCGGGCCCAACATTCGAACAGCACTGTGACCAGTTACAAGTCTGTTCACCAGAAGTGCAAAAGGAAATTCTCATGAAGTCTGACATCCACCCCGAGTACGCTCCCGTGGTCTTTCGCGACCTCGCCTCCGGTGCGACCTTCCTGACTCGTTCGACGGTCTCCAGCAAGAAGACCATCGAGTGGGAAGACGGAACCACGTACCCGGTCATCGACGTGGAAATCTCCTCCGAGTCGCACCCGTTCTACACGGGCAAGCAGCGCATCATGGACTCCGCCGGACGCGTGGAGAAGTTCAACTCGCGCTACAAGGGTTTCGGCAAATAGCACCTGTTTTTTAGTTCCAACGAAAAAGCGACCAGCCTTGGCTGGTCGCTTTTTCGTATCTGGAGTTGGTTGCTTAGCGCTGGTCCTAGTTAGCGATGGTCCTAGTTAGCGCTGGGGCCAGACAGTATCGGCCAAAAATTCGGGATCGCGGCCGCGGCGCATGTATTCCTGAAAGCTTTCGGCCTGCTGGCGATACCAAGTGACCTGCAGGGCGTGCATCTCATCGAGGGTGGTCGGCAGGGCCACGCGGTGCGCGCGGTGAATCGCCTGGGCGACCCGGCCGGCGGCGATCGCATCCGCTCCGGCATCGTGCGCTTCATCGAGGCTGACACCGTAGAACGCGCTCGTCACCTCGAGGGTGCGCTTCCCCTTGCGGTACTTGTCGACGGCCTTGTCAATGACGAGGGGGTCGACCACCGGGCTGGGGGAGACGAGCGGGGCGATGCCATAGCGCACGGCTTCACGATTGAGCAGGGTGAGGTCGTACGGGGCGTTGTAGGCGACGATGGGCAGTCCGTCGGCCAGGTGTGCGCGAAGTGCCGCAACAATCTCGGCGACGGCTTCGGTGGCGACGCGACCGTGTTGCACGGCGTGCTGGGTCGTGATGCCGTGCACGTTGGTGGCACCGGCGGGAATCTCAACGCCCGGATCGACGAGCCAGTCGATGCGCTCAACGGCGGTGCCGCTCGCGTCGAGGACTGCGACGGTGGCCGACACGATGCGGCAGGATTCTACGTCGATGCCGGTGGTCTCAAGGTCGAATACGGCGAGGTGATCGCTCCAGGTGCTCATACTTCAACCCTAGGGCCGACCACCGACACACTTCCGCGGCGCCACTCTCCGGCGAGAGAACTGGCCGCGAGCGCTGAGATCGACCTAGGAGTTGCGGGTGGGTCACGTCCGGCGTAGGCGGTCGGCACGCGAGGCACAATGCTGGACTTCGGCGCCGCAGTGTCTGTTGCCAGCAACCAACGCGGTTGCGTCCCGGAGTGGGGTCGGCTATCGGCAGGGAATTCGTTAGAGCCTAATGCGACGGTTGATGACATTCTCGGCGCTCTCGCGCATGGTGTGGTTGCGGGCGCGGGCATCCGCTCGCAATCTCTTGAAGGCTTCGTCCATGTCGACGGTGCTGAGCTGGGCGATGACCCCCTTGGCCTGTTCAATCACGATGCGGCTGTTGAGGGCACGTTGCAGCTGTTCGTTGACCACGGCGTCTTCGCGCACGGTGCGTTCCTGCAGAATGCTGATCGTTGCAACGTCAGCCATGGCCTGGCCGATAGCAGCGTCTTCGGGTGTGACATCGCCGGTCTCGGTACGGAACAGATTGAGAGCGCCGATCGCCCGGTTACGTACCCGCATGGGAATGGCGTGCACCGAGCGGAAACCCTGGGACAGCGCGGCCGCCTTGAAAACGGGGTAGGTATCGCCGGAAGCGGCGATATCGCCCATGGTGACGACCTTGCCGGTGAGGTAACAGTCAACGCACGGCCCGGCCCCGGCCTGCTGTTGCAAAACTTCGACGAGATAACTTTCCTCGCTGGTTGAGGCGACGACCTGCAGCTCGCCGCTCGGATCGGCCAGCAGGAGGCCGGCAGCTGAGGCGTCGAGCAACTCAACGCATTCCTCGACGAGGGTGTGCAGCACGTCGAGAACGTCATATTCGCCCACCAGAGTGTCCGTCAACTTCACGAAGGCGGCGCTCACCATCGAGGCGCGAGTCTGAGTGACCATGGGTTAATTCTATGACCTTTCCTGTTTTTTTACTCGGTTTCCGGCGTGAACTGCAATCGCCGCGCAACCACGTCACCGGCGATCGTGCGCACGGTCTTGCCGTGCGCAAACGCGTGCCCGCGCAGGAGCAGCAGCGCATCCGTCGGCGTGACATTCATCTGCACAAGCACCATGCCGGTGGCCTGATGAATTTCCCGCCTCGACAGGGGAGAAGCCTCCGTAATCGTCGCTGACGCGGTGGATTCCTTGACCCGAAGCAGCCGATCCAACAGGTTCCAGGCGGTTTGGTTGGCCAGGACCAGTGCTTTCGCCCGGTCGGTGCGATCCAGCGCTCCGGAGGTGGTGCTGTAGAGCTCGACGATGCCCACATCGAGCGCGCCGAGGGTGAGTGGAAAAACGTAGAGCGCCTCCACCTCGGTGTCCAAAAGTGCCGAGAAAAAGACCGGCCAGAGCGGATGCTCACCCTCGCGCACGCGAGGTTCGAGCACGGGAATACGCGTGCGCGCCGCCTCCCACCGGGGGCCTTCGCCCAAATCGAACTGAAGCTCATCAAGGCGAGCGGCAAGCCCATCGGTGGCGCAGACGACCGTTTCGGGAACGGCCCCGACAAACACCGAAACCGCAGCACCGGTGACCGGCAACGCGTCGAGAAATTTGGCGCACAGCGCCACGTCTTCGACGCCACAATTTGAGCTGGACCATTCAGGCACGATCGACCGGCCTCCAGACCTAGGACGACAGCTTGCTGGTCTTAAGGATACGTGCCATCGGTTGCGGCAACAAGGACAGCGGAAGAGCTTTTGCCGAGCTCGCAGCATCGGTTTATCTGCCGCAGCATTCGTTTAATTGCGTGTCAACCGCAGTGCAGCCAGTAGAAGCTCTGCGCACCCAGTGTGAGCGTGAGCGATCCCTCGTCGTTGAAGCTCGGAAAGACTGCTCCACCGAACAGGTCGTACAACCGCGTTCCGGCCATGTCGACGTCGTCGATCGTGAACGCGACCGGGTTGTGCGAGAAACTGAACACGCACAGCACGGTTTCGGGCTGGTCGCCGAACATCGAGCCGGAGCCGGCGTAGCTGCGGGTGAACACCAACACGGATTCGTGGTTGGTATTGAGCACGCGGATCGTGCCGAGTCCGAAGGTCTGGTGTGCCTTGCGCACGTGGATCACATTGCGAATCCAGTGCAGGAGCGACCCGGACTGGGCCAGCTGCGACTCCACGTTGGTCTGGGTGAAGTTGTAGACGAGGGACTGCACAACGGGCAGAAACAGCTTGCCGGGATCGGCATCCGAAAAACCGGCATTGCGGTCGGGGGTCCACTGCATCGGCGTACGCGAACTGTCCCGGTCGGGCAGCCAGATGTTGTCGCCCATGCCGATCTCATCGCCGTAGTACAGAAACGGGCTGCCAGGCAGGGCGAACAGCAGGGCGTGGGCCAGTTCCAGCTCGGCCCGCGAATTGTCGAGCAGCGGAGCGAGCCGTCTGCGGATGCCGATATTGGCGCGCATCCGCGGGTCGTAGGCGTACCAGCCATACATGGCCTGCCGATATTCCTCGCTGACCATCTCGAGAGTGAGTTCGTCGTGGTTGCGTAGGAATACGCCCCAGCCGGCGCCCTCGGGGATGTCGGTCGTTTCGGAGAGCACCCGCACCAGCTCGTTGGCCTGCTGGGAACGTAGCGAGTAGAAGATGCGCGGCATCACCGGAAAGTCGAAGGCCATATGGCACTCCGGTTCGTCCTCGCTGCCGAAGAAGGCGGCGACCTCGCGGGGCCATTGGTTGGCCTCGGCGATCATGACCCGGCCCGGATAGTCGCGGTCGACCATGGCCCGCAGACGCTTGACGAACTCGTGAGTCGGCGGCTCGCCCTCACCGTTGCCCTCTTCGGACTCGAACAGGTAGGGGATCGCGTCGAGTCGAAAGCCATCGACGCCGAGGTCGAGCCAGAAGCGGATGACGTCGAAGATCGCCTCCTGAACGGCCGGGAGCTCGAAGTTCAGGTCGGGCTGGTGCGAGAAGAACCGGTGAAAGAAGAACTGGCGGCGTACCGGGTCGAAGGCCCAGTTCGATTCCTCGGTGTCGGTGAAGATGATGCGAATGTTGGGGTACCGCTCGTCGGTGTCACTCCAGACATAGAAGTCGCCGTAGGGCCCGTCCGGGTCTTCACGGGACTGCTGAAACCATTCGTGCTGGTCCGAGGTGTGGTTGAGCGGAAAATCGATCACGATGCGCATGTTACGTTCGTGCGCCTTGGTGACGAGATCCTTGAATTCCTCGAGGGTACCGAACTCCGGCAAAATCGTGCGGTAGTCGGCCACGTCGTAACCGCCGTCTTTCAGCGGAGAGTTGAAGAACGGCGGAATCCACAGGGCGTCGATTCCGAGCCACTGCAGGTAGTCGAGCTTCGATACCAGCCCGGAGAGATCGCCGGATCCATCGGCGTTGCTGTCCACGAAGGAACGAACCATCACCTCGTAGAAGACGGCGCGGCGATACCACAGCGGGTCGAGGGCCAATCCGGGTAACTGAATGGGGGCGGTGAAACTCACGGCTGTCCTTCCGTCCCCGCAAAGGGCTCTCTCTCGTTGCGCGTCGTGGCTTGAGTCTAGATCGAGCGATCCGGTTCAGGTCCAGCTTTGCGGAAGTCTCCCGCCTAAACTAGGGCCGGTGATCGTTTCTTCTCCCTACGACAAAGTCCTGGCTGGCCTGACGGTGCGCGAACTCACGGCATCCGTTCTCGGTGCCAACGGGCGAAGCAGCGCCACCCAATACTGGGAATACGGCGACCCCGCCGCCACGACCACTCTGGTTCTCGTGCACGGGTTTCGCGGCGATCACCACGGACTGCAACTGGTCGTGGCCGAGATGCTCGGTGCCGGTGAATTGTCCAGGGCCGTCGAAACGGATGCCGCAGCTCCCGCCCTGCGCATCATCGCACCGGACCTGCCCGGATTTGGCCGGTCGGAGCCGCTCCCCGACGGGGACCATTCCCTGGCCGGATACGCCCGCTGGCTGCGCGAATTTCTCAAGGTACTGGCCCCCACGGGGCGTCTGGTCGTGCTCGGGCATTCCTTCGGATCAATCGTGGTCGCCGCGGCCGTCGCCGAGGGGCTGGCCGCCGACGACGTCGTTCTGGTCAACCCGATCGCCGCCCCGGCGTTGTCCGGACCGCGCGGAATTCTGACCCGACTGGCCGTCTTCTACTACTGGGCCGCAGCATCCCTTCCGGAGCGGTGGGGCTACGCCCTGCTGCAGAATCGAGCTATCGTGCGCGTCATGAGCGTGAGCATGGCGAAAACGCGGGACCCGGCGTTGCGGCGCTGGATCCACAACCAGCACGATCGATACTTCAGTGCCTTCGCAAACCGTCAGGTGGTCATGGCGGCGTTCACCGCTTCGGTCAGCCACGACGTGAGCGAATTTGCGGCACGCATTCGGCAACCGACGCTGTTGATCGCGGCCGACCGCGACGACATCACACCGCTCGACGCGCAATATCGGTTGCAGAGCTTGTTCCCGAACGCGACCTTGCGCGTCGTCGACAACGTGGGTCACCTCATCCACTATGAAACGCCGAAACCGGCGGCCACCTACATTCGTGAATTTCTTGCCGAGGAGCGACCGGAGTGAGAATCGTGGTCGACTGCCGGTACGTCCGCTTGGATCAGCACGACGGCATCAGCCGGTACACCGCTGGTTTGGTGACCGAACTCGGCCGGCTGCATCCGCTCACCATGCTGATCAGCGACCATCGGCAACTGGCGATGTTGCCGGCCTTGCCGTGGCAGCTTGTGCGGGCACCGACCAGTCTGCTCGAACCGCTGATCGCGCTGTCGGTCAACCGGTTGAAGCCCGACGTGGTGTTCAGTCCGATGCAGACCATGGGCTCGTGGGGCCGCAAGTATCGGCTGTTTCTCACCGTGCACGACCTCATTTATTACCGCAACCGCACACCACCGCGTGACCTGCCCGCGTTTATCCGTCTGCTCTGGCGGGCCTACCACCTCTCCTGGTGGCCACAGCGGATGCTGCTCAACGGCGCCGACGGCGTCGTGACCGTGTCCGAGACCACCCGGACGCTGATCACAGAGCACCGGCTCACCCGGCGACCGGTCACGGTGGTGGCTAACGCAGCCGATCCCGTTCTGGGGGCGGTGCGTCATCGCAGCATTCCGGAGACCACCCGGCTCGTCTACATGGGCTCGTTCATGCCGTACAAGAACCTCGACACCCTGGTTCTGGCCATCGCCGACCTGCCGGAATACGAGCTGCATCTGCTCAGCCGGGTGTCCGCAGCCGAACGTTCCCGGCTGAGCCGCCGCGCCCCGCAGGCGCGCCTGGTCTTTCACGATGGGGTCAGCGATGCCGATTATCACCGGCTGTTGCGCTCGGCCACCGCACTGGTGACCGCCTCGTTCGATGAGGGCTTTGGAATTCCGCTGGTCGAGGCGATGAGCCTCGGCATCCCCGTTGTGGTCAGCGACATTCCCATTTTTCGGGAGATCGGCGGGGTCGCCGCCCTGTATTTCGACCCTCGCAGCGCGAATTCCATTGCTACGGCTGTTCGGCGCCTCGCCGAGCCGGGGGAGTGGGCGGCCAGATCGGCCCAGTCAGTCGATCAGGCGGCGCGGTTCACCTGGGCCGCTTCGGCCCGAACCCTGCTCGAGGTATTGGAAGGTACCGAGCCCCCGGCATAGCCGTTCGCGGTCCGTGACCTAATGCCGTGAATCGACCGAGAGTTGCCTGAGAATTCGCTATTCATCAAACGATGACACGATTCGGCCGGCGCCGCCCCAGCACGGAAAGCGGGTCGGGTCGCTCCCTGCTGTGGCCCCGCGGCATCCACCCGGCCTGGATCATCGCCGCCGTGGCCTTTCTTGCGCTCGTCGGTGCGGCCGGATTCCGTGCGGCCCCCGGAGTGCTCATGGTGCCGATCGAGGAGGAATTCTCCTGGTCGCGGGGGAACTCGCGGCGGCCGTTGGAGTGAACCTGCTGTTGTTCGGTCTGACCGCGCCGTTCGCCGCTGCCCTGATGCAGCGATTCGGCATTCGCGGAGTGACGACGGGTGCGCTCTTCATCGTCGCAGCGGGAAGTGCGCTCAGTACCTTCGCCACGTCACCGTGGCACCTCATGCTCACCTGGGGGGTGCTGATCGGCACCGGAACGCCGCCGCCGGCTTCTGCATCATCTCCGCGGTGGTCAGCGTGAGTATTCGCCGCGGATCCCCGGCCGGCGATGCCGTTCCAGCGGCCAGGGTCAACGCCGACAAATTTGAGTAGCGGCGCAGGTCACGCGTGCAGGGCGTGTGGCCACGCGTGAGGTGCCAACTTTGGCCTCATGGTGCTCGCCGCTGGCGAAAACGAAGGGGCGAAAAGTGGCACCTCGCTCCGCTGAGGCTTTCCGCTGAACACGAGGTGCCAATTCCAGCGCCCTAAAGGCGCCCGCAGATCAGCTGGAGGCGTCACAGCACCGGCGAGGAGCCGCGGTCGCCCGGCTCGCGCATCGCCGCATCGAAGTGGGTCAGCAGCAGCTGATCGTCCGCCCAGGCGAAATCGTGCACGGACCCATTGGCGATGTACTCGCCGTGCCGAGGGCGGTCGCCGTCCGTGAGGTGACGCAGCAGCGTTCCGATGATGCCGCCGTGACTCAACACGAGAATGGATTGGCCAGTATGCCCGGCGGCAAGTGCTGATAGCGCAGGGAGCACCCGGTCAATGACGTCGCGGCGGGTCTCGAGTCCGGGAACGGCCACACCGTCAGGAAAACGGTGCTGACGCTCGGCGAAGGTGAGGCCCTCGATGGCGCCGTGGTGACGTTCGGTCAGGGCGGGAACCACCTCGGGTTCCTCCAACCCGAGCTCCGCGGCAATAATTCTGGCCGATTCCGCAGCGCGCATCAGAGGGCTGGTCACGATGGCATCCCACTGCCTGCTCTGCAGACGCTCAGCGGCGGCGACGGCTTCGGCGCGCCCGGTGGCGTTGAGGGGAATGTCGGTGCGGCCCTGGATCCGCTGGTTCAAATTCCAGTCGGTCTGGCCATGACGCACAATGGCGAACCTGGTCACGAGTGATTGCCCCGATTCACCGTTGACTCCCAGGGCCGCGCACAAGCGCGGTCAGCCCAGCAGCCGGTCGGCCAGTGCGGCGAGGGTTTCACTGGTTCCGGCCTCGAGCTTGTGCAGGGCTCGCCCGTCGCCCTTGGTCGCCCCACGGTTGATCACGATGATCGGCAGTTTGCGGCGCCTGGCCTGTTCGACCAGACGGATGCCCGAATTCACCGCGAGCGACGACCCGGCAACGATCAGGGCATCCGCAGCCTGAATCAAAGCGGCTGCCTCCAGAAACGTTTCCGTCGGCACGAGTTCACCGAAAAAGACCACCCGGGGCTTGAGCATGCCGCCACAGACCGTGCAGGCCGGCACCACGAAGTCGTCGATGTTGCCGACGTCGGCATCGCCGTCCGGAGCGATTCGGATGCTGTCCGAATCACGCAGAACCGGGTTGTCGGCCTCCAGCCGGGCAGCGATGCTATCCCGGCCGAATGCCTGCCCGCAGTCCAGGCAGATGACCCGGTCGAGGGACCCGTGCAGTTCGACGACATGGCGCGATCCGGCCCGGGTATGCAGTCCGTCGACGTTTTGGGTGATGACCCCGGCAATGGCGCCGGCGCTTTCCAGCTGCACGAGAGAACGGTGTCCGAGGTTGGGTTCGGCCCGTCGAAACACGCTCCAGCCCAGGTGGCTGCCGGCCCAATAGCGTTTGCGGGATCGTTCGTCGGCGACAAAGGTCTGAAAGGTCATCGGCGTGCGCTTCGGCGCGCCTTCCCCGCGATAATCGGGAATTCCCGAATCGGTGCTGAGGCCGGCGCCGGTGAGCACGGCGGCGCGCTTGCCGCGCAGGAGCGTGGCGACGGCATCCACTGCCCGCTCGGAATCGAGGGCAACCGCCGAGGCGAGTGCGGCGTCGGCGTCGGGGGCGTCGGTGGGCTCGAGCGCGTCCACCAGGACCGTGTCGCGGGGCACAACCGAGTCGGCAGTCATCGGCGTTCCTTTCGGGCAGAGACGGGCAGCAAAAGAGGCTGGTCCCTTGATTCTAAACTCGTCTGTTTTCCCGTTTGACTACCCACCTGTCAGGCTTGAGCTCAATACCTCTTCTGAAAGGCACTTTTCCGTGCAGATCACCCGCATTACCGACCTGTCCAGCCCGGGTCTAGCCGACTATTCGCGTTTGACCGACGTCGCGCTGCGACGAGTGCTGGAGCCGGCCGGCGGCCTCTATATCGCCGAGTCACCCAAGGTCATTGCTCGTGCTCTTCGGGCCGGTCATCGTCCGCGCTCGCTACTCATTCAGGAACAGTGGATGCCCGACGCCCAGCGTTTGCTCGCCGACTGGCCCGACGTTCCGGTTTATGTCGGCGAGGCGAGCGTGTTGGAACAGCTGACCGGCTACAACCTGCATCGCGGTGCCCTCGCCGCGATGCACCGGCCGGTGCTCGAGCCGGTCGAGGCGCTTCTCATCCAGGCCCGCCGCATCGTGATCCTCGAAGACATCGTCGACCACACCAACGTCGGGGCCATCTTTCGCTCCGTGGCCGGGCTCGGCGCCGATGCCGTGCTGATCACCCCGCGCTGCGCCGACCCGCTCTACCGGCGCAGCGTGCGCGTGAGCATGGGCACGGTGTTGCAGGTGCCGTGGACCCGCCTCCCGGAATGGAGCGTGGCCACCCCGCTGCTGCACGCCGCCGGTTTTCACCTCGCCGCGCTGGCGCTGGCCGACAATGCGGTTTCCCTCGACGTGTTTGCCGAGGCGCCGCCCGAGCGGCTCGCGATCATCCTCGGTGCCGAAGGCGACGGGCTCAGCCAGCACGCGCTCGAAGCCGCCGACACTGTCGTGACCATTCCGATGCTGCACGGCGTCGACTCGCTCAACGTCGCCTCCGCGAGCGCGGTCGCGCTGTACGCGCTGCGCACGCGGGCGTGAGCGCGCCGACCCGCTGAGCGCGACGAAGAAGTTAGGCTGAGCGGATGTCTCCCTCCCGGCGTGTCACCCTCCGACGGCGTCGACTCGCCGTCGCCAGCGTTCTGCTCGTGGTGCTGGGCGGCGTCGGCTATGTCGGCGCCACCACCCTGGCTCCCGTTCCGGAGAGCGCTGCCACGATCGTGCAGCCGGCGGCGCTGACCCAACCAGCCGCCGCTTTGGTCTGGCCGACTTTCGGTGAAAGCGCGATCGGCGCGGTCGGTTTTCCCGGCGTGCTGGCCTCGAGCGGCGAACAGGGCACGGTGCCGATTGCGAGCATCACCAAGATGGTCACCGCCCTCGTCATCCTCGATGCCAAACCGCTGGGCGCGGGGGAGGACGGCCCCGCGATCACTTTCACCGACGCCGACGTCGATATCTACTACGAGGTGATCGCCGAAAATGGGTCGGTTGCGCCCGTGGTCGCCGGAATGGAACTGACCCAGCGGCAGGCTTTCGAAGCGATGCTGCTGCCCTCGGCCAACAACTATGCGGCGTCTCTCGCGGTGTGGGCGTTCGGCTCGACCGACGGCTACCTGGCGGCGGCGAAAACCTGGCTGGCCGACAACTCACTCAGCCAGACCAGCGTCGCCGACACGAGCGGCATCTCGTCGTTGAGCGTGAGCACTCCGGCCGACCTCGTTGAGATCGGCAAGCTCGTCGTCGGTCACCCGGCGCTGGCCGAAATCGTCGCCCTGCCCTCGGCGGTGCTGCCGGTCATCGGCACGGTCACCAACACCAACAAGCTGCTCGGTCGCGACGGCGTCGACGGTATCAAGACCGGTACAACGGATGTCGCCGGTGCCTGCCTGCTCTTTTCCACCGATTTCACCGTCGGCGACAACACAGTCACTCTCGTAGGCGTGATGCTGGGTGGCGACACCCACTCCGAACTCAATTCGGCGATCGCGGCGCTGATCCAGAGTGTGCAGCCCGGGTTCCACGACGTCGTCCTGGCCGAGGCCGGCACCGTGTACGGCAGCTATAGGACCCAGTGGGGTGACGTGAGCGATATCGTCGCCGCGCGGGCGGCATCCGCTTTGGTCTGGTCAGACTCACCTATTTCGGGTTCCGCGACGGCGACCGATTTGCAGCTGGGCCGGGCCGGCGACGACGTCGGCGAGTTGTCGTTCACGACCGGCACGGGATCTCCGGTGATGGTGCCGCTTGAACTGCAGGACAGCGTCACCGATCCCGGCCCGGCCTGGCGTATGGGCCACCCGGGCGAACTCGCCGCCGGCTGACCCGCCCGGCCACGACCTGCCCCGTCTAGTGGACCGAAATGCGGGTTAGACGCGGGGGAGCGTGGAGGGGCCGGCTTTGGGACGTTTAGGCAGTATGTGATCGCCGGAGGACTGGTGGCGCACCCGGCGCAGCACCCACGGCACGAGGTACTCCCGCGCCCAGACAAAATCTTCGGTGCGGGCCTGCCGCCAGGTGGTTCCGGGCATGGGCTCCGGCTCGCTCGGCTCGAGTGAGTTCTTCACATTGAGGGTGTGCAACACCATGCGCGCCACGGTGTGGTGCCCGAGGGCGTTGAGGTGCAGCCGGTCGGGCGCCCACATGCGCGGATCCTGAATTTCGGTGAGCTGCCACATGTCGGCCACGATGCAGTCGTACTTCGTGGCAATGGCCCGGATATTCTCGTTGTAGATCGCGACCTTGCCGCGAATGCTGCGAAACACGGGAGAGAATCCCACGTCGGCTCCGGTGAACAGCACGACCGTCGCGCCGTCCCGGGAGAGCCCGGAAATCACCTCATCGCAGCGGGCCGCGATGAAATCCGGGTCAGTTCCGGGACGAATGACGTCGTTGCCGCCGGCTGAAATCGTGATCAGGTCCGGGCGCAGGGCCAGCGCTGGCTCGATCTGTTCGTCGGCGATCTGCCGGATGAGTTTGCCGCGCACGGCCAGGTTGGCATAGGCGAAATCATCGGTCCCTTCGCTCAGTACCTCGGCGACCCGGTCTGCCCAGCCCCGGTGCCCACCAGGGCTCTGCTCTTCCGGGTCACCGATGCCCTCGGTGAACGAATCGCCGAGCGCGACGTAGCGCGACCATGGATGCTGTTGCTTCGTCATCAAACCATTGTGTCTGAACCCTGAGCCATTGGTGCAAACGGTGCCGTCGGCGACGAACGTCGGTGGTCTTTGGTAGATTTGTGAGAAGTGAATACTCCATCGGTTTTCGGTCCCGCGCAGGGAACGAGTGCAGCCGAACACCTGTCGCCGTCCTTCCCCGAACGCGCGGCCTGGGGTACCGCCGGCAAGCTGCGCGCCTGGCAGGCCGAGGCGCTCGAGGCCTACTTCGTGCACGAGCCACGCGACTTTCTCGCCGCGGCAACGCCGGGAGCGGGAAAGACCACGTTTGCCCTGCGCCTGGCCGCTGAACTCCGCTCCCGGCGCACAATCGACCGCATCACCGTTGTCGCGCCGACCGAGCATCTCAAAAACCAGTGGGCGGATGCTGCGGCACGCGCCGGCATCCGTCTCGATCCAATGTTCAAGAACGCCGACCGCAGTTACGGCAGCCACTATCACGGCGTCGTCGTCACCTATGCCCAGGTGGCTGCCCGCGCCGCCCTGCACAAGCAGCTCACCGAGTCCAGCCGCACCCTGGTCATCCTCGACGAGATTCACCACGGGGGAGATGCCCTCAGCTGGGGCGACGCGATTCGTGAGGCCTTCGGCCCGGCCACCCGGCGCCTCTCACTCACCGGCACCCCGTTTCGCTCGGACACCTCGCCGATCCCGTTCGTCAGTTACCTGCCCGACAAACACGGCATCCGTATGTCGCAGAGCGACTATGCCTATGGCTACGGTCGGGCCCTCGCCGACGGTGTTGTGCGCCCGGTGATGTTCATGGTCTACGCCGGGCACATGAAGTGGCGTACCCGGGCCGGCGACGAGATGGAAGCCAAGCTCGGCGAGGGCAACGCCAAGGACATCACCAGCCAGGCCTGGCGCACCGCGCTCGAGCCCAGCGGGCAGTGGATTCCCTCGGTGCTGCGCGCCGCGAACTCCCGACTGACCGAGGTGAGGCGCGGCATTCCGGATGCCGGTGGCCTCGTCATTGCCACGGACCAGACCACCGCACGCGCCTACGCCGTCATCCTCGAGGACATCTGCGGTGAACCGGTCACCATTGTGCTCTCCGACGAGAAGGAAGCCAGCGACCGGATCGACGAGTTCTCCAAGAACACCCGTCGGTGGATGGTGGCCGTGCGCATGGTGTCGGAGGGCGTCGACGTGCCGCGGCTCGCCGTCGGTGTCTACGCGACCAGCGCGGCCACACCGCTGTACTTCGCCCAGGCGATCGGCCGGTTCGTGCGCGCGCGCCGACGCGGCGAAACGGCATCCATTTTTCTGCCCAACGTGCCCGGGCTGCTCAGCCTCGCCAACGCGCTAGAGCTGGAACGCGATCACGCCCTCGATCGCAGCAATCGTGACGACGGCGACGACGGCATGTACAACCCCGAAGATGCCATGGTCGCCGCGGCGAACAAGGACGACAAGGCGTCAGACGACCTCGGCCTGGACGACTTCACTTGGCAGGCCCTCGACTCGCAGGCGACCTTCGACATGGTCATGTTCGACGGCGACGAATTCGGTGAGCTCGCCGAACCGGGCACCGACGAGGAATTCGACTTCATCGGCATCCCCGGCCTGCTCGAACCGGAACAGGTGTCGGAGCTGCTGCGTCAACGCCAGTCACGGCAGTCCAAACGTTCAACCGACAAGCGCAAGGATCCGGTGACAGGGGAGATCGCCCCGCTCGAGCCGCCGCCCCTGTACCGAACCCTGAAGGAACAGCGCACCCTGCTGTCGAGCCTCGTGGGCATGTGGTCCAAGCTCGCCAACGAACCGCACGGCATGATCCACGCGGAGATGCGTCGGATCTGCGGCGGGCCCGCCGTCGCCCAGGCCAGCGTGACCCAGCTGCAGATGCGGATCGATCTGCTGCGCCGCCGCCTCGGCCGCAGCTAGGCCGTCGCGACTGCTCCCACCGGCACGCGGGCGACCAGCAGGGCGGTGAGGATGTCGTCCATCAGATCGTCGACGTGCTCGAGCCCGATCGACAGCCGCACGATGCCGGCCCCCGGTCGTGCATCAGCCGCCACCGGTCGGTGGGTGAGCGAGGCCGGATGCTGCACGAGCGAATCGACCCCGCCGAGTGACACCGCGTGGGTGATCAGTCGCAGCGCCTCGGTGAAGCGCACGGCGGCGGCAAAGGAGCCGAGATCGAGCGCGATCAGGGACCCGGCCCCGGTGCTCTGCCTGCCGATCAGCCCGTGCGGGTCCTGGCCGGGCAGCCCCGGGTAGAGCACCCGGGTCAGCGCCGGATGGGCGCTGAGCCGGTCAGCAATCTCGCCAGCACTCGTCTGTTGGGCGCGCACCCGAATCGGCAGGGTGCGCAGCCCGCGATGCAGCAGGTATGCGTTGAACGGCTGCAGCAGGCCGCCGGTCAGCGCGCGTACCTGTCGCAGCCGCACCATCCACTCGGCCGGCCCGGACACCGTGCCGCCCATAGCATCGCCGTGACCGCCGAGAAACTTGGTCGCACTGTGCAGCACGAGCGTGGCGCCCGACTCGACCGGGCGCTGCAACACGGGCGTCGCAAAGGTGTTGTCCACCAGCACGGGAACCGAACCGGCAGCATTCGCCACCGCCCGGATGTCGGTCAACTCAAGCGTCGGGTTGGCCGGTGACTCCAGAATGACCAGACCGGTATTTGAGCGGATGGCCGCACCAACGCCGGCCAGGTCGGTCCAGGTGACCGTCGTGCCGAGCAGCCCGTTCGCGAGAACATGATCGGTACCGCCATACAGGGGACGCAGCGCCACAATGTGCGGTTTGTCGGCCGTCACGGTGGCAATAAGGGTCGCGGTCAGGGCCGCCATTCCGGTGGCGAAGGCAACGGTGCCGGCGGTCCGTTCCAGGGCCGACAGTGCGTTCTCGAACCGGGCGACGCCTGGCTGCCACAGTCGCTGGTAGACGGCGGAATCGCCTTGTTCCGGCGTGCCGCCGGTGGCGAGGTTTTCGTAGGAATCCCCGCCAGACTTCACTCCGCGCAGCGGATTGGTGGTGGACAGATCGATGCCCGGAACGTGCGTTCCGGCCTCGGTGAGACCGTCCATTCCGGCGTGCACGGCAACGGTTTCGATATGTGACAGCGGTGGCAACATGAGCCAACAGAAACAGGTTCTGCCCTTGAACGCAAGTGACCATGCAGACCCTTGCAAATAATAAAGCCGAATCGCATAAGCTTGCTAGAAATAAGGGAGTCTGCTGATGGAATCAAAGAAGCCGGAACTTGACCGGGTCGACCGTGCACTGCTGCGCGCCCTGTCGGTCAATGCTCGGGCCTCCGGTGCGGCCCTGGCCAGCGAGATCGGAGTGGCCGAGTCCACAGTATCGCTGCGACTGCGTCGGTTGCAGCAGCTCGGCCATATCCGTGGCTACCGGGCCAATATCGACCTGGCTGCGCTCGGGGCCAGCCTGCAGGCGCTTATTTCGGTGCGGCTGGCCAAACATGCCCGGGTGCAGATCGATGACTTTCGGAATGCCGCCCCGCACTGGCCCGGTGTGATCGGGCTCTTCCACACGGCCGGTGCCGACGACTACCTGCTGCACGTGGCTGCAGCGGATGCCTCGCACCTGCGCGACTTTGTGCTGGAACATCTCGCGGAGCATCCGGCCGTCGCCCACACCGAGACCAACCTGATCTTCGAGTATGTCGACGGTGATGGGTGGCAGGACCTGGTGAAGTAGGCCGGTCAGCCACGAGGATTAAAACAAGAACGCCTCCCGCGTGAGCGGGAGGCGTTCTTCGCAAGCTCTATTTAGAGGGCGCGGATGTTCTCGGCCTGAGGACCCTTGGGGCCCTGGGTTACCTCGAACTCGACCTTCTGGTTCTCATCGAGGGACTTGTAGCCATTCGACGCGATCGCGGAGTAGTGCGCGAAAACATCGGCGCTTCCGTCGTCGGGTGCGATAAAGCCGAAGCCCTTTTCAGCGTTGAACCATTTCACGGTACCTGTTGCCATTTGTAAAACTCCTCCAGGAGTGTTAGACCGGCCCCGACTGTCGGGACCGTTCGTCGCGGTATTCGTCGTCCGCTTCCGAAAGGAATGTGGCGCACTAACTGCGATCCAGATGAATCACGATCAGTGCGTTTAAGACGTGCAAGCACTACAACTTCGAGTCCAACACTAGCCCACAAGTCTGGATGGTTTCGGAATTCAGCGCCTTTTTTACCGGAAAGCGTGTCGTTTACTGCGGAAAAGGGGTGAACTCCGGTTCCACCACTGGGAATGACCGCGAATGCGAGATTGCCGAAAGCGACGACAAAACCGTCATTCCGCTGTCACAAAGTCGATCAGGTGTTCCACCCGGCCGAGAAGTTGCGGCTCCAGATCGGCAAATGTGCGCACCTGACCGAGGATACGCTGCCAGGCCCTGGCAATATCAGCCTGCTCCTCGTGCGGCCAGCCGAGTGCCGCGCAGATTCCGTGCTTCCACTCGATGTTCCGCGGTATCTCGGGCCAGGCGGCGAGGCCGACGCGAGCCGGTTTCACCGACTGCCACACGTCGACAAACGGATGCCCTACCACCAGCACGTTCGCCGCAAACGGCCCGCGCGCCACAGCCTCCGCAATGCGACTCTCCTTCGACCCCGGCACGAGGTGGTCGACGAGCACGCCGACGCGGCGCCCGGCACCCGGTCGGAACGCGCGCAGAATCTCGTCCAGGTTGTCCACGCCCTCGATGTACTCGACGACGACGCCCTCGATGCGCAGGTCGGCACCCCAGACCTTCTCCACGAGTTCGGCGTCGTGCCGGCCCTCAACGAAGATCCGGCTGGCGCGCGCGACGCGCGCCGGGGCATCCGGAACCGCCGTTGAGCCCGAGGCGGTGCGCACCCGGCCGAGGGCTGCCGCCATGGTCGGAGCTATCAGGGTGACCGGTTTACCGTCGATGAGAAACCCCGAGCCGAGCGGAAACAGGCGCAGCTTGCCGTGGCGGTCTTCCAGAGTGACGATCTTCTTCTCGACCCGAATGACGGCCCCGCAGAACCCGGTCGCGACCTCTTCCACCACGAGGTCCCTGGTCGCTTCCTGGGTCGGAATAATGATGCGACCGGCCTCGCGCCAGCCGGGGGAGAGCACGTCTGCGCTGTATCGATCGTCCATTGCATCGACGCTAGCTGATGCTCGCTAATACGTTAGGCAAGCCACGGTATTCTGGAGACATGTGTGGTCGATTCATCATTACCGATACGGCGCCCGATCTGGCTGCCATGTTCGACGTCGAGCATGAGGGAGAGAACCTGCCGGAACCCTCGTGGAATATTCGGCCAACGGAGCAGATCCCCATCGTGCTCGAGTCGGCGCGCACCGATCCGGCCGTGCGCCGGCTGGAATCGGCGCGCTGGTCCCTGATTCCGTCCTTCGCCACCGAGCCCACCTCGAAGTTCCCGACCTTCAATGCGCGAGCCGAGACCGCCGCCGAGAAACCCACCTTCAAAACGTCGGTGCGTTCCCGGCGTGCGCTCGTGCCGGCCACCGGCTATTACGAGTGGCACACCGACGGAACTACGAAGAAGCCGTACTTCATCCACTCGGACGACGGCCTTCCGCTCGCCTTCGCCGGCCTGTACGCCTGGTGGAAGAATCCGGCGGCCGCCGACGATGACCCAGCGCGGTGGGTGCTGTCCGCCACAATCCTGACAACGGATGCTCTGGGCCCGCTCACGCAGATTCACGACCGCACCCCCGTTCCCCTGCCCGAGGAGTGGTGGGACCAGTGGCTGGATCCGGCGACGGACGGCGACCAGACGCTCGTCGATGCTGCTGTCGCCGCATCCCATGAGGTTGTGGAAACACTGAACTTCTACGCGGTCGCCCCGGTCGTCGGCAATGGACCCGAACTGATCGAGCCGCTCGACGCGATCGTCGGCGATTCCCTGTAATTCCGATCGGCCCCAGCCGGTACGCTCGAATAAGTACGTTCAAACCAGTTGCTGGGCGAAAACACCGGGCACTGCCGTGAAAGGGTTTCCCATGCACATTGTCGCCTTCATCGCCGCGTTCGCGATCTTCGTCCTCGGCCTCTGGCTGTTCGGTCTGGCGTTCTCCGTCACGTCGCTCATGGGCCTGACCTTCGTAGCCGGAATTCTCTGCGTGTCCCTCTCCATGGCGATCCCGTTCCACCTGCTGCGCGACTAGCAGCCACGCTGAACCCTCGCTGCTGTGAGACCGTCCCCCTCGGCGGGATGTCAGATTCCCGCGATACGGTGGATCCTCTGATCGTCTCGGAGACGATCTGCTCGCACCCGCAGAAAGGTACCGTTCAGGATGCATGACAGCCCGGCCGCATCCACCCCCTACGAGGTGCTCGGTGTGAGCCCAACGGCGACCAACGACGAGTTGCGCCGCGCTTACCGGCTCCTCCTGCGCAAAACTCACCCCGACGTCGGAGGCAGCGCGACCCGGTTTCATGCCGTTCAGCTGGCGTGGGAACGCATCGGTACTCCCGATCACCGGGCGGCCTACGATCGCCGTCGCTTCGGTGACACGGATCCAGAAGCGGATGCCTACGCCGCCCCCGCCGCCCGTGGCCCGGCCACAAAATCCAGCCTGAAAACCCGCATGCACGGTCACCCCGGCGGCCAGGCACGCCTGAGATACCTGGATCTCGTGCGCGAATGGGCCGGCCGCGGTACCGTCATCGACGATCCGTACGCGCCAGCCCTGATCCGCAGCGCCCCCCGTCTCGTGCGGCACTGCCTCGCCAAGGCCCTCGCCGAGGAGGCCACCGCCCAACTCGTGGCCAACCTCGGCATCGGATTCACCGCCTGGCACGACATCGACACCGGCCCGCAGACCGACAAACTCGACCACATCATCCTCGGCCCGGCCGGCCTGTTCGGCATCCTCTCCGAAGACTGGGGCGGCCCGGTGCAGCTGCGCCGCGGCGAACTGGTCGGTGACGATCTCGACCCCGACGACCGCCCGATCCATCAGTTCGAAGACGCCGCCAAATCGATCACGCGTGCCCTCAAGGTGCGTTTCACCGCCCTCATTATCGTGCTGCCCGACGGCACACTCGACGAAGCGGTATCGCTGCCGAAGCGCGGCCGCCGCCCGATGATCATCGGCATTCCGCGGTCACGACTGGTCGGCGTGCTGCGCGAGGGACTGATCGGCATGGAACGGGGCAGCTTCGAGAAGGTCTTCGAGCTGCGCAGCACGCTGCAGAACGGCATCCGCTTCGTCAATACGTGACGATCAGGCGGGCAGCGCCAACTTGTCGACCCAGTAACGCAGAAAAGTCGCCCCGGCTTCATCGTGAATCTGATCACCGATGACGATGACCGGATACGGCCGGTCGAGAATTCCATCGGCCGGGCGCACGTCGACGTGCGACACGTCATAGCCGGCCTCGTGCAGGTGGTCGGCCATACGGTAGTCGCTGCATGAATCACCCACCGACCGCCACAACCGGGGAAGCGGACCGCTCTCGGCAAAGAAATCGAGCGCCCGCTTGGCCGCATGGTCCTTGTCCAAGGTGACCGATTCGATATCGGTCGAAATGATGGTGGCGTCCAGCCGAAACGGAATCTGCCCCGACGCATCGGAGCTTTCGCGATCCTCGAATCGAACGCCGAGCCCGTGCCTGACCATAATGGCGAAAGCGGCGTCATTGAACTCGGATTGGCGGGCCTGAAAGGCCTCCCGGCTGACATCGGTGCGCTGCTCAACCGAGATCATCGCCTGCTTGGTCTCGTCGAAGAACATCTCGGCGGCGAATGAGTCGGCGACCAGTTGGCGCACTTCGTCGGTGACGGCCAGCGGTAGGGCGACGGCCCGATCAACCACGACTGTGCCCATGCCGTCTGACCCGATCGGAAACCAAACAGCACCCTTTTCACACACCCCGTACATGCGAAAATTCTCGGGCAGACCCGCGGCCACGAGCGGCGCGACGACCTGCTCGCGAATGAAATCGGCAGACCGCCCCGTAATGAAGGCGATCGGCACGTGCGCACCGGCCAGGGTGATCAGGTCGGTCACAATGCTCGGCGTACTGATCGTGCGGGTGATCGGGCTCGCAATCGGCCCGTCCACGTCCAGGAGCAGCCCCAGCGGGGACGGAGTGTTTGGCATTGGGTCATTCTCCCACAGTGACGGGCGCCTGCTGCGAACGGATGCTCCGCGCGGCCCCCAAAAAGCGCCTATCGTAGTTCGAGATGATTACGCGACGAGAAGTAGCACTGCGCCTGGATATCCCCCTGGAAATGGCCACCCGCCACGGTATTCCGTCGCGCCTGAGCGAAGCTCAGCTGGCCAGGCTGGAGGCCGAACCGCCGGCCTGGTTGCTGCAGTCGCGCGCGAATCGCACCGGAAAGAAGCCGGTCTGGGCGTCGCTCACCTGCACCATCTGTGGCTACACCGAGGCCGTGCGGCCCAAGAAATGGTGGCCGCCCTTCACCTACATCACCTGCTCGAACCACCGGGCGGATGAACTGCCCGATCCGGCCGACGGCCTCGGACGCACCGAGTGCGACGGCATCGGCAGTCAGTTCATCGGCATCACCGATGAGGCACCGAGCCGGAGCGAACCGACCCGCGATAGCCGCGAGTCCGGGGACCTGTAAATACGCTGACCCCACCGGTTGAGTGCGGCGTACGGGGCGTACGATCGCGGTATGAAGCTCGTGTCTCGAAATTCTCTCCGCTGGCTCCCGGCGTTCGTCGTTCCGGCAGTCGTCGTCGCTGCCGTCATTGCTGTGCCGCTTCAGGCCGGTGCCACCGTCGATCTGCCGGACAAGACACCGGAGCAGGTTCTCCTTCTGGTGAACGACAGCACGGTGTCCGCTTTCTCGGGAACCGTTGAACAATCAGCGGACCTGGGCCTTCCGTCATTAGGCCTCAGCGCGGGCATGAGCGAATCCATGAAGGGAGCCCTGCCCGAAGGCAACGACAGCGTTATTCCTTTGGGAGTGACCACGGCCCTCGAATTGCTGAGCGGCTCGCACGAATTTCGAGTGTATGTCGGCGGCGAAAGCCAGTCCCGGGTGCAAATCAAAGACCGCATGGCCGAACGTGATGTTGTGCACAACGGCAGCGACATCTGGCTGTATGACTCCAGCACGAACGCGGCCACCCACCTAAGCCTTCCCGCTGACCTTGAAGCTACCGCCCAGGCGAAGTCCGCCGAACTGCAGTCACAGCTGCCCACCGACCTCGCGACGCCGGCACAGCTCGCCGAGCGCTTCCTCGGCGAGCTCGACCCGAGCACGACGGTCTCGGTCGGCACCGATGCCCGAGTCGCGGGGCGCAGCGTGTACGAGTTGGTCCTCACGCCAAAAACGACTGAAACGCTCGTCGCATCCGTTTCTATCGCCGTTGACTCCGAAACCGGGCTGCCGCTTCAGGTGACCGTGCTGGCCCTGGGGCAGAGCGCGCCGGCATTCCAGGTCGGCTTCACCGCCATCGACTTCGCGGCCCCGAACGCCGACCTGTTCGCCTTCACGCCTCCGGCCACGGCCACCGTGACGGAACAGGCCGTGCCGGCTCCGATGGAAGGCGCTACCGGCGACCAGCCGGGCGATCACAGCCCGGCAGCGGGCCAGGTTCCCGTCGTGACGGGTACCGGCTGGTCCACCATCGTCGAGGTGCCGGCAGCGGCCGTGCCGGCCGAGTTGAGCGCCAACCCCATGCTTGACCAGCTGACCACGGCCGTCGACGGTGGCCGTGCCGTGACCACCTCCCTCGTCACGGTGTTCCTGAGCAACGACGGGCGGGTGTTCGCCGGCGCGGTTCCGCTCGCCGCGCTGCAGGCCGCCGCGGAGTGACGACGGTGTCCGGGACCGGCATCCTGCGCACGGCACGATGACCGGCACCGTGACAGCCGCAAGCCCGGGTCACGGTCTGGCGATCGAGACCCGGGGGCTCACCAAAAAATTCGGCTCGCAAACGGCGGTGAAAGGCATCGACCTCATGGTGCCGCGCGGCTCGGTCTTCGGCTTTCTCGGGCCCAATGGATCGGGCAAAACGACGAGCATCCGCATGCTCCTCGGACTCACCCAGGCGACGAGCGGCACCATTAGCGTGCTCGGTCAGTCCATGCCCGCCCGACTGCGCGAGGTGCTGCCCCGCGTCGGCGCCCTCGTTGAAGGTCCGGCCTTTTACCCGTTTCTGTCCGGTGCGGCAAACCTGCGGCGCCTCGATACCGCTGATCGGTTCGCTCCACGCGGTACCCGTCGGGCCCGAGTTCAGGGTGCTCTCGAACGGGTCGGTCTCTCCCACGCTGCCGATAAGAAGGTGCACGCCTATTCACTGGGCATGAAACAAAGGCTCGGCATCGCCAACGCGCTCATCCTCCCACGCGAGCTGCTGGTGCTCGATGAGCCCACCAACGGCCTCGACCCGCAGGGCATGCGTGAAGTGCGCAGCCTCGTGCGCTCGCTGGCCGCCGAGGGCACGACCGTGTTCGTGTCCAGCCATCTGCTCGCCGAAGTCGAGCAGATGTGCACGCACGCCGCCGTGATGAGTGCGGGCAGCCTCGTTGCGCAGGGCACCCTGGCCCAGCTGCGGCAGGTGGGTGAATCACGGGTCCACCTGCGCACACCGGACGCCGCCGGCGCCCTCCGGGTGCTCACCCACCTCGGGCTCGGGCCAGCACACGCCACGAGCGATGCCGCCGACGCGGTCGTCGTTGCGCCGCTCGGGGACACCAACTGGCAGCCGGAGGCCATCGTGACGGCTCTCGTGGCCGGTGGCGTTCGCATCCGTGGTTTCGCCATCGTGGAACCCAGCCTGGAAGAACGTTTCGTCGCACTGACCGGGGAGGGTTTTGATGTCGTCCAGTGAAGTCCTGCCGCAGACGCCGGAGCGCGTTCTGTCAGCCCGCGCGGGAGGCTGGGATCTGCTCGGCTCGGAGATCTCCGTACTGTTTCGTCGTCGTCGTACCTGGGCCATGCTCATCGCGGTGGCGCTCATCCCGATTTTGCTCGCCGTGGCCGTGCGTCTGTCCTCGTCGACGCTGGACCCGGGGGAGGGGCCGCCGTTCCTCGACCGGGTCACCCAGAACGGCCTGTTCGTCGGCTTCACCGCCATGGTGGTCGCCATTCCCCTGTTTCTGCCACTAACCATCGGAGTCGTCGCCGGAGACACCATCGCGGGGGAGGCGGGCCTTGGCACCCTGCGCTACCTCCTGGTGGCCCCAGCCGGCCGCGTACGGCTGCTGTTGGTCAAATACGCCGGCGCTGCCCTGTTCTGCCTCGTCGCGACGCTGACGCTGACCGTGTCCGGCGCACTCATCGGTGCGGCACTGTTCCCGGTCGGGCCAGTGACGCTGCTCTCCGGCGACACCATCAGCGTGCCTGAATCGCTGTTGCGGTCGCTGCTGGTGGCCGCGTACGTCACGGTGTCGCTGCTCGGACTGTCCATGATCGGACTGTTCATCTCTACCCTCACCGATGTGCCCGTCGGAGCCATGGCGGCAACAATCGTGGTCTCGGTGATCGCGCAGATACTCGACGTCATCCCGCAGCTCGACTGGCTGCACCCGTGGCTGTTCAGTCACTACTGGCTCGGCTTCGCCGATCTGCTCCGGCAACCGCTCGACCTGGGTTCGTTTGGCCAGAACGCGATCGTGCAGTTTTGCTACGTGGCCGTTTTCGGGGCTTTGGCCTATAGCCGATTCGTGACCAGGGACATCCTGTCCTGACCGACTCCCGTCACTGCTATGAATCTTAACGAGACAAGGCCGGATCCAGGGGATCCGGCCTTGTGAACTGTCTCAACCAGTCCTCGTTGATTTCTTGAAAGAAATCTCCGTGTCCGAGATGGGAATTGAACCCACACGCCCTTAACGGGCACTGGCACCTCAAGCCAGCGCGTCTACCAATTCCGCCACCCGGACTGGGTGAAACGGCCTCCGGATGAACCGGCTGCCGAGGTAATAACTTAGCACGGTTTAGAACGCCCGTTGTGTCACTGCGCCCGTTGGCGACGGGTAGCGTGTGGTTATGGCTTCCTCCCCGAACACGATTCCGGCCGCAAGTTCCGCTGATTCAGCGGGTGCGTCACCCGGAACGGCCGCTGCGAAACTCGATCTGACCGCCGAAATCGCGCGCGATCTCATCCGTTTCGACACCACAAATTATGGTGAGGGTCGTTCAAACGGTGAAACGGATGCGGCCGAGTACGTTGCTGAGAAGCTGCGAGCCCTCGGCCTCGTGCCGGAACTGTTCGATTCCGAACCTGGCCGCACCAGCGTGGTGGCGCGGGTGCAGGGTCGCGATACCTCCCGACCGGCCCTGGTCGTGCATGGGCACCTCGACGTGGTGCCGGCCGACCCGGCAAACTGGAGTGTCGACCCCTTCGCCGGCGTCATCAAGGACGGCTTGCTCTGGGGGCGCGGCGCGGTCGACATGAAGAATATGGACGCCATGATTCTGGCCTCACTGCAGGACGTGATCGGCTCCGGCGGTGCGCCGGAGCGTGACCTCGTCATCGCCTTCTTCGCCGATGAAGAGGCCGGCGGTGTGCTCGGTTCCCATTTTCTGGTGAACGAACACCCGCACCTGTTCGACGGTGCGACCGAGGCGATCAGCGAGGTCGGCGGGTACTCCATCACCCTCGGCGGCAAACGCGCCTACTTGCTGCAAACCGGAGAGAAAGCCCTTATCTGGATCAAGTTGGTGGCCCGTGGCGAGGCCGGGCATGGCTCCCGCATGCATCCGAACAACGCGATCACCCGGCTCGCCGAGGCCGTGGCAAAACTGGGGCGTCACGAGTGGCCGATTCGGCTCACCGACACGACCGAACAGCTGCTCGGCGAGATCGCACGCATTCTCGACGTGGATCCGCAGCAGGTCGGCCCCGACGAGCTCGCCCTGGCGACCGGCACCGCCTCCGGCTTCATCCAGGCCAGCCTGCGCACTACCGCCAACCCGACCGGCCTCACCGCCGGATATAAGCACAATGTGATCCCGGACGCGGCCGAGGCGCTGATCGACATCCGCTCGCTGCCGGGGGAGGAAGACCTCGTGCTCGCTCAGATTCAGGACATCGTCGGTGCGGACATCGAAATCGTGACGATGCACCGCGATATCGGCCTCGAGACCGAGTTCAGCGGTCCGCTGATCGACGCCGTCGTGAGCACCCTGGAGCGCCACGATCCCCGAGCGCCGGTGCTGCCGTACCTGCTGTCCGCCGGAACGGACAACAAGGCACTGAGCACGCTCGGCATTAAGGGCTACGGGTTTGCCCCGCTGCGACTGCCGCCCGACCTCGATTTTCCGGCCATGTTCCACGGCGTGGATGAACGAGTGCCCCTCGACGCATTAGTGTTTGGCAGGCGGGTTTTGACCGACCTGCTCTCCAGCTACTAGCAAGCCCTGGATCCGACGCGGAGCGGGCATCCCTTGAATAATCTGAGAAAGCGAAGCGTGTGGACTTTCTGAATGCGATCATCCTGGGTCTGGTCCAGGGCCTGACTGAGTTCCTCCCGGTATCCTCGAGCGCGCACATCGCCATCGTCGGCCAGTTTCTGGGCACCGGCGAAGATCCCGGGGCACGCTTCACCGCCATCACCCAGATCGGCACCGAGGCGGCCGTGGTGATCTTTTTCTGGCGCGACATCGTGCGCATTATCGGCCAATGGGCCAGATCGCTCGGGGGCAGCGTTCCCCGCACAGATCCGGATGCCCGCATGGGCTGGCTCATCATTCTCGGGTCGCTGCCGATCATCATCCTCGGACTGCTGTTCCAGGACCAGATCGAGACCGTGCTGCGGTCGCTGTGGATCACCGCGACCATGCTCATCGTCTTCGGCATTCTGCTCGGAATCGCCGATCATGTCGGAGCCAAACGGCGCAGGCTGCAGGACATCACGGTCGGTCACGGCGTCATCTTCGGATTCGCCCAGGCCCTCGCCCTCATCCCTGGGGTGTCGCGCTCCGGCGGAACAATCACGGCCGGACTGTTTCTCGGCTATGAGCGCGCTGCCGCCGCCCGTTATGCATTCCTACTGGCCATTCCGGCGGTGCTCGGCAGCGGCTTCTTCCAGATCTACAAGTCCATTGCCGAGCCGTGTCTGGCCGGCGCAGCCAACTGCACGACCGAAATCTTCGGCCCGCTGGAAACCCTCGTGGCCACCGTCATCGCCTTCTTCGTGGCCCTCGCCGTGATCGCGTTCTTCATGAACTACATCTCCAAGCGCAGCTTCCTGCCGTTCGTGATCTACCGCATCGTGCTCGGCATCGTGCTGTTCGTGCTCCTCGGCACGAACGTCATCTCCGCCTAGCCCGCTCGCAAGGCGACCGCCCTTTGAAAGCTAGGCTGGTTGTATGCGTGCATGGGAACGACCCGAAATTGTCTCTGTCCCCGGGGAATCCAGTGCTCCCTGGCTCCACGACACCAAAACGGACAGCCTGGTGCTGGCACAGCCACGCGATGCGGCCCGTCTGTACGTCTGCGGCATCACGCCCTACGACGCGACGCACATTGGTCACGCCAACACCTACCTGGCCTTCGATACCCTGCAGCGGGTTTGGATCGACGCCGGTTTCCGGGTGCACTATGCCCAGAATGTGACGGATGTCGATGACCCGCTCCTGGAGCGGGCGACAGCCACCGGCGTGGACTGGCGCGACCTCGCCGCATCTCAGGTGGAGCTGTTCCGCACCGATATGCAAGCGCTCAGCATCATTCCACCGAACGATTTCGTCGCCGTGACCGAGGTCATCGACGAGATCGCTGAGGCGGTCGCCGCGCTTCGCGATGCCGGGCTGGCCTACCCCGTGCCGACCGACGATGCTGTGGCCGGTGCTGACGGGCAGATCGCCGCCGATCTTTACTTCGATATCGCAGCAGCGCAAGCGAACACGGGCTGGACGCTCGGCGAGGAGAGCAACCTCGACCTCGTGAGCATGCTCCGACTGTTCGCTGAGCGCGGGGGAGACCCTGACCGATTGGGCAAGCGCGACCGACTCGATCCGCTGCTCTGGCGGGCCTCCCGGGCCGGAGAACCGGCCTGGGAATCCCTCGTCGGTGCGGGGCGACCCGGCTGGCACATCGAGTGCTCGGTCATCGCCCTGAAAGAGCTCGGCACCGACTTCACCGTGCAGGGCGGCGGATCCGACCTCATCTTCCCGCACCACGACATGAGCGCCGGACACGCGGAAGGGCTGTCCGGGCATCCGCTCGCCGGCGTCTACAGCCATACCGGCATGGTCGCCTACCGGGGGGAGAAGATGAGCAAGTCGCTCGGAAACCTCGTGCTGGTGTCGCGCCTGCGGGCCAGGGGCATCGATCCCCGGGCCATTCGTCTTGCCCTGCTCAACCGCCACTATCGCACCGACTGGGAGTGGACGTCCTCCCTGCTCGACGAAGGGGTGGAGCGTTTGGCCCGCTGGTCGACGGCCTTCGGTGCCGGTGCCACGTTCGGCGCCGGTGCCTCCGGTTCAGCGACAGCAATCGTGCAGTCGCTTCGTCTGGCTCTCCGACACGATCTGGACACGCCGGAGGCGCTGCGCATTCTCGACCACGCTGCAGCCGACACCGTTGACGCCCCTGAACTCGTCCATCGCGCCGTCCATGCCCTGCTCGGCGTGGAGCTCTAGAACCTACTGCCGCGGGCCCTCTGGCCGGCTGCCCGGCCCGTCGGGTCGACCGTCAGCTCGTCCATCGCGTCCGTCAGTGCCGCGTTTACGCAGGTATTTCTCGAACTCCTGCGCGATGGCTTCGCCGCTCGCTTCGGGGGAGTCGACGGTATCGCGGGCCTGCTCAAGCTGGGCGATGTAGGCGGCCATCTCTTCATCCTCACCGGCCAGCACATCGATCCCGGTTTCCCATTCGGCCGCCTCGGTGACGAGCGCACCACGGGGGATCACGACGTCGATCACTTCTTCCAGCTTGTCGATCAAGGCCAGCATCGCCTTGGGGGACGGCGCATTGTGCACGTAGTGGGGAACGGATGCCCAAATCGACAGCGTCGGAATGCCCGCCGTCTCGGCGGCGTCCGACAGCACGCTGAGAATGCCGACGGGCCCCTCGTAGTTGCTTCGTTCGATCTGCAATTCGCCGCGTACCTTCGAGTTGTCGCTCGACACGAAGATGGAAATGGGTCGGGTATGCGGAACGTCGGCGAGCATCGCTCCCAGAAACACCACACCGCTGACATCGGCGGCGAGGGCAGCGTCGAGAATCTCCGCCGCAAAACTCTTCCAACTTCGTGACGGTTCGGTACCGATGAGCAGGTAGATGTTGCCGGCATTCGTACCACTGACCCGCAACTCGGCGTCCTCGGCCAGCGGAACGCTGACCGGGCCGGCGGCCGTCGGTCCGTACATGATCGCGCTCGGCCACCCGATGGCACGCACGCCGTCTTCATTGGTCGACACGGTCGGTCGGTTGAACTGGTAGTCAAAGTACAGTTCCGGATCGACCTCGGTAATGACCTCGACGTCGAGGAGGTCCTTGAGTGCACGTACTGCCCCGGTCGCAGCTTCGCCGGCATCATTCCAGCCCTCGAAAGCAACGACGAGAAGCCGCCCGCCCAGAAACCCAATACCGTCAGTCACCGTGTATGTCCTCAATTCTTTCGGCCTCCCGGTGGAGCGCCTCAGTCAAGGATAGGCGGTGGCCCTAGACTTGAACCCCGTGAATGTTTCTCCTGTGCCGCCCTCCGCGCCCGTTTCCCTTCCCGCCGCCGTCCTCTGGGACATGGACGGGACCATCGTCGACACCGAACCGTACTGGATGCGTGCGGAAACGGAGCTGGTCGCTGAATTCGGCGGCGTCTGGACGCATGATGATGGCATGCTGCTGGTCGGCTCCGGACTGTGGAACTCTGCGGCGATTCTGCAGTCCCGCGGGGTGGATCTCACGCCAGACGCCATTGTCGCTCGCCTCACCGACCGGGTGCAGCAGCAGCTGGCCGAGCATGGTATTCCTTGGCGCCCCGGTTCTCGTGAACTCCTGCAGGAGTTGAAGGCGGCGGGAGTGCCCACTGCGCTCGTCACTATGTCGGTCGAGCGCATGGCTCGGCAGATCATCGACCTGATCGATTTTCCCGCGTTCGACCTGGTTATCGCCGGCGATATGGTCGCCAACAGCAAGCCGCACCCTGACCCCTACCTCGTGGCCGCCGAACGGCTCGGCGTCGATCCGCGCCGGTGCATCGCCATTGAGGATTCCGTTCCCGGCGTCGCCTCGGCTGTGGCCGCCGGTACCATCACCATCGCTGTGCCCCACCAGATCGACCTGCCGGAAAGCGACGACTACACCCGCTGGTCGACGCTGGTCGGTCGCACGATTGATGATCTGGCAGCGCTCTATCGTTTCTCCACCGCTGAACTTTCCGAACCCGTTCATCTTCTCGCCCCCACCCGGGCTGCCCAACACGAAAGCGCACCACTCGCATGAGCAACAACCAGGTAATCCAAAACAGTGGACTCTTTCGCGTCGGCGACCGCGTGCAACTCACCGGACCGAAGGGACGAATGAACACCATTTCGCTCCAGGCTGGCCTGACCTTTCACACGCATCGCGGAATTCTCGCGCACGACGACATCATCGGGCAGCCCGACGGATCGGTCGTCACCAACAACGTCGGGGTCGAGCATCTTGCGCTGCGCCCCCTGCTGGTGGACTTCGTGATGAGCATGCCGCGCGGCGCGGCCATCATCTATCCCAAGGATGCTGCCCAGATTTTGGCCCAGGCCGATATCTTTCCCGGTGCCACTGTCGTCGAAGCCGGGGTCGGTTCGGGAGCGCTCTCGCTCTGGCTGCTGCGGGCGATCGGTCCGGCCGGTCGGCTCACTTCCTTCGAACGGCGGGAAGAATTCGCCGACGTCGCCCGGGACAATATCGCCACGTTCCTCGGCAACGATCCGGAGAACTGGACCATCACGCTCGGTGACCTCGCCGAAACCCTGCCGGAGACCCTGCCGGCGCAGAGCGTTGACCGGGTCGTCCTGGACATGCTGGCACCGTGGGAGTGCCTTGGCTCGGTTTCCGACGCCCTCAAGCCCGGCGGGGTCCTGCTCTGCTATGTTGCCACGGTGACGCAGCTGTCTCGCGTGGCCGAGGCCATTCGTGGTACCGGGTTGTACACCAACCCGGACTCCAGCGAGACCATGATTCGTGGCTGGCACGTCGAGGGACTCGCCGTTCGCCCAGACCATCGCATGATCGGGCACACCGGCTTTCTCATCACCGCCAGACGGCTCGCTCCCGACACGATTCTGCCCGAACTGAAACGGCGACCGTCGAAGACCGACTTCAGTGACGCCGACGTCGAGGCGTGGACGCCCGGGGCGCTTGGTGAGCGCAATGTCAGTGCCAAGGTCATGCGCAAACGCGTGCGGATCGCCGGGACCAGCGCAGACCTCTCCAAAGCTCGAGACCTCGACGCCGGTTAGGATAGGGCCCGGCCCGTTTCGGTTGTACTACGTGCGAGGCCTCGGCCGCGCCACCCGGTCACAGATCGACCCCACAGCATCCAGCGCAGCGCCCAGTGCTGCAGCAACCCCGTATCGAAAGAAGGACTTGTGCGCAAAGCATCCGCGCTGATCGCCACCGCCGGACTCGTGATGGCGGCATTGACCGCCTGTGCCAGCCCCGGCACGGTCCAGGCCTCCTGTGACGCACCGGTCTCCGCGGGTGCCGCCTCCGAGCTGGTGAAAGTTTCCGGCGACTTTGGTTCGGCACCGGAGGTCACTTTTCCGACGCCCCTCAAGTCCGCGTCCACCCAGCGCACCGAGGTGATTGCGGGTTCGGGGGACAACATCGTTCCCGGACAGAAGATCACCGCAGAGTTCAACCTCTACAACGGTACGACCGGTGCTGCGATCCAGCAGAGTGCTTTCGACGGCTCAACGGCCGTCCCGATCATCCTCAACGAGAGCACCCTTCCTGGATTCGTCGACGGTCTGCTCTGCGCCCAGGTCGGGGCCCGTGTCGCGATCGTCATCGCACCCGAGGACGCCTTCGGACCAGCCGGCGGCAACGAACAGTTCCAGGTCGCGGCGACGGACTCCCTCGTGCTCGTGGTCGACATCGTGAAGGCCTTCCTGCCTCGCGCCGACGGTGCAGACCAGGTGGTCGCCAACGGTCTTCCCGCGGTCGTCCTGGACGCCGACGGCACGCCCGGCATCGTGGTGCCGTCCGGCGATGCGCCTACTGAACTTGAAATCGGGGTCCTCAAGAAGGGCACCGGGGCCAAGGTCCTGGAAGATTCGACGGTCACCTTGAACTACACCGGAGTGCTCTGGAAAGAGAAGACGGTCTTTGATTCCAGCTGGGCGAACGGCAGCCCGGTCGAGTTCGTTCCCACTGAGCTCATCCCCGGCATGGCAGCG
The DNA here is from genome assembly GCF_004403155.1 of Cryobacterium sp. Hh7. Taxonomy (NCBI): domain Bacteria; kingdom Bacillati; phylum Actinomycetota; class Actinomycetes; order Micrococcales; family Microbacteriaceae; genus Cryobacterium; species Cryobacterium sp. Hh7. The sequence continues at coordinate 88,631 of NZ_SOHG01000016.1, read as the reverse complement.
GCTCTCACCGGGCAAACCGTCGGGTCGCAGATCGTCGCCGTCATTCCGCCCACACAGGCCTACGGTAAGACCGCGTCGGGCGCAGTTCCGGCCGATTCCACGCTCATCTTCGTCTTCGACATCCTCGGCATCAACTAAACGGCGGGAGTGACCTCGTGCCTTCCCCGGTCGACACAGACGAACGCGGCGACGCGCCCAAACCGCGCCCGGTCACCGCTCCGGAACGTCTGTTCAGCCTGGTCCTGGCGCTCGTAGCGACGGACACCGGGCTGACCAAGGCGGATATCCTCGCCAACGTTCAGGGCTATCGGCAGCGATTCCTGATCGCTGGACCCAATGGTAGTTTGGAGCGCCAATTTGAGCGCGACAAGGACGACATTCGGGAACTGGGCATTCCCCTCGAGACGATCGAGACGCCGGACGATCCGGGCAGCAACCATCACTTGCGCTATCGCATACCGAAAGGGCTGTACGACCTCCCGGCCGATGTGACCTTCACTCCCGACGAAGTGTCGCTGCTCAAACTGGCCGGCACGGTCTGGCGTGAAGGATCGCTGTCCGGTGAATCCCGTCGCGCCCTGATCAAGTTGAATTCGCTCGGCGTCGACTCGAGCGAACCTGTGCTCGGCTACGCACCGTTGCTGCGCACGCGGGACCATAGCTTTGACCCGCTCAGCAAAGCGCTGGATCGCACCGAGGTAGTGGCCTTTCTCTACCTCAAACCGGGCAAGAGGAAACCGCTTCGTCGCGTGGTCGTCCCCCGGGCGCTCGTGCAGCATGAGGGGCGCTGGCACCTCTACGCGACCGATGAAGTCGCTCATGCTCCGCGCACCTTCCTCCTTTCGCGCATCGTGGGACCGGTCAAGGTCGTACCGGCGGCGTTCCCGTCCCCGGTCACCGATGCTGCCAACGACGCGTCCGCCGGCACTGCCGCCGACAGTGCCCGCGCCCTGGCTGAATTGGAAGAACTGTGGGCGAGCAACGTCGCGCACGTCCTGGTGCAGCCGGGCACCGACGCGGCAGTGCGCCTCGGCGCGCGTCAGTCGGGAATCCCGGCAACTGACCCGGCGTCCAGCCCGGAGCGCGTCGTGCATTTCACCGATTTGCACGTTCTAGCCGACGAATTGGCCGCCTTCGGGCCGGAAGTATTCGTCGTTGGTCCTCCCGCACTCCGCACGGCCGTGACCAGCCGATTGCTCGCTGTTCGCGATGCTCATTCGCCCGACCTGCCGGTCGGGGCAGCCGGAGCGGCGCCGCGCCGCCGCCTGACGCAACCCAAAACGCAACCGGCCACGACGGCCGCGCAGTCGCGAATCGCCAGCGACCAGCTCACTCTCCTGCTCTCGCTGGTTCCGTACCTGATCGAGCAGGGTCGGGTGACCGTCACGGAGGTCGCCGAGCATTTCGACCTGCCCCCTGAGCGTGTGCGCTCCCTGGTCAGTCTCATCGCCTTATCCGGAATTCCCGGAGAAACCCGTCAGTATTTGCACGGCGATCTCTTCGACATCCTTTGGGATGAATTCGAGCTGAACGACCGCATCGTCCTCACCCATCAGGTCGCCATCGACGATTCGCCCAGGTTCTCGGCCCGGGAGGCTGCAGCGCTCATCGCCGGCCTGCAATATCTCTCGGCCCTACCCGACAACGCTGATACGGATGCGATTGCATCGCTGATGGCCAAATTGACCCGCGGGGCGTCTGCTCCGCCGACCCAACTCGCCGTCGCGCGGCGCGGTGGCGGGGCGACACGTGCGCTCCTCCAGGCAGCTCTCACGTCGGGGATGCAGGTAGAGTTCGACTACCTAAACGCCCGCGGTGCTCAGGAACACCGTCTCGTCGATCCGCTGCGCATCGAATCTGTTGACAACGACTGGTACCTGCGCGGCTGGTGCCATCTCCGCGAAGCGGTACGCACCTTCCGTCTCGATCGCATCAGCGACCCGCGCACGACCAGCAGAGCACGCAGCACGCACGCCGCGGATATTCTGTTGCCCGATACCCTGTTCCAGGCCTCAAGCGGCGACCTGGACGTGCGACTCGAACTCGAAACCGCGGCATTGCCGTTGCTCGCCGACTATCGCCCCGAACGGTCGGTTCCGGTCGGTACGGGGGGTCGTACGCGCACCACCCTGCGGGTCGCCCACTCCCACGCCCTCAAACGACTGGTCGCGGGATTGGCCGGGATCGTCACTGTTCTCGAACCGGCCGAATCACGCAGTGTCGTCGCCGAGTGGGCGGCGGCCGGCGTTGCGCAGTACACCGATGCCCCGGCCAGCGAGGACTAGCGGATGCCCTGGTGGTCCTGGCTGCTCATCTGGAGCGCGCTGACGCTGGGTTTCCTCGCCCTTCTGTTGTGGTCCGGTGTGCGGCTCTACCGAAAAACCCTCGGTGCGCTCCGTGGCTTCGAAGCCCTGGGCGATCAGATCGCCGCACTGAACGTGGACGTCAGCCCGAGGCCGGAGCAGTTCAGACCGGCCGTCTTCACGGATCTCGCGGCGCTGCGCCACGAGGTCGAGCAGCGCGAAGCGGAACGCGTCCATCGGCGGCAGGTGCGTCGCGACGTACGGATCGTGCGGGGTAAACTGATGCGGAACGCCCGCCACGTTACCCGCTAACACAAGAGGACACGCCCTCATGCTGCAAAACCTGACCGGATGGCATTTCCTGATCATCCTCGTTGTCGTACTGCTTCTCTTCGGTGCGCCCAAACTGCCCGGACTCGCCCGGAGCCTCGGCCAGTCGATGAAGATCTTCAAGAGTGAAATCAAGAGCGACAGCGTCGACCCCGATCCCAACGCACCGACCCAGTCGAGCGGCTCCACGGGCGATGACGCCGCGAAGTCCGCGGGTCCGACCGACCCGGCCGCGAAGCCCTAGCCACCGTGGCGGTACGCACGCGTCGGCGTACGCCCGTTGAAGGCAAAATGTCGCTCGGCCAGCATCTGGTCGAGTTGCGTAAGCGCCTCTACCTAGCCGCCGCTGGCCTACTGATCGGTGCGATTGCCGGTTGGTTCCTCTCGGATTTCGTCTGGGACCAGCTGCGCGAACCGATCTACGCCATCATCAACGCCCAACATCGCAACGCGCAGATCAACTACCCCGACATCACGAGCGCCTTCGACCTCAAGCTCAAGATCTCTCTGTATGTCGGCTTGATCGTGTCCAGCCCGGTCTGGCTGTACCAGGTGTTCGCGTTCCTGGTTCCCGGCCTGACGCGCACGGAGAAGAAGTACACCTTCGGTTTTCTGTTCACCGCCATCCCGTTGTTCCTGGCGGGATGCGCGGCCGGCTGGGTCGTGCTGCCGCACGTGGTCGAACTTATGACCAGTTTCGCCCCGACCGAGGACTCCGCATTCATCAACGCCCAGGGGTACTTCGACTTTGTGCTCAAGCTCGTCGTTGCCATCGGGATCGCGTTCGTCCTTCCGGTGTTCATCGTGCTTTTGAATTTCGCCGGCGTCATCAGCGCAGCATCCATCATCAAATCCTGGCGGATCGCCATTCTGGTCATCGTGCTCTTCACCGCCATCGCCACCCCGGCGGCCGACGTCGTGTCGATGTTCCTGCTGGCAATCCCCATGGTCATGTTGTATTTTGCCGCCTATGGAATCGCCTGGCTGCACGACCGCCGCGCGGCCAGAAAAGTGCTCGCGTTCGAGAAGGAACTTGGACTCCGGGCACCCTAGGAGCCCGCTGTCGTAACTGTTAAGGATCACGTGACGCACACGCAATCGCCGGCCGAACGCTACTCGGCCGCTCGCACCCGGGCCAGCCAGCCAAAACTTCAGGCCTTCGAAAGCGGTCTCAAATTCGACCTCGACCCGTTTCAACGCGAGGCCTGCGCTTGTCTGGAGGCGGGCAATAGCGTGCTCGTCGCGGCACCGACCGGTGCCGGCAAGACGATCGTGGCCGAATTCGCGATCTACCTCGCGATGCAGCAGTCTCGAGCAAAGGTGTTCTATACCGCGCCCATGAAGGCGCTGAGCAATCAGAAATTCCAGGAGTTTGTCGCCGAGTACGGTGCGGATCAGGTCGGATTACTCACAGGCGACAGTAATGTGAACCCGGGGGCGCGCATCGTGGTCATGACGACCGAGGTACTGCGCAATATGCTTTATGCCAGTTCTGACCTGCTGACCAACCTGGCCTTTGTAGTGATGGACGAGGTGCACTACCTCGCCGACCGCTTTCGCGGCGCTATCTGGGAAGAAGTGATCATCCACCTTCCGCAACCGGTGCGGATGGTCTCGCTGAGCGCCACCGTGTCAAACGCGGAAGAATTCGGCGACTGGTTGCAGGCGGTCCGCGGCGAAACCGACGTGATTGTCTCCGAGGAGCGCCCAGTACCCCTGGAACAACACGTTCTGGTCAAGAACAACATGCTCGATCTCTTCGATTCCACCGGTTTGATCGGCACTCATCGGGTGAATCCCGAACTCGTTCGGCTGGCCCACGCCGGCGGGCGTTCGGCCGGCGGGCGCGGCCGTGGCTCCGGCCGGGAGGGCGGTTCCTCCGGAGGGTATCGGGGTCATGACAAGCACCGCCCGCAGTTCGATGCCGGCCGCATGGACCGCGGCGACATCGTGCGCATGCTCGACGGTAAACATCTACTGCCCGCGATCTTCTTCATCTTCAGCCGGGTCGGCTGCGACCAGGCCGTGCGTCAGGTGCTCCGCTCCGGTGTGCGCCTGACCCAGGAACACGAACGCGACGAAATCCGCCAGATTGTCGACGACCGCTGTCGCACCCTGCTCGACGAAGACCTCGGTGTGCTCGGCTACTTCGAGTGGCTCGACGGCCTCGAACGCGGCGTGGCAGCTCACCATGCAGGGCTACTGCCCGCGTTCAAGGAAGTCGTCGAGGAGCTTTTTCAAAAAAAGTTGGTCAAGGCCGTCTTCGCGACCGAAACCCTTGCCCTCGGCATCAATATGCCGGCGCGCACCGTGGTCCTGGACAAGCTTGAGAAGTTCAACGGTGAAGCCCGGGTGCCGATCACGCCGGGGGAGTACACCCAGCTGACCGGGCGGGCCGGCCGTCGCGGCATCGACACGCTCGGTCACTCCGTCATCCAGTGGGCCCAGGGTCTGGACCCGCAGGCTGTCGCGTCGCTGGCCTCCCGTCGAACCTATCCGCTGAATTCGAGTTTCAAGCCGACCTTCAACATGGCCGTCAACCTGATCGATCAGTTCGGCGTCGCCCGTACCCGAGGTGTCCTCGAATCCTCCTTCGCCCAGTTCCAAGCCGATCGGGCTGTCGTCGACCTCGCGCGCTCCGTGCGTCAGCAGGAAGAGTCCCTGGCCGGGTTCAAGACCAGCATGACCTGCCACCTCGGCAATTTCGAGGAGTACTCATCCATTCGACGACGGCTGACCGAGGTTGAGCGTGAAGGTACCAAGGCCGACAACTCACTCCGCGGGGAGCGCGACAAGCGGCAGCGTGAGGTGACCAGCCTGCGCAAGCAGATGCGCGCCCACGGCTGTCACCACTGCCCCGACCGCGAGGCGCACTCCCGCTGGGCTGAGCGCTGGTTCAAGCTCAAGCGGCAGACGGATGCCCTCAACCAGCAGATCTCCCAGCGCACCGGCGCCATCGCGCGGGTTTTCGACCGGGTGACCGACGTTCTGCTCGGTTACGGCTACCTCGAATCCGACGCGCGCGGAACGATCGCGTTGAGCGAAAGCGGACGCATCCTGCGCCGCATTTACGCCGAGCGGGACCTGCTCGTCGCCGAATCCCTGCGCCGCGGCCTGTGGAAGGACCTCGATGCCGCCAGTTTGGCAGCCATGGCCTGCGCTCTGGTGTTCGAGCCGCGCCGCGAGGAGGGGCTGATCGATGCCCGCTACCTGCCCAAGGGGCCGTTCCGACCGGCGCTGGACGAGACGCAAGACCTGTGGAGCCGCATCGACGACCTCGAACGCGACCACAAACTGCCCGGCAGCAATCCGCTGGCGGTTGGCCTTAGCCTGGCCATGTGGAAATGGGCCCGCGGCGCGTCGCTCGCCGATGTGCTCTACGAAGCCGAAATGGCCGCGGGAGATTTCGTGCGCTGGACCAAACAGACCATCGACCTCCTCGACCAGCTCGTGCAGGTTGACCAGCGCAGTAGCGCTGGTAACGGTCGCGTTGGGCCGACCGCGCGCGAGGCCATGGACTCGATCCGTCGCGGCATCGTCGCGTACTCCTCGGTGGCCTGAACCAGCCATGGGGGGGAGCGAGAGTGCGTTCAGCCTGCCACTGTGGGCATCCGTTCTGGTGGCGGCCGGTGCCGGCGCCATCCTCGACGCCGGATTTCCGGACCGGGACTGGTGGTTTCTCGCCCCGGTCGGCGTGGCGCTCATGTTCGTGGCGCTGCTCGGTCGAAGCCTCGGTACCGGGTTGCTGGTCGGGCTGGTCGCCGGGCTGTCCTTCTGGCTGATCCACATCTACTGGATCACTCTGTATCTCGGACTCGTGCCGTGGTTCGCGCTCGGTGGCTTGCAAAGCCTGTTCTTCGGCCTCGGCCTCGGCCTCACCGCGCTCGTTCTGCGCCACGGGCCGCGCCTCTGGCCGAGCGTCTGGGGCCGCGTCGGACTGGTTCCGGTCATCGTGGCCGGGCTCTGGACGGCCAGGGAAGCGATCAGCGCGGTCTGGCCCTACGGCGGATTCGCCTGGGGCCGAGTCGCGCTCTCCCAGTCGGAAAGTCCGTTCGGCGCGCTCGTCGCCTGGGTGGGACTGTCCGGCCTAAGTTTCATCCTGGTCTGGCTGAGCGCCCTCGCCGTGCAACTATTGCGGGAGCCCGACCTGGCCCACACCCTGCGGGTAGCCGTAGCGGTCGGCGCGGTCGCCCTCGTGCTCGCCATCCCCGCATGGCCGACGCTGCCCAGCGGCACGACCCGGCTTGCCGCGGTGCAGGGCAACGCCGACGCCGGTCTGTTTGCGGAGTATTCACCCGGTCAGATTCTGCAGGACCACACTTCGGCCACCCTGCCGTTAATCGGCGAGAGCGTGGACTTTGTGGTCTGGCCGGAGAACGCGAGCGACATCGACCCGACCCGCTCGGCGGCGGCGGCGCAGGTACTCGACTACATCAGCACCGAAATGGATGCTCCGCTCATCACGGGCACGATCACCCAGCCTGAAGACACCTATTTCAACAGTTCTCTGCTCTGGGAGGCCGGACGCGGGGCCGTCGACGTCTACGACAAGGTGCATCCGGTGCCGTTTGCCGAATATATGCCGGATCGAGCATTCTGGCGCCCGTTCGCGCCGGAGCTGATTGATCTGATCGGACGCGACTACGGTATCGGTACCCGCGACAATGTCTTCGACATCGACGGTGTGCTGGCCGGCATCGCAATCTGCTTCGACATCGCCGATGACCAGCTCGTGCAGGAGATGATCGACAGCGGGGCGCAGCTGATTCTGGCCCAGACCAACAATGCCGACTTCGGACACACCGATGAAAGCGTGCAGCAGCTCGCCATCGCCCGGCTGCGTGCGATCCAAACCGGTCGCACCGTTGTGAACATCTCCACGGTCGGGTCGAGCGCCATCATCACACCCAACGGTGACACCCTCGACAGCCTGCCCACCTTCACTGCGGGCGCCATGGTGCAGACGGTGCCGCTCAGCGACACCATCACGCCGGCGATGGTGGCCGGTCGGGGAACTGAGTGGTTGCTGTCGGGTCTGGGCCTGGCTGGTCTGGCGCTCTGCCTGGGCGCGGCTCGGCGACACCGCCGGTAAAATCCGGGTTAACCAACGACGACCCCGCCACCACGGGTGCAAGTACGGGGGTACAAGCACGTTGGTGCGGGGTCGTGCGGGGGTTTTGAGCGGTTAGGCACCGATCTTCTGCTGGCCACCACGGCGCAGACGTAACACCGAAAGGCGCTCTTCGAGCAGCTCTTCGAGTTCGTCTCTGGTGCGACGTTCCAGCAACATGTCCCAGTGGGTCCGAGGAATTTTCTCGTCGGAGTGGTCAACGACTACGGGCATGGAGTCGACGAGCCGAGTCGCCGTCCGTGCGCAGTACTTGCATTCCCATTCGTCCGGAGCCTCGGCTTCGGCCGAAAAAATCATTACCGTCTCGCGTCCGCATGTTTCACACCGGTAAGTGTGGCCCACTCGGGGGGAGAAGGTGACGCCTTCTTCGCTCTGCAGGCTTTGTGCGCCCAATCTCATGCCACGCAAACTGCGGTCAGCCATAGTGTGGTCTCCTCTCGCTCGCAATCACAGATCGATCACGATGCCTTCATAGTTCTAAACCATCAAGCTGGGCGTTAACCTTCCCAGTCCCCCCGTTCTGGGAGGTAACTCTCAGGTTCGGCGAGTAATAGCGGCCACGGCCAGATCTGCACGGTCCGTGACGAGGCCGTCAACTCCGCTGTCGAGGAGTCGAATCATGTCGATCGGATCGTTCACGGTCCACACATGCACCTCGACATCGACCCGATGCATCATCGCGATAAATCGGGGAGTGACTATGCGCACCGGTCCGAGGCGTTCGGGCACCTGCACAGCGACGCACCCCTGCAGGGTGCGTCGAACCAGGGCGGTCAGCCCCAGATTCGTCGCGGCGACGGCCTGGGCCACGAGTGACGATGACGCCGACGACACCACGCCGGGGAGAAGGCTGAGAGCGTGCCGCCGCCGTGGTTCGTTGAACGAGGTCACGAGCACTCGCTCAGAGGCCCGCTGATCGAGAATCGCCCGCGCGGTCGGCTCCGCCGCAGCATCACTTTTCATATCAATGTTGAACAGGGCGTCCGGAAAAGCTTCCAGAGCATCGCTGAGCGACGTGAACCCCTGGCCCTCGCCCAGACTGATGCGTTTGAGCTCGACCATGGTCAGCTGATCAATGCGCACATCCCGACCCAGCCGCGTGAGGTCGGGGTCGTGGCTGAGCACCGCGACACCGTCGAGTGATACCTGCACGTCGGTCTCGAGGTGCGTGGCTCCGGTCGCGAGCGCCTTCACGAAGGCTAGCAGCGTGTTTTCCGGGGCGGCCTGGGTCAGGCCCCGATGCGCGAACACCCGGGGCGGCGTCCCGCTGAGAAACACCGACTGGGCATTTTCGGCCACCGGCTAGCCCTGCGGCGAAACCGGGGGAGCGGATGCTGCCGGTGCGGCCGCGCCGGCAGCATCCGCCGGGTTCGCACCAGCAGTCTGGGCACCGTTTTGTTGGGGACCGCTGTGTTGGGGACCGCTGTGTTGAGCACCGCTTTGTTGAGCACCGCTTTGTTGAGCACCGAACGCGCTGCCGATTCCCTTCATCGCCTCGGTGAGTTCACTCGGAACGATCCAAAGCTTGTTGGCGCTTCCTTCGGCGAGCTTAGGCAGGGTCAACAGGTATTGGTACGCCAGCAGCTTGGGGTCGGGGTCGCCATCGTGGATGGCCTTGAATACGGTCGTGATCGCTTCGGCCTCACCCTGGGCGCGCAGGACGGCAGCCTTGGCGTCGCCCTCGGCCTCGAGAATGGCCGCCTGGCGGGCGCCCTCGGCGGTGAGGATCGCGGACTGTTTGGTTCCCTCAGCGGTGAGGATGAGCGCACGGCGGTCACGTTCGGCGCGCATCTGCTTTTCCATCGAGTCCTGAATGGAGTGCGGCGGTTCAATGGCCTTGAGCTCAACTCGGCCGACACGAATGCCCCACTTACCGGTGGCTTCGTCGAGCACGATGCGGAGCTGGCTGTTGATATTGTCCCGGCTGGTGAGGGCCTCTTCGAGGTTCAGGCCACCGACGACGTTACGCAGGGTGGTCGTGGTGAGCTGCTCGACCGCGCCGAGGTAGTTGTTGATCTCATAGGTGGCCGCCCGGGCATCCGTCACCTGAAAATAGACGACGGTATCGATCGAGACGACGAGGTTGTCCTCGGTGATGACCGGCTGCGGAGGAAAGGACACGACCTGCTCGCGAATGTCGAGGAGGGGACGCACCCGGTCGACGAACGGCACGAGCAGGTTCAGACCGGGCAGCAGGGTCTTGTGGTACTTGCCGAGGCGCTCGACCACGCCGGCGTTGCCCTGCGGAATGATGCGAATGGCGCGCAACAAAATGACGATGACGAACACCGCCAAAACGGCGAGCAGGGCGAACACGAAGATCTGTCCGATGAAGGCTGCGGGGTCAAGCATGATTCTGGGTCCTTTCGGCGGAGATGACGACGGCGGTGGAGCCTTCGATGAGGTGCACGGTGATCGCCTGTCCGGGATCAACGGATCCGTTGTCGGTGGTGCCGGCCGGTCCGACCAGGCGCGCGGTCCAGGTTTCACCGTTGGCCAGTTTGACGAGCCCGCCGGTCTGGGTTACCGTCGCGACGACGCGACCGGTCATGCCGATCAGGGCGTCGATATTGCTCAAGGCCGGATCGCCGCCCCTGCGCAGGGCACGCAGCAGGAACGGCCGGATGGTGAGTAGGAGCAGCACCGAAAGGCCGGCGGCGACGACGATTTGCAGCCACCACTCCAGACCGAGCAGATTGGCGCCCAGGCCGCCCAGGCTGCCGATGGAAATCATCAGGAAGGTGAATTCCAGGCTCAGGAGCTCGATCGTTACGGCGACGAGAATGAAGACGAGCCACAGAATCCAGAGATAATCAGTCAGGTCGACCATGGGTGCCACTTTCCCCAATCCATTTCCTCTGAAACTAGCAGGTGCCACCGACAACACGCCGGGGGAGCGACCGGTGCTTGTTGATATGGTCGACAGGCGAGTGTGTGGCAGTCGATGCCCGCCTCATCTAAATTCGACGTGAATGACTAACGTGCATGACTACCGGCGTGCATGAAACTAAAAGGAGCCCCCGTGACCAATCCACTTGCAGCAGGATCACTCGAGGGCAAGCGTGTACTCGTCACCGGCTCGTCCCGCGGTATCGGTGCCGATACTGTCGGGTACTTCGCCGAAGCCGGCGCCAGGGTCGTCATTAATTACCGCAATAAGGAGGCCCGCGCGAACAAACTCGCCGACGCCATTCGCGCTGCCGGCGGTACGGCCATCACGGTCGGTGCCGACCTGACCGACCCGGCCTCGGTCGCCGCGATGTTCGAGACCATTCGCACCGAATTCGGCGGCCTCGATATTCTGGTGATGAACGCCTCGGGCGGCATGGAGAGTGGCATGGCCGCCGACTACGCCATGACGTTGAACCACGATGCCCAGGTGAACCTGCTCAACGAAGCGGTCCCGCTGCTCGGTGATGACTCCCGCGTCGTGTACGTCACCAGCCACCAGGCGCACTTCATCAAGACCACGCCGACCATGCCGGAGTATGAGCGGGTGGCTCGCAGCAAGCGTGCCGGTGAGGATGCCCTGCGCGCGGTGATCCCGCAGCTTGAGGAATCCGGAATCGGCTTTGTCGTGGTCTCCGGCGACATGATCGAGGGCACCATCACGGCGACACTGCTCGAGCGGTCCAACCCCGGTGCTCTCAGCGCCCGTAAGGAAGCGGCCGGTCGCTTGTACAACGTCAGCGAGTTCGCGGCCGAGGTCGTAGCCGCTGCGGTTGAGCCGGTTCCGGTCGGCAACACCCGCTACGTGGGCGACACGATCGGGTTTACGGGCGAATAGCATGACCACGAACACGGCGAACCCGGAATCGGAGATGCAGGTTGCAGACAGCCACGACCTGATCCGTGTGCAGGGCGCTCGGGAAAACAATCTCAAGAACGTCAGCGTCGAGATTCCCAAGCGCCGGCTGACCGTGTTCACGGGCGTGTCCGGCTCGGGCAAGAGCTCACTAGTGTTCGGCACCATTGCTGCCGAGTCGCAACGCATGATCAACGAAACGTACAGCACCTTCGTGCAGGGCTTCATGCCGACCCTGGCCAGGCCCGACGTCGATGTGCTCGACGGGCTGACGACGGCCATTATCGTCGACCAGGAGCGGATGGGGGCCAACGCACGCTCCACCGTCGGCACCGCCACCGACGCCAACGCCCTGCTGCGCATCCTGTTCAGCCGACTGGGCGACCCGTACCTCGGCTCACCCCAGGCGTATTCGTTCAACGTCGCCTCGATCACTGGAGCGGGCGCCGTTTCGATCGAACGCGGGGGACAGACCGTCAAGGAACGCCGCAGCTTCAGTATCATCGGGGGCATGTGTTCCCGCTGCGAGGGTCGGGGATCGGTCACCGATATGGACCTCCGCGCGCTCTACGACGACACCAAATCCCTGAACGAGGGCGCACTGACCATCCCTGGCTACAGCATGGACGGCTGGTTTGGACGTATCTTCAATGGCTGCGGCTTCTTCGACCCCAACAAAGCGATCAAGGACTTCACCACGAAGGAACTCGCCGACCTCCTCCACAAGGAGCCGACCAAGATCAAGATCGAGGGCATCAACCTCACCTACGAAGGCCTGATTCCCAAGATCCAAAAGTCGATGCTCACCAAGGATGTTGACTCGCTGCAGCCGCACATTCGAGCGTTCGTGGAGCGTGCGGTGACCTTCACCGTTTGCTCCGACTGCAACGGCACCCGACTGAACGAGGGCGCGCGATCGTCGACGATCAACGAAATCAGCATCGCGGATGCCTGTGCGATGCAGATCAGCGACCTCGCCGAGTGGGTTCGTGGCCTGAACGACTCGTCCGTCGCGCCGCTGCTTACCGCGTTGGAGCTCCTGCTGAACTCCTTCGTGCAGATCGGGCTTGGTTACCTGTCCCTGGACCGGGCGTCTGGCACGCTCTCCGGCGGCGAGTCGCAGCGTACCAAGATGATCCGTCATCTCGGATCTTCACTCACCGACGTGACCTATGTCTTCGACGAACCGACCATCGGACTGCACCCGCACGACATCCAGCGCATGAACACCCTTCTCGTCCAGCTGCGCGACAAGGGCAACACGGTGTTGGTGGTGGAGCACAAGCCGGAGATGATCGCGATCGCCGACCACGTCATCGACCTCGGGCCGGGTGCTGGTTCGGACGGCGGCGAGGTGGTCTTCGAGGGCTCTCTCGCCGGGCTTCGCAGCAGCGGCACGTTGACCGGTCGGCATCTGGATGACCGGGCCGCCGTCAAGTCGACCGTGCGTGCACCGTCGGGTGTCCTGCCGGTTCGCGGCGCCAGCGCCCATAACCTGCAGAACGTCAATGTCGACATTCCGCTCGGTGTGTTGACCGTGCTCACCGGTGTGGCCGGGTCCGGTAAGAGTTCGCTGATCACCGGATCGGTCTCGGGTCGGGACGGTGTGGTGACCGTCGACCAGGGCACGATCAAGGGGTCGCGGCGCAGCAACCCGGCGACGTACACCGGCATGCTCGAGCCGATCCGCAAGGCATTCGCGAAGGCCAACGGCGTGAAGCCGTCGTTGTTCAGCTCCAATTCCGAGGGCGCCTGCCCCAACTGCAACGGCGCCGGCGTCATCTACACCGACCTGGGAATCATGGCGGGTGTCGCCATTCCCTGTGAGGTCTGCGAGGGCAAGCGGTTTCAGGCATCCGTCCTCGACTACCACCTCAATGGGCGCGACATCAGTGAGGTGCTGGCGATGTCGGTGACCGAGGCCGAGCAGTTCTTCGGTGCGGGGGAGTCACGCATTCCGGCGGCGCACGCAATTCTCTGCCGGCTCGTCGACGTTGGCCTCGGATACCTCAGCCTCGGCCAGCCGCTGCCGACGCTCTCCGGCGGTGAGCGGCAGCGGCTCAAGCTCGCCACGCAAATGGCCGACAAGGGCGATGTCTACGTTCTGGACGAGCCGACCGCTGGCCTGCACCTTGCCGACGTTGAGAATCTGCTCGGACTGCTGGATCGGCTGGTTGACTCCGGTAAGTCCGTCATCGTGATTGAGCACCACCAGGCGGTCATGGCGCACGCCGACTGGATCATCGACCTGGGCCCCGGCGCCGGGCGCGACGGCGGCCGAATCGTCTTTGAGGGAACGCCCGCCGATCTCGTGGCCGGGCGTTCGACGCTGACCGGCGAGCACCTGGCAGCCTACGTCGGCGCCTGATCCGGCGTTACCGCAGTGATGTTCGGCCCGCAGTTCGGCGGGCCGGACAACCCTCTCGACCACTCTCGGGCATGTGACTGATAATGCACATTATGTCAAGTACTACTTGATAGGAGTCATTGTTTCAAGCAACCACCATCGCCGCATACCGTCCGCGATTACGGAGAGGAGTCCTCAGCACGATCCACGTTCGCATCAGCTGGAGGTCAACTGTTTTAGTCTGGCCCCCGTTTGTGGACACGGGTTCAGTGGCGAGTTGAACTTCCGCGGTCCGTGCGGTTTCCTACTATGTAGGATATCCTTACCTAACCAACCCCTGCGTACCGTTCGAAAGTATTCTCGTGCTCCTCACCATGCCCGCACCACGACTGACCCTCCTTAATGGCTCAGACGACGACGTCGCATTCGTCACCGGTAGTGGAGACCTCAGCTACGCCCAGCTAGCCAGGATGGTCGCCATACGCCGTCTCGAGCTTGGTAGTGTCCGCCGACTCGTGATGCTGGAGGCAGCAAATGCCGTCGAGCCGATCGTTACCTACCTTGCAGCTCTGGAAGGTGGCCACCCGGTGCTTCTGGTCGCACCGGGTGACGATGAAGCATCACGGACTCATCGCGCGTCACTGGTTGAACGGTTCGACCCTGACGTCATTGCTGTCCGCGACGGGGACGGCCCGTCCCTGCGGGAGATGCGGCCTGGATCCACGCACAGCTTCTCCGACGACCTAGCCATGCTGGTGAGCACCTCCGGGTCCACCGGGTCGCCGAAGCTCGTTCGGTTGTCCCGGCAAAACCTGCTGAGCAACGCACAAGCCATTGCGGCGTACCTGCGTCTCACGCCTGCAGACCGGGCAGCAACCACGCTGCCGATGCATTACTGCTACGGCCTCTCGGTCCTGAACAGCCACCTCGTGTCGGGAGCGAGCGTCGTCCTCACCGAGCGATCGGTGGCCGACGCAGCGTTCTGGGACGAGGCCGGGATGCATCGGATCACTTCTTTCGCGGGCGTGCCCTACACCTTCGAGCTTCTCGAGGCGGGCAATTTCACGGATCGGTTGCCAGCGAGCATCCGCTACCTCACCCAGGCCGGCGGCCGCCTCGCCCCAGAATCGGTGCGCCGCTTCGCACGCCTCGGTGAGCGTCGCGGGTTCGAATTCTTCGTGATGTACGGGCAGACAGAGGCCACTGCGCGGATGGCATACGTCCCCGCGGAGCTCGCCGACCATGCCGCCGGCAGCATCGGCCGCCCCATTCCTGGAGGTCACCTGCGCATCGATGCCGAGGCGGGAGCGGACGTCGGCGAACTCGTCTACGAAGGCCCCAACGTCATGCTCGGCTACGCCGAGACACCGGCCGACTTCGCATTGGGGCGCACGGTCCACGAGCTTCGCACCGGCGATCTCGCCCGGCACCGCGAGGACGGCATGTTCGAGGTCGTCGGACGGCTAAACCGATTCGTGAAAGTGTATGGACTCCGGGTCGACCTCGATTCCGTCCAACGCCTCCTCGCCGAGGAAGGAATCGAAGCCCGAACGGCAAGCACCGGAGAACGCTTGCTCGTATTCATCCGTGCGGCCCGGTACGTCGACAGGGCACGAACCCGCACCGCTGTGCTACTCGGAATCCCCACGCACGCTATACACGTCTACACGGTTAGCGAGTTTCCTCGCACAGCCAGCGGCAAGCCCGACCTTGCCTCGCTCGTCCGTTATGCCCAGATGATCGACGCCCAGAAGACGTCGACAGCAGCGAACCCCGGGCAGGTCGCAACCTCCGACATGATCCGTAACCTGTTCATCGTGCTCCTCGGGCGCCCAGACGCGACCATCGACGACACTTTCGCCGGGCTCGGCGGGGATTCGTTGAGCTACGTCGAGGTGGCCCTACGGCTGGAGGATCTCCTCGGCGCGTTGCCGCGGGATTGGCCAGCACAATCGGCCCGGAACCTCGCGTCCTCGGCCGACGGCCCTCCCCCGCAGGCTGACAGCACGGCCGTGGGCGAAACGGCGAAGCGTGGAGCGGCGACAGTCGGAGCGTGGAAGGCCCGCTTTCCCCGGGTCGAGACTCCAGCCGTTCTCCGCGCACTCGCAATCGTGCTGATCGTCGGCACCCATGCCGACCTGATCACTGTGCAGGGCGGCGCGCACCTGCTGCTCGCCGTCGCCGGATACAACCTGGCCAGGTTTCAGCTCGCCGACGTTGCGGGGGCCACGCGCGTTCGCCGCCTGCTCAGAAGCGCAGCCCAGATCGCGATTCCGGCCACGCTGTGGATAGGGGCCGTCGCCGTGCTCACCGGCAAGTACACCTGGACCACAGCGCTGCTGGTCAACCACCTCGTCCCCGGCGACGGCAAGTGGAACGAGCAATGGCATTTCTGGTTTCTCGAGGCCGCCGTCTGGACCATGCTCGGTTTTGCGGCAATGTTCCTAATTCGCCCGATCGACCGCCTCGAACGACGGCACCCGTGGACGTTCCCGATCGCCCTGTTCGCGGCAGCCGTGACGACCCGATTCGCACTCGTCGGCATCGAGGCAGAAGGAATTGAACGATACACCCCGTTCACCGTGCTCTGGTCTCTCGTGCTCGGCTGGGTCATCGCCCGGGCCGACAATAACTGGAAGCGTGTGGTGGCATCGTCAGCGGCGATCGTCGCCACGATCGGATTTTTCGGGGATCCAGCACGCGAAGCAGTTGTGGTGGCCGGAATACTGTTGCTGATCTGGATGGAACGGCTGCGGATGCCGCGCGCCCTCGTTCCGGCCGTTCGACTGCTGGCCAGCGCATCCCTGTTCATCTACCTCACCCACTGGGTCGTCTACCCGACTTGGGAGGCCAGTGCCCCCTGGTTCGGAATGGTCTCGTCACTAGCCATCGGCGTCGCGGCGTGGTATCTGTATCGACTGGTCGGCCGAGCATTCAATCACGTTGCCACCACAGGCTTGAGGAGCCGAAACCACTTTGCAATCCGAAGTTGAACCGCTTGACATCAAGGGATCGAGCCAACCGAGCATGAATCGATGGGCAGCGGAGGGGAGCGGGAGATTTCGCTCCCAAGACATGAGTTGCCGCGAGCCAGAGGCGGTACTCGAGCGGAATCCTTTCCTGCACCGGACTCCAGGTGTTCCCGCAGCGCCACGACCACGAGACCGAGTGCTTCACTCGTGCCAGCCGTAGCGACGATGTCCTCGGCCTCGGCCTCGGCCTCGCACCGCACTCCTCTGGCATGCTTCAGGTGGTCGGCGATTTCCACGCGCAGGGCCACGGTGCCCTGCAGGGGTGGTTCGGTCTATGGAATGGGTCTCGCGGCGGCCAGGCACCACGCGGCCGTCCAGGCCCGCCCCGACAATCTTCGGGTCGACGGGTATCCTGGTGTCAAATCCAGCACATCAAGCGGATGCTGCTGACCCGCGTTCACCATCGGTCGCGCTGGCGCCGCAAGGGTTTCCCCGTGTAGCAGAACGGCCACGCGCGTCGGCGCTCCCTGAGTGCTGACCAAATATCCCTCGCCGTTGAGCTGCGCGTTCTTTCCGAACGGCTCATGCCCGGCCGAAGTGAAGAGGTGCGCCCGATGACGCGCCGCGAACTGGCAGCGGCCGTCGTGCTGTGCAGGCCCCTCACCGAGGTGAGCATGAAGATGCGCAGTGGTGCACCGAGCGAGGTCGTCGACGATGGCGAAAGCCACGCGGTCTGGGCCGGAGTGGTCCCGGTGGTGACCGGATGGCGCGCACCATCTGCCTCACCGTTGACGGCGGATGGAACGGAAGTTCCCGCATCCGTTCGCCGGCGCTGAGGCAGTGACAGCGAGCTGGCCGCGCAATCAGAATTGCGGATCAGGCGCGCGCATGGTGCATGACCATGCCGAATTCATTGACCGGTTCGAACGCGTCACGGTCCCAGGCCCCGGGGTGGGGCACCGGACAATTGACCACCGTGTTTCGCGACGAGTGGTCGATGGTGTGTTCACGCATCGCATGACCGCAGATCGGGCACGAACGGAAATCGGTTGCACCCCACTGTTCCGGACCGCGTGGGGTTTTCCTGTCCTGAATCATGCCATTACGATACGCCCGATTGGACAAAAAGGTACGCAACTGATAAGAGAAACGTGCAGGCCGAGCTAGGCCTCGCCGAATCCGGATTCCAGCAGGGCCGCGAGGGCGCTGATAGCGGGCCCGGCCGCGGGGTCGGTCGAGGCCAGGTGCACGCTACTCCCCCGGGCCAGTCCGAGCGACATAATGCTGAGCAGGCTCGTCGCGTCCGTGCCGTTCACCGTGAGGGGCACCGCGAAGGTGCTCGCGAGGCTCACGAATTCCGCCGCCGGACGAGCGTGCAGACCGTCCCTGTTCACTAGGATCACGGTGCGGGAGATCTCCCCAGCCTCGGCTGGATCTGCGGTCCCGGCATCGGCATCGGCACTACGCTCGCCGGCGTGGGCCGGCTGAAGTGCCGTGCGCGCGGCTGCCTCGACGGCGTCGAGGTCTCCCCCGATTTCCGCGGTGACCGCCGCCGCAACCCCACCTTCGACCAGCGGAGCATCCACAATCCGTACCTGATCCTGCTTCGCCTGGTCGAGAAAATCGCGGGCCGTTTCCGCGGTCAGAATGGCCGAGCCAAGATCGCACAAAATCACCACACCGGCGCCACCATCCGCCTCGGCGAGTGCCGTCGTGATCAAATCGAAGCTCGTTCCGATTGTGCCCTCGTCGGTGCCACCGGCAGCGACGAGGCGCACGGTCGGTGCCATCTGACGGGCTAGTTCAACCAGCCCCGCCGCGATCTTCGCGCTGTGCGAGACGAAAACCAGGCCAACCCGGTCAGCGGATGCCGGCACGCTCACTCCGTAACCCGGGTCGCGTCGACCGCGGCGCGTAGCAGGAGCGCCGTCGACTGTGCGCCCGGATCCCGGTGACCGATCGCCCGCTCACCGAGGTAGCTCGCTCGGCCCTTCCGCGCCACGAGCGGTTCGGTGTCCTGGGCGCCCCGCGCTGCGGCATCCGCTGCCGCTGTCAGCACGGCCGGTGCGCTCCCGCCCGCCGACTGCGCGGCCTGGGCCGCATCGACGGCCGGGCTCCAGGCGTCGATCATGGTTTTGTCCCCCGCCCCGGCCTTGCCGCGCAGGACGATGCCGTCCCTGGCCGCCGTCAGGAGGGCGACGAGTGCCATACCGTCGAGAGTGCCCACGGCAGCAGTTGCGCCGGCGGCCTTCAGAAACGCGGTGCCGTACAGTGGCCCGGCGGCTCCGCCGACGGTGGAGATGAGAGTGGTGGCAAGTAACTTGAGTACGGTACTCGGGTTCGCATCGTCAGCCAGACCGTCGAGTTTGGGCAGGACCGCCTGAAAACCGCGATCCATGTTTTCGCCGTGATCGCCGTCGCCGATGTCACGATCGAGCGTGTTCAACGCGGCGCGCTCGGCGGCCAACACCTCTGCGCTGCGCCGAATCCACCGCACGGTCCAGGCGGTATCCAGGTCCGAGTTTGTTCTTGCGTCCGGGCTCATCGGCGCCTCCTTCTATCGTCCCCACCGTAGCGCGGCCGTCTGCACCGGTGCATCCCAGAGGGCGGTCAGCTCTGCATCCAGCTGCAGCACGGAAATCGACGCCCCCGCCATTTCGAGGCTCGTCGTGTAGTTGCCCACGAGGCTACGCGACACCGCGATGCCCCGCTCGCGCAGTACTTCGACCGCGCGCCGGAACACGATGTACAGCTCCACCAGCGGCGTGCCGCCCATGCCGTTGACCAACAGCAGCACCTGGTCGCCGCTGGCCAACGGCAGGTCCTCCAAAATGGGCATGAGCAGGCGGTCGACGATGGCATCGGCCGGCTCGAGCTTGATGCGTTCCCGGCCGGGCTCACCGTGGATTCCGATGCCGATCTCGACCTCGTCGTCAGCGAGCACGAAGCTCGGCTCGCCGGCGTGCGGCACCACGCACGGCGTCAACGCCACCCCCATCGTGCGTACCCGAGAATTGACCTTTTCGGCCACGGCAACGACAGCAGCCAGGTCATCGCCGCGTTCAGCAGCGGCCCCGGTGATCTTCTCGACCAGCACCGTTCCGGCCACACCGCGGCGTCCCGCGGTATAGAGCGAGTCCTTCACCGCGACGTCATCATTGATGATGACCGTGCGAACCTCAATTCCTTCAGCGGATGCGAGATCGGCTGCGGTCTCGAAATTGAGCACGTCCCCGGTGTAGTTCTTCACGATGTGCAGCACCCCCACTCCGCCATCCACGGCTTGGGTCGCGGCGAGGATGGGATCCGGCGTCGGGGAAGTAAAGACCGGCCCGGGAACGGCGGCATCGAGCATCCCGACACCCACGAATCCGCCGTGCAGAGGTTCGTGTCCACTGCCGCCGCCGCTGACGAGTCCCACCTTGCCGCGCACGGGGGCATCCGCTCTCACAATGAAGAGCGGATCGGGTGAGACGCGCACAATATCGGCGTGCGCGGCCTCGAATCCGGCGACGGCCTCGTTGACGACGTTCTTCGGATCGTTGATGAGCTTCTTCATGACCAGCCATTCACTCGGTGGTGCCACGGATTGATCGGACGCTTCGCCCCAAGCGCAATTTCCCACGATCAACTTACAAGCATCGACCACGCACGGAAAGGGTCGAGGCCAACTCGAACAGCCTATTCCCCTCGATGACACCGCGCGCTATGTTGATGCCATCCGCTCACCGTAGAGGGGCAGCTTCGGCATCCCCGGCCTGATCAGGAAGGTTCTCGTGGAAAATATCGGAGCTGTTTTCGTCTCGGAAGTTGTGGGCACAGCGATGCTGGTTCTGCTCGGAACAGGCGTCGTCGCCAACGTGGCTTTGGCCAAGAACAAGGGGCTCGGCGGTGGGTTCCTCATGGTGACGATCGGCTGGGGCTTTGCGGTGTTCGCCGGCGTCATCGTGGCCTACCGCTCGGGGGCGCACCTCAATCCTGCCGTTACCCTGGGTCTCGTCGCGAACGGTGCCCAGGAATTCGGCATGGGCGTTCCCGTCAATGCCCTGTCCGTGCTGGCCTACATTGGGGCCCAAATGATCGGCGCAATTCTCGGCGCCATCGCCTGCTGGCTCGCGTATAAGCAGCACTTCGACGCCGAACCCGACCCGGCCAACAAACTCGGGGTTTTCTCAACCGGGCCGGCCATCCGCTCGTACGGTTGGAACCTGGTAACCGAAATTATCGGCACCTTCGTGCTGGTCTTCGTTGTCATCGCCTTTGGCGGTGATCGCCAGGGAGCCAGCGGCGGCCTGGCGGCTCTCGGCGCGCTTCCCGTCGCCATCCTCGTTATCGCCATTGGCGCCTCCCTCGGTGGGCCAACCGGGTATGCCATCAACCCCGCCCGTGACCTCGGCCCGCGCATCGCCCACTTCATTCTGCCGATTCGGGGCAAGGGCAGCTCGGACTGGGCCTATTCCTGGGTACCCGTCGTTGGCCCGATCATCGGCGGGCTGCTAGCCGGCTGGGTTGCACTGGCTCTGCTCCCCCTCGTCAGCTAACGCACTCGAGCGTGTCGGTCCTCCGGGAGTCGACGCGTTCGGGAGCACCTATCGGTACCTCGCGCACCACCCACAAGGAGGACACATCCCAATGACTGACTACATTCTCGCAATCGACCAGGGAACGACCAGTTCCCGCGCCATCATCTTCGACAAGGCCGGATCGATTGTCTCGACCGGGCAGCTGGAGCACGAGCAGATTTTTCCGCAGGCCGGGTGGGTCGAGCACGACCCGAAGGAAATCTGGGACAACACCCGCGAGGTTATTGGCCAGGCGCTGTCCAAGGCCAATCTGACCCGCCACGATATCAAGGCCATCGGCATAACCAACCAGCGCGAAACAGCCGTCGTCTGGGACAAGACCACCGGTATTCCGGTGTACAACGCCATCGTCTGGCAGGACACCCGCACCCAGCCCATTGTCGACCGCCTCGCCGCGGACGGCGGTGTCGAGCGCTTCAAGCAGAAGGTCGGCCTGCCGCTGGCCACCTATTTTTCCGGCACCAAGATCGTCTGGATCCTCGAAAACGTCGAGGGCGCGCGCGCGAAAGCGGATGCCGGCGACCTCCTGTTCGGCACCACCGACTCTTGGGTACTGTGGAATCTCACCGGCGGTGTCGACGGCGGAGTGCACGCGACCGACGTCACCAACGCGAGTCGCACCCTGTTCATGGACCTCGAAACGCTGCAGTGGGACGACGAGATCCTCGCCATCTTCGATGTGCCCCGGTCGATGCTCCCGTCGATTCGTTCCTCATCGGAGGTTTACGGAACAGCCCACACCTCGAGCCTGCTGCGGGAAGTTCCCGTTGCCGGCATCCTCGGCGACCAGCAAGCCGCAACCTTTGGTCAGGCGGCCTTCGACCAGGGCGAGGCGAAGAACACCTACGGCACCGGCAACTTTCTGATCTTCAATACCGGTACCGAGATCGTGCACTCGAAGAACGGGCTGCTCACGACGCTCGGCTACAAGCTCGGCGATGCAGCACCGCACTATGCCCTGGAAGGCTCAATCGCGGTCACGGGTTCCTTGGTGCAGTGGATGCGGGACAACCTCGGCATGATCAGTTCCGCCGCCGAGATCGAGGATCTCGCCAAAACGGTCGAGGACAACGGCGGTGCGTACTTCGTGCCGGCGTTCTCCGGCCTGTTCGCGCCTTACTGGCGAGCCGATGCCCGCGGCGCGCTGGTCGGCCTGACCCGGTTCGTCAATAAAGGGCACATCGCCCGGGCAGCGCTTGAGGCGACTGCGTTCCAGACCCGGGAAGTCATCGACGCGGTCAATGCCGACTCCGGCGTTCCCCTGACCGAGATCAAGGTCGACGGCGGCATGATCGCCAACAACACGCTCATGCAGTTCCAGGCCGATATTCTCGGTGTTCCCGTGGTGCGTCCCGTCGTCGCCGAGACGACCGCCCTGGGCGCTGCGTACGCGGCCGGTCTCGCCGTCGGGTTCTGGAGCGGGCTCGACGAGCTGCGCACCAACTGGCAGGAGGACAGTCGCTGGACGCCCCAGATGAACGACGAGGAACGCAACCGTCAGCTGCGCAACTGGAAGAAGGCCGTCACCAAGACGTTCGGTTGGGTCGACGAGGACGTGTTGTAGCGGGCGACCGAGTGTACGGCGGCCGGGGTCAGATCCGGGTCGCCGCCACCCAGGCCGACAATTTGGCCGTGGCCGCACCGGAGTCAATCGCTTCGGCGGCCACGACCAGCTTGCTGCGAAAACGATCCAAAATCGCAACCTGCACCTGAGCGGGATCTTTGGCGAGATCGAAGGCGACGAGTCCGGCTGCGGCGTTGAGCAGCACGATGTCCCGAATCGGTCCCTGATTGCCGGCCAGCACGGAATGCACGACATCGGCGTTGTGCCGTGGGGAGCCACCAACCAGGTCGCCGATCTGCGCCCGCTTAATGCCGAGGTCACGCGGGTCAATGTCATGTTCGGTCACGAGGCCGCGGGAGACCTCCCAAATGTGGCTGTGCCCGGTCGTGGTCAGCTCGTCGAGCCCGTCGTCACCGCGAAAGACAAGAGCGGTGGCACCGCGGGTCTGAAACACGCCGACGAAGAGGGGAACCCGATCCAGGTTCGCCACTCCGACAGCGGATGCTTCCGGCCTGGCCGGATTGCACAGGGGGCCGAGGTAGTTGAACACGGTGGGGATGCCCAATTCGCTCCGGGTGAGGGCTGCGTGCCTAAAGCCCGGGTGAAAGGCCGCCGCAAAGGCGAAGGTAATTCCGGTCTCCTCAAAGACCTGCGCTACCCGAGCGGCGTCTCGCGACAGGTCAATGCCGAGTTCACCGAGTACGTCTGACGACCCCGAAGCTGAGCTGGCTGCCCGGTTTCCGTGTTTGACGACCGGCACGCCCGCCGCCGCACAGACGATCGATGCCATGGTCGAAATGTTGACCGTGCCGAACTGGTCGCCGCCGGTTCCGACGATGTCGAGCGCCATCGGATTGACGGGGAGTTCAATGGCATGCTCCAGCACGGCATCCCGAAAACCGACGATCTCATCGACGGTCTCTCCCTTGGCTCGCAAAGCGACCAGGAAGGCTCCGAGTTGGGAGGGGCTGGCCTCGCCGAGCATGATCCGTTCCATGCTCCATGCGGCGTCTGCCACGCTCAGGTCCCGACCGGACAGGAGGGAATCTAAAATCTTTGGCCAAGTCTGGGATTCGAGCATGTTTTCGATCTTAGGAGAACGGGCCCGACTCGCCCGAATTCACAACGAAACCAGCCGGGAAAAGAACCACTCGATCGGGCATAAAAGGTCACTTGCATGGCAGATTGAGAAAAACTTGGGGGAATATCAGCCATAATAGAGGGGTGACCAGCACCTCAATTACTCAGACGGCGAGTGCGCCCGTTGTGAACCGGCCTAACAGCGTGGCTGTGGGCACCATTGTGTGGTTGGGCAGCGAAGTGATGTTCTTCGCGGGGCTCTTCGCCATCTACTTCACACTTCGTTCGACCTCTTCCGAGCTCTGGCTCTTCGAGGCGGACAAGCACAATTTCACCTTTGCGTTGATCAACACGCTCGTGTTGGTGTCTTCGTCGGTGACCTGCCAGTTCGGGGTGTTTGCCGCCGAGCGGCTGCAGGCCCGGTCGACCGGCTGGAAGCCGAGCGAGTGGGGCATGGTCGAGTGGTTCTTCCTCACTTATGCCCTCGGCGCGATCTTCGTCACCGGCCAGGTGTTCGAATACGCCACGCTGGTGTCCGAGGGAATCTCACTCTCCTCCAACGCGTACGGGTCAGCCTTCTACATCACGACCGGCTTCCACGGAATTCACGTGACGGCAGGCCTGATCGCCTTCCTTCTGATTATTGGGCGCGGTTTCGCGGTCAAGAACTTCGGACACAAGGAAGCCACCAGCGCCATCGTGGTTTCGTACTACTGGCACTTCGTCGACGTCGTCTGGATCGGGCTCTTCCTGGTCATCTACGTTCTTAAATAGAAGTTCTTACTGAGAAACGGGAGCGGACTACTTCAGCATGACCACGATCAAAAAGACTCGAGCACGCCGACCAAGTAAAACCGGACGTCGCCACCCGCTCGCCAGCGTTGCCCTCATCGCCATCGGACTGCTGTTCACCGGAGGTGCCTATGCGGCCTTCAGTACCAGCACCGCCGTTGCGACAACGGATGCTTCCTCCCAGCAGACCATCGCTGAGGGCGAAAAGCTCTTCGCCGCAAACTGTGCCACCTGCCATGGACTGAGCGCCCAGGGCTCCACAGAAGGCCCCAGCCTGATTGGAGTCGGCGCAGCGTCGGTCGACTTCCAGGTCGGCACCGGACGGATGCCCATGCAGATGCAGGGCCCGCAGGCACAGAAGAAGCCGGTGCAGTTCACGTCTGAGCAAATCGCAGCTCTCGCGGCCTACGTTGCTTCGCTGGCTCCCGGCCCCGCAATTCCAGCGGCTGAATTGCTCGACGCTGCTGCTGGCGATGCGGCAAACGGCGCAGAGCTGTTCCGCATCAACTGCGCGATGTGCCACAACGTGGCCGGCGCCGGCGGCGCCCTGACCGAGGGTAAGTTCGCCCCCGCGATCGAGAACGTGTCGGCGCAGCACATCTACGAGGCCATGATCACCGGCCCGCAGAACATGCCTGTCTTCAACGACATGAACATCACGCCGGAAGATAAGCGCGACATCATCACCTACCTCAAGTACGTCGAGGACAACCCGTCTCCGGGCGGCTTAGCACTCGGTTCCCTGGGGCCGGTGGCTGAGGGCCTCTTCATCTGGATCTTCGGGCTGGGCGCAATCGTGGCCCTGACCGTGTGGATCACCGCAAAATCCAACTGATGACCGGGAATCGGTCTTGACCAGTTCCCCCGTTTCACCCGAACGCCGCGCAGCACGAGCGCGCAGAGTATTTTCACAGCCCACAAAGGAGAACAATGGTCAAGGACGATAACGGCGCGGAGGACGTAACCGCCGCCGACTCGCCTGGCGACTCGCTTGCTCCAATCGCCGCAAGCACCGCCGTCGTCACAAGGGATTCCCTGGTCAACCCGGGGTTCCCACCGCATCGTCCGCGCATCACCGACCTTGACCACAAGGAAGAGCGCAAAGCGGAGCGCGCTGTCTACACGTTGTTCTACGTTTCCATCGTGGGTAGTGTTTTCGCGATCGCCGCCTACATGGCCTTTCCCATCGTCCCGGAAGATCCGGGATCCGTACGCCTGAACAACCTGTTCATCGGTCTTGGGCTCAGCCTCGCGTTACTCGCCATCGGTATCGGCGCTGTGCACTGGGGCAAGGCCCTCATGAGTGATCATGAAGGCGTTGACGAACGCCACCCGGTTCGCGGAACCGAACCCGTTCGGGCACGCGCCGTGGAGATATTTCAGCAGGCAAATGAAGAATCCGGCTTCGGTCGTCGCACGCTCATTCGTAACAGCCTGATCGGCGCGCTCGTCGTCTTCCCGCTGCCTGCCGTTGTCTTGTTCCGCGGGCTCGGTCCGATGGACCAGAACCCCGTCGACCTTCTAAACGAAACGATGTGGAAAAAGGGCGTCCGCCTGACCATGGACCCGAGCGGCACACCGATCAAGGCCTCGGATGTCACGTTGGGATCGTCCTTCCACGTCATACCGGAAGGGCTGTCCGAGATGGAGCATGGACGCCTGGAAGAAAAGGCCAAGGCAGCCGTCCTCCTAATTCGTATGGACCCAGCGGACCTGGTAGAATCAGAGGAACGCAAGACTTGGTCCTACCAAGGCATCGTGGCGTACTCAAAGATTTGCACCCACGTAGGATGCCCGGTGGCACTGTATGAACAGCACACCCACCACCTGCTCTGCCCGTGTCACCAGTCGCAGTTCGACGTTGAAAACCACTGCAAGGTTATCTTCGGACCGGCGAAGCGGGCACTACCCCAGCTTCCGATTGCCGTGGACGCTGAGGGCTACTTGATCGCGCAGAGCGATTTCACTGAACCAGTCGGCCCGAGTTTCTGGGAGCGAGCATGACAACCGTAAACACCCGCGAATCCGCTGGGGATCAAAACGTCGGGGCGAAGAAAGCCGGTGGCTTCACCGCAACGGCCGCCAACTACATCGACGAGCGTACAAGCATCTCTGGCGCGGTCAAAGAACTTGGTCGCAAGATCTTCCCTGACCACTGGTCCTTCCTCCTCGGCGAAGTTGCGCTCTACAGCTTTGTTATCATCCTGCTGTCCGGGTCTTTCCTGACCTTCTTCTTCCAGGCTTCCATGGCGGAGGTCGTCTATGACGGTTCCTACGCGCCGCTCAAGGGCATCCCGATGTCGGTAGCGATGTCGTCGACCATGGACATTTCGTTTGACATTCGCGGCGGCCTGCTCATGCGCCAGGTACACCACTGGGCAGCTCTTCTGTTTGTCGCCGCCATCGGGCTGCACATGCTGCGGATCTACTTCACCGGTGCGTTCCGCAAGCCGCGCGAGCTCAACTGGGTCATCGGGTTCATCCTGTTCATCCTCGCAATGGCCGAAGGATTCACCGGCTACTCCCTCCCTGACGACCTGCTCTCCGGTAACGGCCTGCGCATCATCGACGGTCTGGTCAAGGGCATCCCGGTTATCGGAACCTGGACCTCCTTCTTGCTCTTCGGCGGCGAATTCCCCGGCACCGACATAGTCGGACGGCTGTACTCGCTGCACATCCTGTTGCTGCCGGCGATCATCGTCGCGTTGATCGCGATGCACCTCCTCTTCGTCGTCGTGCACAAGCACACCCAGTACCCGGCTGCCGGACACACCAACGAGAATGTGGTCGGATATCCGGTGCTCCCGGTGTACGCGGCCAAGGCCGGTGGGTTCTTCTTCATCGTCTTCGGCGTCGTCATGTTGATCGCGTCCCTATTCACGATCAACCCGATCTGGAATTATGGTCCGTATGACCCGTCACCGGTGTCTGCCGGTACTCAGCCCGACTGGTATATCGGTTTCGCTGACGGCGCCATGCGCCTGATCCCGCCGGGGTGGGAGGTCGTGTGGCTGAACCACACCTACTCGCTCAACATTGTGGTCGTACTGGCCGTGGTCGGACTGTTCATCGTCACCGTTATGGTCTACCCCTTCATCGAAGCCTGGATCACCGGGGACAAGCGCGAGCACCACGTGCTGGATCGTCCGCGCAACGCCCCGACCCGCACCGCTATCGGTGCTGCCGGCGTCACGTTCTATGCCTCACTCTGGGCTGCAGCCTCGTCGGACATCATGGCCACGCATTTCCACCTCACCATGGAAGGTGTTATCCACACCCTCCAGGCGACAACGTTGCTGGGGCCGATTCTGGCTTTCTTCATCGCCAAGCGCGTCTGCCTCGCGTTGCAGAAGAAAGACCGCGAGATCGTGCTGCACGGCTACGAGTCAGGCCGCATCGTTCGACTGCCCGGCGGCGAGTTCGTCGAAGTGCACCAGCCTGTCGATGAGTACGAGCGCTGGAAACTGGTGAGTTACAGCGACTTCAAGCCGCTCATGCTTCGGCCCAACGCCCAGGGCAAGATCGGCCCCGCCGAGAAGGTTCGCGCCGGACTGTCCCGCTGGTTCTTCGAAGACCGGATCACTCCAGTCACGCAGACCGAGCTGAATCGCGCTCATGGCGACCACCCCGCAGCGATCACCGACCAGGGACACCAGGCGGCGATCACCGACAAGTAGCGCTCTTCAGGCACCACCACAGATCGGGCATCGATGTCACTCCAGACGTTATCGGAGTGGCTTCGGTGCCCGAACTGCTTTGTGCCCCTCGCTCCGACGGGCGCACTCCGATTGGGATGCAGCACGGGGCATTCCTTTGACGTCAACAAGCGCGGTTTCATCAACCTCCTCACCGGCCCGCCCAAGTTCATCGGCGACAGCGCAGCCATGCTCGATGCCCGCGACAGTTTTCTCGCAGCCGGCTGGTACGAGCCGCTCCAGGCCGCCATTCGCGCCGTCATTTCCCCCGAGCATCCCCGACGTATTCTGGACGTAGGCTGCGGTACCGGCTACTATCTGCGCGAGGCATTGCCCCTAGGCGAGGACGTCCGGGCGCTCGGCATGGACCTCTCCCCCACTGCGGTGAGCCGAACCATCCGCTCGCATGACCGCATTGACGGGCTGGTAGCAGATGTCTGGTCCCCGCTGCCCGTGCAGGGCGCGTCGGTCGATGTCATCCTCAACGTCTTCGCGCCCCGCAATGCTGCGGAATTCCATCGTGTTCTCCGACCCGGCGGGCTGCTGCTCGTGGTGATCCCTCGACCGACGCATTTGCGAGAGCTCCGGCGGGCCGGCCTGGCCGTGGAGATGCAGGCCGACAAGGCCACGCACCTCGAAGCGAGCCTCGCGGCCTGGTTCGCCCTGGAGAGCGCCCAGCACCTCGAGCAAACCGTAGCGCTCTCAGTGGCCGAGGTGGCCTCGCTCATCGGCATGGGCCCGTCGTCGCACCACGCTGCACCGACGGGCCATGAGCCGGCCCCAGGTTCGGTGCAGGACGTGACGATCGCCTTCGACATCTTCGGGTTTCGGCGCCGCGCCACGGACCTGCGCTGACACAGCCCGACCGGGACACAGACCCGCG
This sequence comes from Cryobacterium sp. Hh7, assembly GCF_004403155.1. Lineage (NCBI taxonomy): Bacteria > Bacillati > Actinomycetota > Actinomycetes > Micrococcales > Microbacteriaceae > Cryobacterium > Cryobacterium sp. Hh7. The sequence continues at coordinate 59,146 of NZ_SOHG01000016.1, read as the reverse complement.
CTGGCACACCCCGGCCCGGACACTGCCCCGCGCTGTCACAGCCTTACTCCAACACGCACCTGCCCTGTGACACAGCCTGGCCGAACGTTAAACGACGATACCGACCTGCCAGCAGCGGCAGATCGGTATCGGTTGATGTTGTGTGCTTAGCGGGCGAACAGGCCGCGGTAGTACTCGTACACCCATCCGGTTAGGGAGATCAGACCCAGGCCGAGTCCAATGAAGGAGACCCAGAAACCCACGGCGAGACCGAGGAAGACGAGCGCCGTGGCGGCGGCCAGGAAGATCGGCCACCAGCTCCACGGGCTGAAGAAGCCCATCTCAGGATCCCCGTCGTCGACGTTGCCATCGAGACGGTCCTCGGGAAGCTCCCCACCCTGAGCGGCGTGCACCTTGTCCAGGTAGAACGCGACGAAGGCCACGAGCAGCGTGGACAGGGCGAGCATGAACGTGCCCGCCCACTCAATCTGGCCGTGGAAGGGATCGAGCAGGCTCCAGCCGACGTACACAACCGTGACGATTCCGAAGAAGACGGTGAGCACCCAGAGCAGGTTGACGTTGGTCTTCACTTATTTCACCTGATTCGAGTCGATGTCGTAGACGGGCGCATCGGGCGCATCCTTGCCGGGTCCGATTCCGACGGGGATGCCAGCTTCGGGGTGGTTGAGGTCGAAGGCCGGGCGTTCGGACCGAATGCGGGGAATGGAAGTGAAGTTGTGTCGCGGCGGCGGGCAAGACGTGGCCCACTCGAGCGAGGAGCCGTAGCCCCACGGGTCGTTGACCGTGACCAGGGGCGCCTTGCGGGCCGTGATGTACACGTTCAGGAAGAACGGGATCATGGATACGGCGAGGATCATGGCGCCAACGGTTGATACCTGGTTCATCCAGGTGAAACCATCCTCCGGCGAGTAGGTGGCGTACCGACGCGGCATTCCCATGACTCCGAGCCAGTGCTGGATTAGGAATGTGGTGTGGAAGCCGATGAACAACAACCAGAAGTGCCACTTGCCGAGACTCTCGTTGAGCATCTTGCCGGTCCACTTGGGCCACCAGAAGTAGAACCCGCTGAACATGGCGAACACGACGGTACCGAAGACCACGTAGTGGAAGTGGGCGACGACGAAGTAGGTGTCGGACACGTGGAAGTCGAGCGGCGGAGAGGCCAGGATCACGCCGGTGAGACCACCGAAAGTGAACGTGACGAGAAAGCCGATGGCCCAGATCATGGGCGTCTCGAAGGTCAGCGACCCTCGCCACATGGTGCCGATCCAGTTGAAGATCTTCACCCCGGTGGGGACCGCGATGAGCATGGTCATGAGCGAGAAGAACGGCAGCAACACCGAGCCGGTGACGTACATGTGGTGCGCCCAGACCGAGATGGACAGCGCGGCGATGGAGATGGTCGCGTAGATCAGCGTCTTGTACCCGAACATCGGCTTGCGACTGAACACCGGGAAGACTTCGGACACGATGCCGAAGAACGGCAGGGCGATGATGTACACCTCGGGGTGTCCAAAGAACCAGAACAAGTGTTGCCAGAGTATGGCACCACCGTTGGCCGAGTCGTAGATGTGCGAGCCGAAGATCCGGTCGGATGCGGCGGCGAGCATGGCTGCGGCAAGCACGGGGAACACCATCAAGGCAAGCAGAGCCGTGATGAGCGTGTTCCAGGTGAAGACGGGCATCCGCCACATCGTCATTCCAGGGGCGCGCATGGTGATAATTGTGGTGATGAAGTTGACCGAGCCGAGAATGGTACCGAAGCCCGACAGGCCCAGCCCGACCATCCACAGGTTGCCGCCGATTCCCGGTGAGAATGTCGTGCTGGCGAGCGGCTGGTAGGCGAACCATCCGAAGGACGCAGCACCCTGCGGGGTCAGGAACCCGGCAACTGCGATGAGGCTGCCGAAGTTGAAGAACCAGTACGCGAGCGCGTTGAGGCGCGGGAACGCAACGTCGGGAGCGCCGATCTGCAGCGGAACGAGGAAGTTGGCGAATCCGAAGAACAGCGGTGTCGCGAACATCAGCAACATGATTGTGCCGTGCATCGTGAACAGCTGGTTGTACTGCTCCTTCGTCTGCACGACGTCGAGTCCCGGGGCGAACAGCTGGGCGCGAATGATGAGCGCCATAACGCCGCCGAGGCAGAAGTAGATGAACGACGTGATCAGGTACATGTACCCGATGACTTTGTGGTCGGTGGAGGTGATCCACCGAACGAGGATATTTCCCTTGGGCTCCGCAGACGGAGAGACCGGCAGTGCCGGACGTGACTCGACTGGTGCGATGGTCGTGCTCATGGTTTAGTTGCCCTCCGGAGCCGTCGGGGCACTCGTGCCCGGCTGATTCTGATTGCGGTCGTAATTGTTGTCGAGCTGGCCGACGTTGCCCGCGGAACGCAGAGTCTGGATGTAGGTGTCATAGTCCTCTTGAGAGACGACCTCGACGTTGAAGAGCATGAGCGAGTGGTACTCACCGCACAGCTCGGCGCACTTGCCCTTGAAGGTACCGATACGTTCGGGGATGACCGACATGTAGTTGGTCTTACCGGGAACGACGTCCTTCTTGTACAGGAAATCGATGACCCAGAAGGAGTGGATGACATCGCGAGATTCGAGAGCGATTTCAACCTTCTGGTCGACTGGCAGAACCAGGACGGGAAGTTCGGACTCGATGAGTGAACCGCGTTCACCCTCGGGATCCGGCTGGCCCTGAATGCCCGGTGAATAGACGTCTTCGTCGACATAGTTGAAGTCCCAGGCCCACTGCTTGGCCTGCACCTCGATCTTGACGTCGGGGGTCTCGAATCGGGTTTCAATGGCGATCTGGTCGCGAACCGTGAATGCGAAGAATCCGACGACCAGGATGAGCGGCACGACCGTGTAGAAAATCTCGATCGGCATGTTGTAGCGCAGCTGAACCGGGAGTCCGGTCTGGCCCTTCCGGCGGCGGTAGACCACGATGGTCCAGATGATCAGCCCCCAGGTGATGAGGCCGACGACGAGGAGAACGATCCACCCCGTGGTCCACAGTCCGGCGATGCGATCGGTCTGATTGCTGACCGGCGCTTCACCCTCTTCAATAAAGCCGGGCAGGAAGCCGTGGAGCTGGGCCTGCGTGCATCCGGCCAGTACAACGGCTAACGTCGCTGCGAGCGGAATAGCAGCCCAACGAAGGCGGTGGTTATTGCGCACCGGGGGACCTTTCGGGAGATTCGAGGACACTTCTCAGGAAGTGTTTTGATCCATCCCAGCCTACTCCGCGAGAACGCTTCCGACGTGCACCCTCGGGTCGTGGCGGCGGGGTTTTCTGCAGCGCCACCGCTGATGGCTGGCTAAATCAGGCGAGACCACGGGGAAACGGCGGGGGAAATGACGGGCTGGAAGCAAAAAGGGCAGGAACATCATTGGGTAATAATGTTCCTGCCCTGCAGGTTTTCTAAAGCGGATGCTTAGCTGAAGGAATCGCCGCAGGCGCAGCTGCCGCCGGCGTTCGGGTTGTCAATGGTGAACCCCTGCTTCTCGATCGTGTCTTCAAAGTTGATCGAGGCGCCATCGAGGTACGGGACGCTCATCTTGTCTACGACGACCTCGACACCGTCGAAGTCGACGACGGCATCGCCTTCGAGAACCCGCTCGTCGAAGTACAGCTGGTAGATCAGGCCGGAGCATCCGCCGGGCTGCACGGCGACGCGCAGACGGAGGTCTTCGCGGCCTTCCTGGGTCAGCAGGCTGCGCACCTTGAGTGCCGCGACCTCGGTGAGGGCGATGCCGTGCGCGGCGCTAGGCGTCGCAATGTCAGCGGAGCTGATAGTCGGGGTCATGGTGTCGGTCATGCTTCTCCTTGGTTCGCGCAGTGACTGCTTCGCACGCAGGTTTTGGTCTTGACAATGCTATCGGGGACAACCAGAAAGTCGACCTGGGCATTCCCACGCTCTCATACTTCCCTGAGCGGGGTTCTCGAGGTCAATGCCCGGTGCGCTGATTCAGGCGACCGAGCAGGAACGCTTCACTCAGTACGGCCCGTTTGAAAACTCCCAGGTGTAGGGATTCATTCGGGCTGTGGGCGCGGGAGTCAGGGTCTTCCACCCCAGTCACGAGAATCTGGGCGGTCGGGAAAACGCGCACCAAGTCGGCAATGAACGGTATCGAACCGCCGACGCCAATGTCCACTGGCGGCGTGCCCCAGGCATCCGTCATGGCCGTTCGCGCTTCGGTCACGGCCCAGCCGCTGGTGTCGACCAGGAAGGGTTCGCCGGTGTCGATATCGTCGATCTCGACTGACGCGCCGAAGGGGGCGTGCTCACGCAGGTGCGTTTCGATGGCGACCGCGGCCTCGACGGCGGACTGCCCGGGGGCGATGCGCGTGCTGATTCGAACACTGACGCTCGGTGTGAGCGTGTTCGAAGCGTTGTCGACGCTCGGGGCGTCGATGCCGGTGACGGTGAGAGCCGGCTGCGACCAGATTCGACTGAGAATGGAACCGTGTCCGATTGGGCTGACGCCGGGCAGGAGCCCGGTCTCGGCGCGCAGCTGCTCCTCGGAGTAGTCGGGGGTGGGCACGTCGATGCTGGTCAGTCCGGCGACGGCAACCGAACCGTCATCGCCGTACAGCGTCGCGAGCAGTTTGATCATGGCCAGCATGGCGTCCGGGATTGCTCCGCCGAACATGCCGGAGTGCGAAGCATGCTCGAGCGTGCGCACGGTCAACCGCAGGGTGACGTTTCCGCGTAGTGCAGTCGTGATGGCGGGCGTGTTCACGTCCCAGTTGTTGGAATCGGCCACGATGATCACATCGCCGCGCAGGGCCTCGCGGTTCTCGTCCAGGAACGTTGCGAACGAGCGGCTGCCGAACTCTTCTTCTCCCTCGATGAAAAGCGCGAGCCCCAGATCGAAGTCGCGGCCGACAGCGGCGACGAGAGCTCGAATGGAGGCGATGTGCGCCATCACCCCAGCCTTGTCGTCGGCGGCACCGCGCCCGTAGAGGCGGTCGCCGCGGACGGTCGGGGTGAACGGGTCGGACTCCCAGTCTTCGTCCTTGCCGGGAGGCTGAACGTCGTGGTGAGCGTAGAGGAGCACAGTCGGTCGGCCGTTGCGCGCCGGACGAGAGGCGAGAATGGCCGGCTGGCCAACTTCGGTCCCGCCCGGTATACCGGCCTGCACGATGTCGACGGACTCGAACACTTCGAGGTGGCGCACGAGAGCGACTACGGCGTCGGCGCTGGCGGCGACGTGGGCACGGTCGAAAGCGGCCCAGGATACCGACGGGATGCGCACCAACGCGCACAGGTCGGCGATCGTGGTGGGGAGCCCCTGTTCGACGGCGGTGCGGAGGGCGTTTTGCGCCCCCGAATCCGCTTCCGAGTGTGCGGCGGAGCACGTGGTTGGGGAATTTGTCTGTGGGTTACCAGTCATACGGGTAATCTTAAAGCACCCAATTGCAAGGATTTGATGTGGCTAAGACTCCCGTAAACCCCGACGCCCAGCCGTCGATTGAAAGCGCAGACGAGACCGCAGCGCGCCTCGGTCTCGCGCCCACTGCCGGCAAGGGTCAGGCGACCCCCACCCGCAAGAAGCAGGAAGCGGCCAACAAGCGCCCGCTGGTGCCGGACGACCGCAAGCTCGCCGCCAAGCAGGCGCGCGCCAAATCCACAGCAGCTCGGGATGTCGCTCGGGCCGGCATGGCTGCCGGAGTCGACAAGTATCTGCCGCTGCGCGAACGCGGTCCGCAGAAGCGCTACGCCCGCGACTACGTCGACGCGCGGTTCAACGTCGGCGAACTGATGATCCCGATCATGTTCCTGGTGATCCTGCTCACGACGATTCCGAGCATTGACGTCTACGCGATCTTCGCGCTCTGGGCATTCTTCATCCTCGCCGTTATCGATTGCGTCGCACTCGGCTTCATTCTCACCAAGAAGATCGAGGCCAAATTCGGCGAGGACAAGGCCGAGCGCATCCGCTGGTATGCAGCCATGCGCGCGCTGCAGCTGCGGCCGATGCGTCTGCCCAAGCCGCAGGTCAAGCGCCGTCAGTACCCGGTCTAACCGCTCCGGCGCCCCACGCGGGGCGCCGGAGTGTCTTCGCTATCGTTCGAAGGCACCAGCACGAATCAGCGGCACGCGCACTTCCTCATCGGTGAGGGAACCGTGCTGCCCGATCATGTTGCGCGCCTTCTGGTTCGCCGGCCGGGAATCGTAGTAGGCGATGCCCTTGCGGGCGGCAATGAGCACATCGCCAATGCGCGGCAGCACCTCGTCGGCGACGCGCCCGTAGAGGCCGGCCGCCACCGCCTCAGCGCGAGTATAGACCCAGGCGCGATCCCCCTGCGACTGCCGCCAGGCATCCGCGAGTGAGTCAGCGTCGACCGCGGATTGCTCCGGTTCGAGGTAGAGCTGCACGCAGCGCGGGTCCCCCGCCACATGCCGGACCCCGGCGACGAGTGACGGCTCGGTGTCAAACAGAACATGTTTGGTGCTCGGCACGTCGATCACGCCGTGGTCTGCGGTGAGAAGCAGCCCCTCATCGGAGCGCAGAGTCGCCGCGAACCGGGTCACCTCCGAGTCGAGGTTCTCGAGCACGGCCAGCCAGCGGTCCGATTCCCAGCCGTGCGCGTGGGCGACAACGTCAAGTTCAGCGACGTACAGGTAGATCAGGGCGGTGGGGTTCTCATTCAGGATGCTGCGCGCAGCGGTAAAACGATCGGCCACCTTCTCGGCGGGCACGTACTGAGCCCCGCGCAATACCGCCTGGGTGAAGCCCGAGTCCAAAAACTTTTTCGGGCCGACGGCGAAGCTGGGCACGTTGTCGTCGGCGGCCCGGTCGAAAACGGTCCGGGCCCGCTGCCAGGTCGCGGGCTGCATACCCGCGTCCCAGCCGGTCAACTGGTTGACGACCCGGTCGCGAGCCGCATCGAGCACCTGGTAGCCGACCAGACCGTGCTGTCCCGGTTCCACCCCGGTGGTCAGGGTCGCTATCCCCGCCACGGTCGTTGCCGGGAAGACCCCATCGATGATGTTGGATTTATTGAGGCGGGAAGCCAGAAAACGGGCGTGCCCGGCCCGAGCCCGGATCGAGCTGACGCCGAGGCCGTCCGCCAGAATCACGACCGCTTTGCGCACCGCGGGCAACCCGAGCGAATTCGGTCTGGCACAGACGGCATCGAGGGAACTGGAGAGAACATCGGCCAGGCGCAGGGCACTGAATTGGCGGGCCGGTAGCATGGTGGGCATCGGGTTCTATTCTTTCACAGGGACGAACCCGCGCCCTCCAGCGCTCCCGACAGCGCCCCAGACGTAGTGCAGCACGACCGAATCGCTCGGTCGCCGCCGCACGCTTGAAGCAGAATTCGCGAATGAGCCGCTCAGACAGCACCACACCCGACACCAGCACAGCCAGCACCGAACGCATCGAGGACGTCGATGTCTCGGTCGAGATGCAGGGGTCTTTCCTCGAATACGCCTATTCGGTGATCTACTCGCGCGCCCTGCCCGACGCCAGGGACGGTCTCAAGCCGGTGCAGCGACGCATCCTGTACCAGATGAACGAAATGGGATTGCGCCCCGACAAGGGGCACGTGAAGAGCGCCCGTGTTGTCGGTGAGGTGATGGGCAAGCTGCACCCGCACGGCGACACCGCCATCTATGACGCCCTCGTGCGCATGGCCCAGTCATTCTCGCTTCGGGTGCCGCTGATCGACGGACACGGCAACTTCGGTTCTCTCGACGACGGGCCGGCTGCTCCCCGCTACACCGAAGCCCGTCTGGCGGCCCCGGCCCTCGCCATGACCGAGAACCTCGACGAAGACGTCGTCGACTTCGTGCCCAACTACGACAACCAGCTGACCCAGCCCGATGTGTTGCCGGCTGCTTACCCCAACCTGCTGGTCAACGGCACGAGCGGCATCGCCGTCGGCATGGCGACCAATATGGCACCGCACAATCTGATCGAGGTCGTCGGAGCGGCCCGGCATTTGCTCGCGCACCCGAACGCGACCCTGGACGACGTCATGGAGTTCGTGCCGGGGCCCGACCTGCCCACCGGCGGCACGATAGTCGGTCTGGCTGGCATCAAGGATGCCTACAGCACCGGCCGTGGCAGCTTCAAGACCCGGGCGCGCGTCTCAGTCGAGTCGATCAGCGCCCGCAAGACCGGGCTCGTCGTGACCGAACTCCCCTATCTGGTCGGCCCGGAAAAGGTGATCGAGAAGATCAAGGACGGCGTCAACTCGAAGAAGCTCAGCGGCATCTCCGACGTCACCGACCTGACCGATCGCACCAAGGGGCTTCGTCTCGTCATCGGCATCAAGACCGGGTTCAGCCCCGATGCCGTGCTCGAGCAGCTCTACCGCTACACCCCGCTCGAAGACTCGTTCAATATCAACGCAGTCGCCCTCGTCAACGGAGCCCCGCAGACCCTCGGCCTGCTCGAATTGCTGCACGTCTACGTCAATCACCGCATCGAGGTCGTCACCCGCCGCTCCGCCTACCGGCTGGCCCGCCGCAAGGAACGACTGCACCTCGTGCTCGGCCTGCTCGTGGCCATTCTCGACATTGACGAGGTCATCCAGGTGATTCGCGCGAGCGACGACACCGAGCAGGCGCGCGCCAAACTCATCGATGTGTTCGACCTGAGCCAGATCCAGGCCGAGTACATTCTGGAACTTCGGCTGCGCCGCCTCACCAAATTCTCCCGCATCGAACTCGAAGCCGAACGCGACCAGTTGCTCGCCGAGATCGCCAAGCTGGAAAAGCTGCTGTCCTCCAAGGCCGCCATCCGCACCCTGGTCTCCGAAGAGCTCGGTGCCGTCGCCGAAAAATTCGGCACCCCGCGTCGCACGGTATTGACCGAGGCCAAGCCGAGCATCGCCGGCCTCTCGGTCGCCGCCGCCAAACGCCAGGCGGCCGTGCTCGAGGTGCAGGACATCGCTACCCGCATTTTCCTGAGCGCGACCGGTCGCATCGCCCGGGTCGACCTGGTCGCGGTGGACGATTCACTTCCGCAGCGAATCCAGCCGCCCCAGCGACGTAGCAAGCACGACGCCGTGCTCTCCACGCTGGACACGACGAGCCGCACCGAGGTGGGCGCGGTGACCAACCGGGGTCGCCTCATCCGCTTCTCCCCCGTTGATCTGCCCGTGATGCCGCCGACGTCGATTCAACTCGCCGCCGGGGTGCGAATCAGCGAGTACCTGGTGCTGTCCGATAAGAAGGAACACGTACTCGGCATCGTCTCCCTCGACTCCGATCGGGCGATTGCACTCGCCACCCGTCAGGGTGTCGTGAAGCGCGTCACTCCCGGGGACTGGGCGAACAAGCCCGACTTCGAGATCGTCGCGCTTAAACCGAAGGACGAAGTGGTCGGCGCGGTCCAGGGCGGCGAGGACGACGACCTCGTCTTCATCACCTCCGACGCCCAACTCTTGCGCTTCACCGCCTCCGGTGTGCGTCCACAGGGCCGGGCAGCCGGCGGCATGGCCGGCATCAAGCTGACGCCGGGTGAGACGGTCGTCTTCTTCACGAGCCTTTCGACCGAGGACGTCGCCACGGCGATCGTCGCGACGGTCGCGGCGAGCAGTCAGACCCTGCCGGGGACCGACCCCGGCAGCGCCAAGCTGAGCGACTTCTCTGAGTACCCGGCCAAGGGGCGAGCCACCGGAGGTGTGCGTGCCCAGCGTTTCCTGAAGGGCGAAGATACGCTCGCCGTCGCCTGGGTCGGGCCAGCGCCGGCGCGGGCCGTCGGTCCGGACGGTACTCCCCGTGCCCTCCCCGAGTCCGGATCCCGCCGAGACGCATCCGGGGTCATGCTTGACGCCATCATCGGAGCCATTGGCTCCGAAATATAGGCTCCCCTCCCCGCGAGAGCGCAAAAAGTGCCCGATTGAACTATCCAATCGGGCACTTTTTGCGCTCTCGCGGGAGGGTTAGACGTCGATGCGATCGCGGGAGAGCTTATCGGAGCTGTCGATGATGAACTCCTTGCGCGGGGCCACATCGTTACCCATGAGCAGTTCGAACACCTTGCCGGCCGCCTCGGCATCGTCGACGCGCACCCGGCGCAGGGTGCGGTGGGCGCGTTCCATGGTCGTTGTCGCGAGCTGGTCGGCATCCATTTCGCCGAGGCCCTTGTAGCGCTGGATCGGGTCTTGGTAGCGGCGATTCTTCTTCTCGAGCGCCGTCAACACCGCGTGCAACTCGGTTTCGGAATAGGTATAGATGGTCTCGTTGGGCTTCGAGCCCGGGTTCATCACGATCACCCGGTGCAGTGGCGGCACCGCAGCGAACACGCGGCCCTCGGTGATCATCGGGCGCATGTAGCGAAAAAACAGGGTGAGCAGCAGGGTGCGAATATGGGCGCCGTCGACATCGGCGTCGCTCATGATGATGACTTTGCCGTAGCGCGCCGCCGACAGGTCGAAGCTGCGCCCGGAGCCGGCACCGATCACCTGGATGATCGAGGCACACTCGGTGTTGGAGAGCATGTCCGAAACGGATGCCTTCTGCACGTTCAGAATCTTGCCGCGGATCGGCAGCAGCGCCTGATGCTCACTGTCGCGCGCGAGCTTGGCGGTGCCGAGCGCCGAGTCGCCCTCGACGATGAACAGCTCACTCGTGGACACGTCGTTGCTGCGGCAATCGACCAGCTTGGCCGGCAGGGAGGAACTCTCCAGGGCGTTCTTACGCCGCTGGGTTTCCTTGTGCGCCCTGGCGGAGATGCGCGACTTCATTTCGGCGACGATCTTGTCGAGCAACAGCGCTGACTGGGTTTTATCGTCACGTTTCGGCGACGCGTACCGCTCCGCCATGGCCTTGGCGACAACGTTGGCAACGATCGCCCGCACCGCCGGCGTGCCGAGCACCTCTTTCGTCTGGCCCTCGAACTGCGGTTCGGGCAGGCGCACGGTGAGCACGACGGTGAGGCCGGCCATCACGTCGTCCTTCTCGAGCTTGTCGCTGCCGACCTTGAGCCGGCGGGCATTCAGCTCCAGCTGACCGCGCAGAAATTTAAGCAGCCCGGCGTCGAAGCCGGCCTGGTGCGTGCCTCCCTTCGGCGTGGCGATGATGTTCACGAAACTCTGCACGATCGTGTCGTAACCGGTCCCCCAGCGCAGGGCGATATCCACCTCGCAGTCGCGCACGAGTTCGGTGGGTACCATGGCGCCCTTGTCGGTGAGCACCGGTACGGTTTCGCTGAAGGTGCCGCTGCCGGTCAGCCGCCAGGTGTCGGTGATCGGGGCATCCGTCGCAAGATGCTCGACGAATTCGCTGATCCCGCCATCGAACTGGAACAGGCTGACCACCTGCTCGTCGGTGCGCCGGTCTGCGACCTCGATTGCCAGGCCCGGAACCAGGAACGCCGTCTGCCGGGCCCGGTTCAGTACCTCGTCGGTCTGAAAGGCTGCACCTTTGGTGAAAATCTGCCGGTCGGCCCAATAGCGGATGCGGGTTCCCGTGACGCCGCGCTTGACCTTGCCAATCACCCGCAGCTCGCTCTGGTTCTCAAACGGAGTGAACGGGGCGTCCGGACTTTTCTCCCCTGTGTCGGCGAACAGGCCGGGCTCTCCGCGGTGGAAGGACATGGCCCAGGTCTTGCCGTCCCGGTCGACCTCGACATCGAGACGTTCGGACAGGGCGTTGACGACGGATGCTCCGACCCCGTGCAATCCGCCGGACGCGGCATAGGATCCGCTGCCGAACTTGCCGCCGGCATGCAGTTTGGTGAAGACGACCTCGACGCCGGTCAGGCCGGTCTTGGGTTCGATATCGACCGGGATACCGCGGGCCGTGTCGCGCACCTCGACGCTCTGATCGGGGTGCAGCTCGATATTGATGCTCGCGCCGTGGCCACCGAGGGCCTCGTCAACCGAGTTGTCGATGATCTCCCACAGGCAGTGCATCAGACCGCGAGAGTCGGTCGAGCCGATGTACATGCCGGGGCGTTTGCGTACTGCCTCCAGTCCTTCGAGGACGGATAGGTGGCGCGCAGAATAGTCAGAACTCACAACAACCAAGAATACCGGGGCCAACCGGGGTGCCTTCGCGCATCGCCTGCCGCCCCTCGCGTCTCGCTCGGGTAACAACTGAGCAACACGGCTACGCGGTGAGCGAAATACCACCCAATCACCACGTAAACCCAGCCAGGCCGTGTTTACATTAGTCAAAGGGTTCAAGCAATAAAGTCTGGAGGAGGAGAATATGTCCCAGATCGCCACCGAAAATGGTGCTGTAGACAACGGTGCTGAGGACAAGCAGGGCGCCCCCCACCAGCTCACAGCAGCCGACCGCTGCGATGCCTGTGGTGCCCAGGCCTACATTCGCGTCGTCGTGAAGAACAGCGAGTTGCTGTTCTGTGCTCACCACGGCCGCAAGCACCAGGAGAAGCTCGCTAGCATTGCCGAGAGCTGGCACGACGAGTCAAGTCGTCTACTCGAAGACCAGCGTTCCTAGCTGGTCAATAATCTCGTTCGGCTCGAGCTGACGAAAGAACGGATGCCGCACGCGCGGCTGGCTCAGGCCAGTCTCGGGTGCGGTTTCCTCGTTAACGCCCGGCCGGCTGCTATTCGGTCGGCTGCCCGAGCCGCTGCGCAACCTGGTTGCGCGCGGTGCGCGCCGTCTCATCGACGGACTCGGCCACAGCGCCGCGGGTATAGACGAGACCGCGGCGACGGAATGCCGCCTCGAGCAGGTGATCGGCCAGCCCGGGGTTTCTGGCCAGAACGGGTCCGTGCAGGTGGGTGCAGAAGACCTCGCCCATGGTCAGGCCCTCGATCTGCGGTCCGCTCGCCGGAGCATCCGCATTGCCTGTGCCATGGAGCACCCGGCCCAGCGGGCTCGCCCCAGCGCCGACATAGTCGCGGGCGTGGTTCTCGAACCCGATCAGCCGCCCAAACTTTGACGACACGATGATGTCGTCGGTGGCGCGTTTCGTGCGGGGAACGGCGTGGCCCGCGACCAGTCCGAGTCCCTCGATTACGCTTCCGCCAGCGAGGTCTATCCCCCAGCTGATCAGCTCCCATCCGGTGCCGACGGCCAGAATGGGCACGCCGGAATTCGACCAGACTCTCAGGTCTTCCAGCACGGTGCGCAGGGCATCCCTCGCGGGCAGCAGCGCAGCATCCGTTCCCGATCCGATCGACACGGCGTCGACGTGTTCGGGCAGATCGGCCCGGGTATGCACGTCGACGACTCGCGCTTCGCGGCTGCTCCACCGGGCGCGTTGGGCGAACACGCGAGCGTTGCCGGCATCACCGTTGGTGTCGAGGAGACGAGGCAGCAGCGAGACCACCGTGAAGGGGCGCTCAATCGACGTGGCGGTCATTTACGATTCCTCAACGTTGGAGACGAGGCCGAGGTGGGCACGGGTGCGCCGCATGCCGTCAGCCGAGAAGATGATCGTTTTCACCCCGGACACGGGATCCGGCAGTGCCAGGAAGGCATCCAGCGCGGTCGGGACGTCGGATTCGATGCGATCGACCGCCACGCCGTCGTAGGCCAGCTGCAGGGCGATGTCGTGCGCCTTCAGACCGGAGGCGATCAGCACGTGGCCGAGCCCCGAGGTATCGACCGGCCAGAAATAGGAGGGATCCCGCACATCGGAGCCGATGATCACGATGATCTGCTCCGTGCCGGCCTCGAGGCTGTCAACGTTGAGCTGAAAGCTCGACGGGTTTTGCACGAGCACGAATTCGATCATTTTACCGCCGACGGTGACGACTTCGCCGCGACCGAAGACGGCCGGCATCGCCGAGAGTGCGGCACAGGCGGTGGCCGGGTTGAAAGTCTCCCCCAGCGTGGCCTCGGCGGCGCCGAGCGCGGTCAGAGCATCAACGGCGTAGTGGATGCCGCGGGCCGGCAGTGCAATGCTGTGGCTGCCGCCGTTGGAAGGGAAATCCACTTCGGCAGTTCGCCCCGCCATTCCGGTCAGTTGGAGTCCCCTTCCAGCGGGCAGACGCGATTCGGCGGTGTCGGCGTAGCCCAGGCCCCGAGGGTGCCGCGTGAGAACGTCGGCGGTGACGCCATAGCGGGACACCCGTATGCTCGGTTCGAGCCTGGAGCCGACGTCGGTGAGGTAGCGGTCGTCGGCATTGAGAACCACCGTTTCAGTGGCGCGGGCAGCGATCTTGCCGAGCAGGGCCGCGACCATCTCTGAGTCGTGGAACCGGTCGATCTGGTCGACCATGACGTTGGTGAGGGCGACAACGCGCGGGCTCAGCGACCCGGCGATCAAGGCACCGTGCCCTTCATCCATTTCGAGAACGGCAACGTCACCGGCGATGCGCCCGGTCAGAGTGACTCGTTCAAGCAGTGCGCTGGTCAAACCCTGGCTGATATTGGCCGTCGACTGGTTGGTGAACACGGTCAGGCCGTGCGCCCGCAGAATGGCCACGAGCATCTTGGTCGTCGTCGACTTGCCGCTCGAACCGGTCACGATGACCAGACCGAGCGGAAAGCCGTTGAGGGTGTCGGCCAAAAAACGAGGCGCGATGCGGTTGACGACGACGCCGGGGATGGCCGAGCCACCACCCGGTTTGCGCCAGCGGGCTAGAACCCGCACCGCTCGACCAATCAGAATCGCCGGAGCGTACTTCACCGACGTCACGAGAGCAGAGTCATGATCCGGGACCGCCGTGTCAACGCCACTCTTTACTCGAGGTAGTCGCGTAGGGACTGCGACCGGGACGGGTGGCGCAGCTTGGCCATCGTCTTGGACTCGATCTGACGGATGCGTTCACGCGTGACACCGAAGGTGTCACCGATCTGGTCCAGTGTCTTGGGCATGCCGTCGCCGAGGCCGAAGCGCATTCGAATGACGCCGGCTTCGCGCTCGGAGAGCGAATCGAGCAGGCTCTCGAGCTGCTTCTGCAGCATCGTGAAACCGACGGCATCCGCTGGTACAACGGCCTCGGTGTCTTCGATGAGGTCGCCGAACTCGCTGTCGCCATCTTCACCGAGCGGGGTGTGCAGGGAGATTGGCTCGCGCCCGTATTTCTGTACCTCGACGACCTTTTCCGGCGTCATGTCGAGTTCGCGGCTGAGTTCTTCGGGCGTGGGTTCACGGCCGAGGTCTTGCAGCATCTGCCGCTGCACCCGGGCGAGCTTGTTGATGACCTCGACCATGTGCACCGGAATACGGATGGTGCGGGCCTGGTCGGCCATGGCGCGGGTGATCGCCTGACGAATCCACCAGGTGGCGTAGGTGCTGAACTTGAAGCCCTTGGTGTAGTCGAACTTCTCGACGGCGCGGATGAGCCCGAGGTTGCCCTCCTGGATCAGGTCGAGAAACTGCATGCCTCGACCGGTGTAGCGCTTAGCCAGCGAGACGACGAGGCGGAGGTTGGCACCGAGCAGGTGGCTTTTGGCGCGGGCGCCGTCCTTGGCGACCCACTGCAACTCGCGGCCGAGCGCGTTTTTCTTCTCGACATCGGTCATGACCGACAGCTTGTCCTCAGCGAACAGGCCGGCCTCGATGCGCATGGCCAGTTCGACCTCTTCGGCAGCGTTCAGCAGGGCGACCTTACCGATTTGCTTGAGGTAGTCCTTGACCGGGTCGGCCGTCGCGCCGGTGATGGCGCTCGAGTAGACCGGAACCTCATCGTCGTCGTCAACCAGCGACAGCACGAGGGCGCCGCTCGGTAGTGGCTCGGTCGAGGCCGGGCGCTTGGTGCCTTCGTCGTCTGAGTCGTCTTCCTCGCCGTCCGGCGCGGTGTCGACGTCGGCTTCATCGTCTTTCTTGACGACCTTGGCCTTGGTGACGCGCTTCTTGGGAGCAGGCTTGTCGACGCCAGCTGCGGTGGCCGCGGACTTCTTCGTCGCGGCGGCCTTGGCTGCTGGAGTCTTGGTGACGGTCTTCTTGACCGTCGTCGTGGGCGCCTCGTCGGTCGCCTCGGTGTTTACGGTGGTTGCCATTGGAGCACCTCTCATGCGGAGTCTTACCTGCTTCTGTGCGACGAGTGACGGCGCCAGATGCGTTTTTGGGCAGAACTTGGACCCATGTCAAGCCCAGGGATGCCCAAACCAACACTGTAAGTACCACACGGTGTAGAGATGCCCCGGACCAGAACGGGTCCTAGAATAATTATTGCACGGTTTGTCTGGACGACAAGCCACGCCACGCAGTACGATCATCCGTTACGTCGTTTCCAGGCGCGTGATAGTGCAACCCAGATGGGCGCCACCTCTATTCCCTCATCGCGGGAGAGCTGGCGACGGGTGCGGCGGCGGGCGTGCAGCAGAAATACGACTCCGATGCCGACCACGAGGTATTGCACCGAGAACGCCACCCGGAAGGCATCGAGGGCGTACAGGTCGCTGGTCGCTCCCCCGGCGACCTTCCATCCGTTTTGCAGGTCGAGCAGGAGCCCCACCAGATACATCGTGACGAAACTCGCGGTAAACCCGCCGACGTTGACCACACCGTTTGCCGAACCGAGACTGCGTTGCGGGTTGAAGGTGCGGGCAAAATCAAAGCCGATGAGCGAACCTGGCCCGCCGATGCCGAGTACCACGAGCAAAAGCACAATAGTCCAGAGTGGCGGAACACCCGGCCAGAGTAGAACGAGCGCCCAGGCGGCGGCTATGCCCGCGACTATTCCCAGCACGATATTGCTGCGGCGCAGGGGATGACGTGCCGTCAGCAGGCCGAGAATCGGCCCGAACACGAGCCCGGCCCCGACCAGCACTGTCAGCATGGCGGCAGCGAAGGCCGGTTCGTAGCCGAGGCCGAAAACCATGAACGGATAGCCCCAAAGCAGGCTGAACACGGTGCCGGCGGACTGCGTCACATAGTGCGACCAGAACCCGAGCTGGGTGCCTGGACGTTTGAAACTGTGCCGCAGCTGGGTCAGCGCGATGGCCAGGCTGTTCGTCCTGACCTGCTCGGACAGGTCGCTGGGGCGGTCCCGCACAAAGATGACGACCACGATCAGGGCGATGACGGCGACGGAGGCGGCCGAGAGAAAAGCCGGCACCCATCCGCTCGTGTGCAGCAGCCAGGCCAGGGGGACTGCGGATAGAACCTGGCCGAGCTGGCCGATATTGCCCATCCATTGGGACAGCAGCGGAACGATGCGTCCGCTGAACCACGAGCTGATCAGGCGAATCATGGAGATGAAGATGGTCGCATCGCCCGCGCCCACGAGAATACGCCCCACGACGGCAAGGGTGATGTCCGGTGCGAGCGCGAGGGTGATCTGCCCGATCACCATGAGTGCCGTGCCGGTGATCATGAGCACCCGCGGCCCAAAACGATCAATCAGAACGCCGACCGGGATCTGTGCCGCGGCATAGACCAGGAGTTGCACAACGGCCAGGCTCGAGAGCACGGCAGCTGAGCCGCCGAAACGCTCAGTCGCTGCCACCCCCGCAATGCCCATCGAGGTGCGCTGCAACACGGCGGACAGATACGCGAACGATCCGATGACAAAGATCAGGGTGGATCGACGGGAGTTCACTTGTCCCAACTTACCGCGCTTGCGCCTGCCCCGGTTTCGGAACGCCCCGCCGGTACTTGTCGTTAAGCCGACGGGCCGTCGTCGCGGCTGCGACGCAGCGCCAGGAAATTCTCCAGTTCGGCGGCGATTTCGTCGGCCGAGGGCAGTTCGCCGTCTTCATCGGTCAGCGGCGACCGTAATGTGCTGCCCTCCATGTAGGCGTCATAGCGTTGCTCCAGGGTGCCAACGAGCTTGGCCAGTTCGGGGTTATTCCGAACCTGGTCGTCGATGCGGGCGACGAATTCACGGTTGGCTTCGCGCAGACGATCGGTGGGGAAGATCAACCCGGTCGACGCGCTCGTGCTCTCCAACGCGCTCAGTGCTGCGGCAGGAAACTCGGCGTCGCCCAGGTAGTGCGGCACCAGCAGAACGTAGCCGACCGCCCCGGCACCGCGCTCCTGCAGCCGAAATTCAAGCAGGTGCAGCACGTTGGCCGCGACCTGCGTGTGCGGCCGCCACACCGACCGATTCTCGATCAGGTCGGAGCGATTGCCGCTCACCGTGACGCCGATCGGACGGGTGTGCGGAACCGGCATCGGGATGGCGTGTACCCAGGTGGTCGAGGTAACGGTGAACCGGTCCACCAGCTGCATCACGGCGGCCGTGAATTGTTCCCAGCGAAAGTCGGGCTCGAACCCGGCCAGGAACAGGAATGGCTGCCCGATTTCGTCACGAGCCAGATACAAGCGCAGTGACGGCGGCTGATAATTGGTCAGGTGGTCTTGATCGAAGTAGATGATCGGGCGTCGCGCTCGGTAATCCAGCAGAGCGTCGGTGTCGAACGACGCGACAACGGTGTGCTCGAGGGTGGTGAGGAGATACTCAGTGAATTGCGCGACCGCACCACCGGCATCCGCGAAGCCGGTCAGCCCCGAGACCAGGTGTAATCCCTCTGGAACGCCATCGGCGTCAGAGGTCAGTTCGTACAGCTCAGCAGGGTCTAACATTCCTTAACTCTAATCCGCACTGCCGTTTTTGGGGGGCTTCTGACGGAGTGCCGAGAGCGAACACCTCGCGCGCTGGGGCTGCCGGCCACCGGCGATCCTGCACCCGGTGGCTACCATCGAAGTATGACCGTTCCCGCCCTGTCCCTGTCCACCAAGTCCGCCGGCGACTCTCCCGCCGCGATTCTCATCGTCGCTGCCCAACAAACGGATGACGGTGTGCGCCTCATCACGACCGGAAGCGACACGCTGATGGCCGCGATCACAGCCCAGCTTCCGTTGCTCGGTGTGACCGGCGCCCGCGATGAGGTCGTGCGGCTGGTCACTGATGACGGTTCGCCGCGCGCGATCGCGATCGTTGGACTCGGACGTACCGTCGATACCGATGCCTTAAGGCACGCTGCCGGTTCCGCGGTTCGTCAGCTGACCGGCGTCGGTGCCGTCGCCTTCGCCATTTCGTTGACCGATGCCGATCAAGTCGAGGCCGTGCTCGAGGGCGCAGCTCTTGGCGGCTACTCCTACACCGCGTATCGACACAGCTCGCTCGCCGCGGCCAAGCTTCCGGCGTCGAGTGTGGTCGTGCACACCGGGGTTGCGGCACCCAACGCCATTGCGCGGGCCAGCGCGAGCGCCGAGGCGATCCGCCTGGTGAAGGACCTCGTGAACATGCCCCCCCTCGACCTCTACCCCGCCTCGCTCGCCGACGCAGCGGTTGAGGCCGCCACCGGTCTGCCGATTGATGTGACGGTCTGGGACGAGCAGCAGCTCGCGGCCGACGGCTTCGGCGGTATCGCCGGCGTCGGTGCTGGGTCCACTCGCCCGCCGCGCCTGGTCAAGCTCAGTTACACGCCGGCCGGAGCAGACAAGCACCTCGCCCTCGTGGGCAAGGGCATCACCTTTGACACCGGCGGACTCTCGCTCAAGCCGCCGGCATCCATGGTCGGCATGAAATACGACATGACCGGTGCGGCCACCGTGCTCGCCGTTGTGCTGGCCGCCGCGAGACTCGAGCTTCCCGTGCGCATCACCGCGTGGATGTGCATCGCCGAGAACATGCCCTCCGGTTCGGCCATCCGCCCCAACGATGTGCTGCGCATGCGCGGCGGACGCACCGTCGAGGTGCTCAACACCGATGCCGAGGGTCGCCTCGTACTCGCCGACGGTCTGGTCGCCGCTGCCGAAGAACAGCCAGACGCGATCATCGACGTCGCCACCCTCACCGGAGCCGCCGTCGTCGCTCTCGGCACCCGGTATTTCGGAACAATGGGCGATGATGCCCTGGTGCAGCGGGTTCTCGCTGCCAGCGCTGCCGTCGGTGAGGCAGCCTGGCCGATGCCGTTCCCCGATGAGCTGCGCGCCAGCCTCAACTCCGATGTGGCTGACATCGCCAACGCCAAGATCGGCAGCACCGCCGGCGGCATGCTGCTGGCCGGCGTGTTTCTGCGGGAATTCATCGGAACGGATGTGAGCGGAACGACGATCCCCTGGGCTCACCTCGACATCGCCGGGCCTGCGCAGAACTCGGGAGCGGGGTGGGGATTCACCGCGGCCGGACCGACTGGGGTATCCGTTCGGACACTCCTCCGACTGGCCGAGGACTTTTCACGCCCGTAGTACAGTCGTAGAGGCAAGAAAAAGCTTGTCAAACCACGTGGCCGATCAGCACAATTTCATCGGCCGTCGTGACAAAGCGTTAAGCGCGAGGGAGTAGCTGAGTGTCGGAACAGAATTTTGACATTGTCGTTCTCGGTGGCGGAAGCGGTGGATACGCAGCAGCGCTGCGCGCCGTGCAGCTGGGATTCACCGTTGGTCTGATCGAGAAGGGCAAACTCGGCGGCACCTGCTTGCACGTCGGCTGCATTCCGACCAAGGCTCTCCTGCACTCGGCTGAGGTCGCCGATGTCAGCCGCGAAGCGGCCAAATACGGTGTCAAGACCGCGTTTGAGGGCATTGACATGGCAGCGGTCACCGCGTTCCGCGAGGGCATCGTCGCGAGCAAGTACAAGGGCCTCCAAGGCTTGGTCAAGGCTCGCGGCATCACCGTGATCGAGGGTGAAGGCCACCTGGTCTCCCCCACGACCGTTCAGGTCGGTGAGGACACGATCGTCGGCAAGAACGTCATTCTCGCGACCGGCTCCTACGCCCGTTCGCTGCCCGGCCTCGAGATCGGCGGCCGCGTAATCACGAGCGAGACCGCGCTCGCCCTGGACTACGTACCCAAAAAGGTCGCCGTGCTCGGCGGCGGCGTCATCGGTGCCGAGTTCGCGAGCGTCTGGAAGTCCTTCGGCGCCGACGTCACGATCATCGAAGCGCTCCCGCACCTCGTTCCGAACGAGGAAGAGTCCATCTCCAAGCAGCTGGAACGTGCCTTCCGCAAGCGCGGCATCGAGTACTCCCTCGGCATCCGCTTTCAGAGTGTCACGCAGAGCGACTCCGGCGTCGTCGTCACCCTGGAAAACGGGGCAACGGTTGAGGCCGACCTTCTGCTCGTCGCTGTCGGCCGCGGCCCGGTTACGGCCGGACTCGGCTTCGACGAGGTCGGCGTCACCATGGATCGTGGGTTCGTTATCACCGATGAGCGTCTCGCCACGAACATTCCCGGCGTCTACGCCGTCGGCGACATCGTTCCCGGCCTGCAGCTAGCCCATCGCGGTTTCCAGCAGGGCATCTTCGTCGCCGAAGAAATCGCCGGACTGAATCCGATCATCGTCGAAGACATCAACATTCCCAAGGTCACCTACTGCGACCCCGAGGTTGCATCCGTCGGCTACAGCGAAGCTAAAGCTGCCGACAAGTTCGGTGCCGACCAGATTTCGACCTACGAGTACAACCTCGGCGGAAACGGCAAGAGCTCGATTCTCGGTACCGCCGGGTCGGTCAAGCTCGTTCGAGTCAAGGACGGCCCCATCGTGGGCATCCACATGATCGGTGCCCGCGTCGGCGAACTCATCGGCGAAGGCCAGCTCGTTGTGAACTGGGAAGCGTACCCGGAGGACATTGCTCCGTTCCTGCACGCCCACCCGACGCAGAATGAAGCGATGGGTGAGGCCTTCCTGGCTCTCGCCGGCAAACCGCTTCACGCGATGTAGTCGGAATCCCATTCTTATCCCATTTTTAGACAATCAAACGGTTTTGAAGGAGACATGCGCATGAGCGAATCCGTCAGCCTCCCGGCACTCGGAGAGAGTGTTACAGAGGGCACGGTCACCCGCTGGCTCAAGAACGTGGGCGACCGCGTGGAGGTCGACGAGCCGCTGCTCGAGGTATCGACCGACAAGGTGGACACGGAAATTCCGTCCCCGGTCGCCGGCATTATTGAGGCCATCCTGGTGCAGGAAGACGAGACCGTCGAGGTCGGAACACCCCTCGTGACGATCGGCGACGGGTCCGGCGCTGCCGCTCCGGCAGCCGAAGCACCGGTCGAGGCAACCGCAGCCCCCGTGGCAGAGCCGGTTGCAGCTCCTGTTGCCGCCCCCGAGCCGGTCGCAGCGCCCGCACCGGTTGCCGCACCCGCACCGGTTGCCGCAGCCGCACCGGTCGCCGCTCCCGCTCCGGTTGCCGCTCCGGCTCCGGTTGCAGCACCCGCCCCCGTTGCCGCAGCACCCGCTGCGGTTGTGGACGCCGCGGTCGCTCGCGGTTCGCACGCCGGGACCAGCGGGTACGTCACCCCGATCGTGCGCAAGCTCGCCAACGAGGCCGGTGTCGACCTGTCGACCATCAGCGGCACCGGGGTGGGCGGACGAATCCGCAAGGAAGACATCGTGCAGGCTTCGTCAGCGCGGCCGGCCGCGGCCGCCCCGGTCGTGGAGGTCTCACCGCTGCGCGGAACTACCCAGCCGATGTCGCGCCTGCGCAAGGTCGTCGCCGAGCGTGCTGTCATCTCGATGCAGTCATCCGCTCAGCTCACGACCGTTGTCGAGGTGGATGTCACCCGGGTGGCCATGCTGCGCGACCGGGTCAAGGGTGCGTTCGCCGAGAAGACCGGCAACAAGCTCTCGTTCCTGCCGTTCTTCGCCCTGGCCGCAGCCGAGGCGCTTCGTGCCATCCCGATCGTGAACGCCACGATCGAGGGCGACACGATTGTCTACCCGGCCCAGGAAAACATCAGCATCGCGGTCGATACAGAACGTGGCTTGCTGACTCCGGTCGTGCGCAACGCCGGCGAACTCGATCTGGCCGGCTTTGCCGCCCAGATCGCGGACCTCGCTGCCCGCACCCGGGACAACAAGCTCAAGCCCGACGAGCTCAGCGGCGGAACGTTCACGCTGACCAACACCGGTTCGCGCGGGGCCCTGTTCGACACTCCCGTGGTGTTCCTGCCGCAGAGCGCCATCCTGGGCACCGGCATCGTGTACAAGAAGCCGCTCGTCGTCACGACCGACGGCCTCGACGCGATCGCGATTCGTTCGAGTGTGTACCTCGCCCTGTCCTATGATCACCGCATCATCGACGGAGCGGATGCTGCCCGCTTCCTCACCACGATGAAGGCACGTCTGGAAGCTGGAGCGTTCGAGGGCAACCTCGGCATCTAAGCTTCAGGATCTGCCGACGCTGAGCAATTCAGTAGTCGAAAATCTCACGAAGACGCCAGCCGCCCTCGCCCTTGACCACAAGGACCGAGGCTGGCTGGCTTTTTTCGTTCCCGGCGCCCGGGGCGAGTGCGACAACGGCCAGGTTGCCGGTTCGTTCCGCGAGGGTCGGCAGGTGGCCCACGTAGTCCGGCAGTTGCGGCCCTGACCCGCCCTGTTGCCGCTGACGCGCGTCGTAGCTGTCCAGAGCAAGCACGGCCGACCCGGTCTGGTCGACGCCCACCAGGCAGACGAGGGACGCCGCAGCGAGGCAGGCGGCCCGGCCGGCGAGCAGCGCCACCACGGCCGCAATCGGATCGTCCCCCGCAATCGCAATCGCAGCCGCATCCGGCGTTTGACGGTCGGAGGGGGCACCACCGGCCTGGCTGTGGTCTGAAGAATGGTCGCTATTATCCGGGGTAGCGGACGTTGCGGGCGGTCCGGCCGCTACCGCGTCGGCGGCCGGACCGGGGCGCCCGGAATGACCGGAGAGCGGAAACAACGTCAGTGCCAGGACCAGTACGCTGACACCGCCCAGACCCGCCACCAGGATAGGCCTTCGACGACCGTGCAGTCGTTTACGCAGGCCATGCCCGAGTGCCTCGACCGGACGTGCATCAACCAGTCTGTTGAGCAGCCTACTGAGGAGTTGCCGCGACCCGGCGACCCTCGCCACCAGGTTGCCGAGGGCCCGGGCGGGCGGTCTCAGGCCCGCATTGACAGCAGAAGGATACGGAGCAGAAGGATACGGGTCGGGGTCGTGCAGAGCGGGGTTGTCGTGTTCCGGGGCGTACGGGCCCGGCGCAGTCCGTTCGGTGGCGTGGCCGCGTTCGCTGAACGTGCCTCGGATCTGCGGGTTTCCGATTCGCCGGGCGGGCTCGGCAACCTCCTGGCCACCGATCAGCGGGTCAGCCGACCCGGCGCTGCCCGGATCCGGTTCGGTGAAGAGTCGAAAGCCCCGCAGCGGTTCCGCGTCGGCCCAGTCGAACAGGGCGCGTTCCAGATCCACCAGGATCGATTCCGTCGGTTCCACTGCGAGGAACGCTCCAGGTTCTGCGCCGTACCGGCCAACATCGTACGGCCCAACACTGGTTGGATCAGCACCGTACCGACCCGCACCGTCGCTCGGATCCACCGCCTCGTGGAACCGCCGGATCAATTCTGCCCCGCCGTGGCTGCGCGCATCAGTCTCGGCGAGCCCAGCACAGACGCACCGCCCGATGGTTGCCAGCCGGGTGTAATCGGCGCGGAGGAGCGGCATCCGCTCTCGTAGGGCGTCGCTGAACTGGCGGATCGTACCGAATCCGGTCAGCACGGAGCGGCCGGTCGCGTCGAGCAGTACGGTGGCCTGGCTGAGGCTGCCGTGTGCGAACTCGGCAGAATGCAGCGCGTTGAGGGCCACCACGACGGGGGCGAGGAGGGTCACCGCTTCGCCCGGGGACAGCACGGGATGTTCGATCAAATAGCGGGCCAACGACCCGCCGGCGAGCCGTTCCAGGATCAGGCAGATTCGACCATCACCGAGCTGCGCGACATCGAGTAGCCGGACCAGCCCCGGCGCTGCTGCCGAGGTGAGGACGGCGATGTCGCTCTCAATGCTCGCCGACTCGGTGTCGGCACGGAATATCTTGAGGGCGACCATGGCGCCACTGCCGGAATGTCCGAGATAGATTGCAGCGCGGTCCCCCGTGCCGAGCAGCCGAATCAGTCGGTAGCCGGCAACGACGCATTCGCTCTGCAGCGCTGCCGACCCCGGCGCGCGATTTCCGTCGACCTCCAGCTGCGGCCGAGGGCCGAAGCGAATCGGGTCACCACGTCGGATCGGGTCTCTGAATCGGATCGGGTCATCGACCGGAGCCGGGGGCGCTGTGCTGCGTCGTTTCACGAGACCATGTTCTCGCGGGAATCCGGTGCACAGACCTGGCCGGCACGCACCGGTGCACAACCGGCGAACCAGGAAAGCGGGGAGGAGCGCAGAAACCTGACGGCAGCCAGACTGACAAACGTCTGCAGCTCGCCCCAACTCCCCCGCAGCCCCTAGACTGGGCCCATGCTCGACTTTGTCGTCGCGGGGCTAAGCGCCAACTCCGTGCCGTATGTTGAGGGCCTAGAGCTCCAACGCGCAGTCCACCGTTCCGTCGTCGCCCGTGAGCGACCGGACACCGTCCTCCTCCTGGAGCATCCCGCCGTATACACCGCGGGTAAACGCACCCTGCCGGAAGAACGCCCCGTCGACGACACCCCGGTGATCGACGTCGACCGCGGCGGTAAAATCACCTGGCACGGACCGGGGCAGCTGGTCGGCTACCCCATCCTGCACCTCGCAGAACCGGTCGACGTCGTCGGCTATGTTCGATCTCTCGAGGGCATGCTGATCGAGGTGCTGATCGGCTTCGGCATCGACGCCGTCCGGGTAGCCGGACGTTCGGGAGTCTGGGTCGGACCGGCCGGCCACGAAGACAAGATCGCCGCCATCGGCATCCGTGTCGCCCAGGGCGTCACCATGCACGGCTTCGCGCTCAACTGCAGCAACTCCCTCGAGCCGTACGACCGCATCATCGCCTGCGGAATTCGCGATGCCGGAGTCACCACAATGTCCCGCGTCCTCGGCCGCACCGTAGACCCGAGTGACCTGATCGACCCCATCACCGCTGGCTTTCGGCGCACGCTGGGAGCCGACACCGACAGCCTTAACCCCGTCAGCCTCGACAACGTCAGGACGAACGCATGAACGCAGTACCCGAAGGCCGCAAACTCCTGCGCCTGGAAATTCGCAACGCCGAAACCCCGATCGAGCGAAAGCCGGCCTGGATCAAGACCGTCGCCAAGATGGGGCCTGAGTACCAGAAGCTGCAGGCGCTTGTGAAGAGCGAGAACCTGCACACGGTCTGTCAGGAGGCCGGATGCCCGAACATCTTTGAGTGCTGGGAAGACCGCGAAGCAACCTTTTTGATCGGCGGCTCGCAGTGCACTCGCCGGTGCGATTTCTGCCAGATCGACACCGGCAAGCCGGCCGACTACGACACCGACGAGCCGCGCCGCGTCGGTGAATCGGTCGTGTCGATGAACCTGCGTTACGCCACCGTGACCGGTGTGGCCAGGGACGACCTGCCCGACGAGGGGGCCTGGCTCTATGCCGAGACCATTCGCCAGATCCACCAGCAGAGCCCCGGTACCGGCGTCGAGATTCTGGTGCCGGATTTCTCGGGCAATCCGGAGCATCTCGCTCAGGTCTTTTCGGCCAAACCGGAGGTTTTCGCGCATAACGTCGAAACCGTGCCGCGCATCTTCAAGCGCATCCGCCCTGCCTTTCGCTACGACCGGTCGCTCGACGTGCTCACCCAGGGCCGCAACGCCGGTCTGATTACCAAGTCCAACCTCATCCTGGGAATGGGTGAAGAACGCGCGGAAATCACCCAGGCCTTGCACGACCTGTACGAAGCCGGCACCGACATCATCACCATCACGCAGTACCTGCGGCCGAGTGCCCGACACCTGCCGGTCGCCCGCTGGGTGCGCCCGGAGGAATTCGTCGAACTCAATGAGGAGGCCAAAGAAATCGGCTTTCTCGGCGTGCTCTCCGGTCCGCTGGTGCGGTCGTCCTATCGGGCTGGCCGGCTGTGGGCCCAGTCCATGGTCGCGACCGGCCGGGAGATTCCGGCCGAGCTGCGCCAGCTGGCGGATGCCCAACTTGGGTTCGCCCAGGCTGTCTCCTAATGCGAGGAGGGGGCGAATTCGGTCACTCGGCATTCGAGTGACTGGGTAGTCTTATACCCATGGCACGCAGCAAGGAAAAGACCCCCAAAAAACCGAAGAAACCCGGCCGCTTGAAGCAAATGTGGCAGGTTTTCCAGATGACGAGACGATATGACTCGAATATCGTCTGGATTCTGGTTCTGGCCTTCCTCATCCCCGTTCTGATCAGCCTGGCCCTGGCCCTGCTGATCCCCGGCAGCAACGTCTTCACGATGGTGCTGTGGATCGTCGCGGGCGTGCTCGCCGGAATCCTGGCGATGCTCATCATTCTGGGGCGGCGGGCCGAGAAAGCCGCCTATGCGCAGATCGAGGGCCAGCCCGGTGCCGTCGGTGCCGTACTGCGCAGCTCGCTCAAGCGGGGGTGGGTCGGCAGTGAAATGCCGGTCGCCGTCAACGGCAAGACTCAGGATGCTGTCTATCGGGCTGTCGGTCGCGGTGGAGTCGTGCTGATCAGCGAGGGCCCGAAAACGCGCACCGCACGCATGCTCGACGAAGAAAAGCGCAAGATCGTGCGCATCGGCGGCAACGTCGGCGTGACCGTGATCTCGGTCGGACCCGACGACGATGCCGTGCCGCTGCACAAGCTGGCCCGCCGTCTGACCCGGATCAAGCCCACCCTGACCAAGGCCGAAGTTCTTGCGGTCAACAACCGCCTGAATTCCATGGGCACCAAGCTTCCCATTCCCAAGGGCGTCGACCCGATGAAGGCGCGCCCGCAGCGCGGTTGACTCCAGACAGATTCACCCGATTCCGGGAAACCAAAAGAAGGGCCCACGCTTCGCGTGCGGCCCTTCTTTTGGTTGTTCGGACTGTGCGGCACAGACCGGACCGCTACTGACGTATGAGGGCCGTTCCGGCGATCTTGTCGTGGAAGCCGCGCTGATCGGAATCCCAGACCAGGGCGGGAAGCGCGATCCCGAGCAGCAGCGAGCGCACCACCGGGCGCCACAGCCCGATCCAGCCGCCGTGAATGCAGATGAGCCGCAGGCCAACGAGCCGGTGGCCGATACTGGCCCCGATAGTCGGAATGAACACGATCTGCAGGATGACGAAGATGATTAAGTTCGCGGCCGGATCGTAGTTGAAGAAGATCGCCGACACCGCGATCGCGATGGCCCAGTCGATGGCGAAGCCCAGAATTCGCCGTCCCGGCCGACCGATCGAACTCGGCCCGTGCTGGGGTAGCCCGAGGCGCTCCCCCGGCCATTTGCTCGGTGGCACTGGACCAAAAGTGTTCGGGCGGGAGCTGGAGTCTGGCACTCGATGAGTCTACCGAGCAGGCTCCCCTGTAACATGTGTGAAACATAAGCGTCACGGACAAGTAACGCAGCGCTACTAATCTCAATAAAGCCGATGTGTCCGATTCGGCCGTTTCCACGCCCACGTCGTCTGGAGTTTATCCGCATGTTCCGCGATTCGTCAGAAGTGCTCAAATTCATCAAAGACACGGACGTCAAGTTCCTTGACATCCGTTTCACCGATCTTCCCGGTGTGCAGCAGCACTTCAACATCCCGGCATCCACCGTTGATGAAGAATTCTTCACCGTTGGCCAGATGTTCGATGGCTCGTCGATCCGCGGCTTCGCGTCGATCCACGAATCCGACATGCAGCTCATCCCCGACGTGTCGACGGCGTACATCGACGCCTTCCGCACTGAGCGCACGCTCATCATGCTGTTTGACATCTACAACCCGCGCAACGGCGAGATCTACTCCAAAGACCCGCGCCAGGTAGCCAAGAAGGCCGAGAAGTACCTCGCCTCCACCGGAATCGGCGACACCGCCTTCTTCGGCTCCGAAGCCGAGTTCTACATTTTCGACGACGTGCGTTACGAAGTTAACCAGCACACCAGCTTCTACTCCGTCGACTCCAGCGAAGGCGCCTGGAACTCGGGCAAGAAAGAAGAAGGCGGAAACCTCGCCAACAAGACGCCGTTCAAGGGCGGCTACTTTCCGGTCAGCCCGGTCGACCAGCACGTCGACATGCGCGACGACATCTGCCTCAAGCTGATCGAAGCCGGCCTCATCCTCGAACGCAGCCACCACGAGGTCGGCACCGGCGGCCAGGGCGAGATCAACTACAAGTTCGACACCATGGTGCACGCGGCCGATGACCTGCTCAAGTTCAAGTACATCGTCAAGAACACCGCGCACGACTGGGGCAAGACGGCAACCTTCATGCCCAAGCCGCTGTTCGGCGACAACGGCTCGGGCATGCACACCCACCAGTCTCTCTGGGCCGACGGCAAGCCGCTGTTCTACGATGAGGCCGGCTATGGCGGACTCTCCGATGTCGCCCGCTGGTACATCGGAGGCCTGCTCAAGCACGCCCCGGCCGTGCTCGCGTTCACGAACCCGACGGTGAACTCCTACCACCGCCTCGTTCCCGGCTTCGAAGCACCGGTCAACCTGGTCTACTCGGCCGGCAACCGGTCGGCGTCCATCCGCATCCCGATCACCGGCACCAACCCGAAGGCCAAGCGCCTCGAGTTCCGTGCACCCGATGCCTCCGGCAACCCGTACCTCGCGTTCGCCGCGCAGCTCATGGCCGGCCTCGACGGGATCAAGAACCGCACCGAACCGCACGAGCCCGTCGACAAGGACCTCTACGAGCTGCCGCCCGAAGAAGCCAAGAACATCCCCCAGGTTCCGGCTTCGCTCGAAGAAGCCCTGCAGGCCCTCGAAGCGGACCACGACTTTCTGCTGGCCGGAAACGTCTTCACCCCTGAGCTGATCGAGACCTGGATCGAGTACAAGCGCGAAAACGAGATCAAGCCGCTCGCTCAGCGCCCGCACCCGTTCGAGTTCGAGCTCTACTACGGCGTCTAAACCCAACGTATGAGAAAAGGACCGCATCCTCGGATGCGGTCCTTTTCTCGTAGCTGACGTCCCCGGGCAGGCTCAGCCGGCCGTCGGGCCCGGGCGCTCCACCGGGCCATAGAACAAACGCTCAAATACGGCGCGGGCGCGCCGCGTGACGGCGAGGTAGTCGTCTTCCAGCTGGTTGCCCGACCCCGGTGGGTATTCCATCACGCGGGCGATGCCTTCGAGGGCTGCGCGATCCGTCGGGAGCACGTTCGAGGTGTGATTGGTCCACAGGGTGATGGCCGAGCGCGCGCGGGACGCGAAGACCCAGGCGCTGCGCAACACTGCGGCATCCGCTGCCGGGATCAAGCCTGCGGTCACCGCCTCGGTCAGCGCGTGCAGCGTCGACGTCGTGCGGAGCGCCGGAATAGCCGCGGCGTGCTGCAGTTGCAGCAATTGCACGAGCCATTCGACGTCGCTGAGCGACCCGCGTCCCAGCTTGAGATGCCGGTTCGGGTCGGCTCCCTGTGGCAGACGCTCGTTCTCGACCCGCGCTTTGATGCGGCGGACCTCACGCACGGCCTGCTCGCTGATATTGCTCGGATACCGCACCTCGTCGGCCACGGCCTCGAAGTCGCGCAGCAGAGCGGCATCCCCGGCGACTCCGCGGCCGCGCAGCAGCGCCTGGGCTTCCCAGGTGAGCGACCAGCGCCGGTAGTAGGCCTGGTACGACTCAAGCGACCGCACCACCGGCCCATTGCTGCCCTCCGGGCGCAGGCCGATGTCCAGATCCAACGGCAGGCGGGCGTCGTCGCTCAGCCGGTTGAGTTCACGAACGATAAACCTGGCACGCTCGTTGGCGGCTTCACCCTCAAGGGTGCCGGCACGAAAGACATACATGACATCGGCGTCGGAGCCGAAACCGAGCTCAGCACCACCGAAGCGGCCCATTCCGACGACGGCAAATTCAATGCCATCGGGAGAAGCGGATGCTGCGCTCTCAGCTGAATCGCTGAGTTCGCCCCCGCGAATGGCCGCGATCACTCCTTGGATATAGGTCGCATTGACATCGGTGAGGCCCTGACCCAGTTGGTCGAGGTTGATCTGGCCGAGGAGCGAGGCGAAGGCCAGGCGGAGCATCTCGCGCCGGCGCGCCGCCCGAAGGATGGTAGTGGCGGCATCCGCACTTTCGTGTCGGCCGAGTACCGCGCGTGTTTCATCCCGCAGGGCCTTGAGTGGACGAGGCTGCAGGTCGTCCTCGTCTTCCAACCAGGCCACCGCTTCGGGGATCTTCTCGAGCAGTTCCCCGATGTAGCGGCTGCCGGACAGCACGCGGGTGAGTCGTTCCGCAGCGCCGGACGAGTCGCGCAGCATGCGCAGGAACCAGTAGGTCGAGCCAAGGTTGTCGCTGAGCCGCCGAAACGCGAGAAAGCCATAGTCGGGGTCAGCCCCCTGGGACAGCCACTGCAGCAGGACGGGCAGCAGATGACGCTGAATTGCCGCGCGTCGCGAGACCCCACCCGAGAGCGCCGCGATGTGGGCGAGGGCGCCCTTGGTGTTAAGGAAACCAATCGCGGCCAGCCGAGCCTCGGCCTGCGCACTGGTCAGATTCAGACCCTCGGCCGGCAGTGAGGCCACCGCCGAGAGCAGCGGACGGTAAAACAACCGCTCGTGCAGGCCGCGCACGCGTTGCTTGGTCTCCGACCAGCGGATGGTCAGCCCGGCAGCGCTCGTCGCCAGACCGGTCGACCGGGCCAGCACCCGCAGGTTCGCCTCGTCCCGGGGGACCAGGTGGGTGCGGCGCAGCTTCTGCAGCTGCAGCCGGTGTTCCATCAGGCGCAGCACGCGGTAGTCCTGGGCGAATTCGGTCGCTTCGGCCCGACCGACGTAGCCGGCCGTGGCCAGTGCGGTCAGGGCGGGGAGGGTGCCGGCCTGGCGCACCTCCGGATCAGTCTGGCCGTGCACGAGCTGCAGCAGCTGCACCGTGAACTCGATATCGCGCAGGCCTCCCGGCCCGAGCTTGAGCTGCACATCGACCTCATCGTCGGGGATATTGTCGGTGACGCGTTCCCGCATCCGCTGCACGGACTCGACGAAATTCTCGCGGCTGGCGCTGTTCCAGACCTTGGGTGTGACGGCGTCGATGTAGCGTCCCCCGAGCTCGCGGTCCCCCGCGAGCGTGCGCGCCTTGAGCAGGGCCTGGAACTCCCAACTCTTGGCCCAGCGATCGTAGTAGGCGAGGTGGGATTCGATCGAACGAACGAGCGCACCGCTCTTGCCCTCCGGGCGCAGGTTGGGATCGACCTCCCAGAGTTCCGGTTCGACAGCGGACTCGTTGAGTGCACGCATGATGAGTACGGCCAGCCGGGTCGCTATTTCGACGGCGCGGGAGCTTTCCAACCCGACCGTGTCATCACCGTCGGCGACGAAGATGACGTCGACATCACTGACGTAGTTGAGTTCACTCGCGCCGGCCTTGCCCATACCGATAATCGCCAGCCGGGTCGCGCGCACCTGTTCGGTGGGGAACACGCCGCGGCCGGCCGACTCGCCGCTGCACATGGTGCGCGCGACAGCGAGGGCGGCCTCGAGAGCCGCCGTCGCGAGGTCGGACAGGGTGCGGGCCACGCCGTCGAGCCCGGCCACGGGGTCATCTTGTTCGAGGTCGAAGGCCGCAAGTTGTGCCAGCCGGCGGCGGTATCGCACCCGAAGGGCGATCCAGGCCGCTTCGTCTACCAGGCGGGAGAATCCGTCGCTGGCGCCCACCGAGTCCAACAGGTCGCGCACCAGATCATCGACGCTGGGCAGCACGGCCAGCGGTACCTTGAGGACGGACAATTCGTTCGGGTGTCGCAGGAAGAATTCGGCGAGGCCACTCGACGCCCCGAGCACCCGGAGCAGACGCCCGGCCGCAGCGGGCGACTGCAGCAGGTGGAACAGTTCAGCGGATCCCTGCCGGAGCAGCGCGACCAGCGCGACCAGCGCAGCATCCGGACTGGCCGTTTTCGACAGGATCGGAAGCATCTGGTGCGTGTCGGTCAATCGGTCGGTCGCCTCGGACGCGCTGTGTGGGCTGCTCGCACCGAGGTGCTCGACCTCGTCGAGCCGACCGCGTACCTCGGTGAGGTCCACGAAGCCGACCCGAACAAGCTCGGTCAGTGTTAAATACAAACGCTCCATCGCGGGTGATTCCTTCGATCATCGACAGGGTTGCGAGTTAGAGCATCTCCAGATTTTTCTGCAGCTCGAACGGAGTGACCTGCGACCGGTAGTCGCGCCATTCCTGGCGCTTGTTCAGCAGGACGTAGTTGAAGACCTGTTCCCCGAGCGTCTCCGCGACGAGTTCGGACTCCTCCATGAACTGAATGGCATGGTCCAGGCTCGCCGGCAGCTGAGTGTAGCCGAGGGCACGGCGCTCCGTGTCGCTCAGGCTCCAGACGTTGTCCTCGGCTTCGGGCGGCAACTCGTAGCCCTCCTCGATGCCCTTGAGGCCGGCAGCCAGCATGAGCGAGTAGGCGAGGTAGGGGTTGGCCGCTGAGTCGATCGCGCGGTACTCGACGCGAGCGCTCTGGCCCTTGTTCGGCTTGTACAGCGGTACTCGCACGAGGGCCGAACGGTTGTTGTGGCCCCAGCAGACAAAGCTCGGGGCCTCGTCGCCGCCCCACAGCCGCTTGTAGGAGTTGACGAACTGGTTGGTCACCGCGGTGATCTCCGGCGCGTGCTTCAGCAGTCCGGCGATGAATTGGCGGCCGATCTTGGACAGCTGGTACTTGGCACCAGCCTCGTAGAACGCGTTCGCGTCGCCCTCAAACAACGACATGTGGGTGTGCATGCCGGATCCGGGGTGCTCAGACATGGGCTTGGGCATGAACGTCGCGTAGACGCCCTGCTCAATGGCGACTTCCTTGACCACTGTGCGGAAGGTCATGATGTTATCGGCCGTGGTCAGCGCATCGGCGTACCGCAGGTCGATCTCATTCTGGCCGGGTCCCGCTTCGTGGTGGCTGAACTCCACCGAGATACCCAGGTCTTCGAGCATGCGCACGGACCGGCGACGGAAGTCGTGCGCGGTGCCGCCGGGAACGTTGTCGAAGTAGCCCGCCGAGTCGACCGGGATCGGCCCGTTCTTGCCGTACTTCGAGGACTTGAGCAGGTAGAACTCCACCTCGGGGTGGGTGTAAAACGTGAAGCCGCGGTCGGCTGCCTTGGCCAGGGTGCGCTTAAGCACGTTGCGCGGGTCGGCCACGGCGGGCTGCCCGTCGGGCGTGGTGATGTCGCAGAACATGCGGGCGGTCGGGTCGACCTCGCCGCGCCACGGCAGAATCTGGAACGTGGTGGGATCCGGGTGAGCCAGGACATCCGCTTCGAAAGAACGGGTGAGACCTTCGATGGCCGAGCCATCGAAACCGAGGCCTTCGTTGAAGGCACCTTCAACCTCGGCGGGCGCGATGGCGACCGATTTCAGGGTGCCGACGACATCGGTGAACCAGAGTCGAACGAACTTGATTCCTCGCTCCTCGATGGTCCGAAGAACGAAGTCGCGCTGCTTGTCCATTCACGCTCTTTCTGATTGCTCCAACTTTAATAACTACTGCCTAGGCTACTGGCTCCAAGGACGATTGCTTGCCTGACTAAACTTGTCGCATGCCAGAGTTGACAGTGCCAGAGCCCATGGTCCCTCCCGCTGATGTCCCGGTTCAGCAGCCGTATGGACACGCTCCCGAGGGCCCCAAGCGGGTACGCACCAGACATTTCCAGACCGCCAAGCTGCAAGGCATCCCGATTACCGGCCTGACCAGCTACGACATGCTCACCGCACAGATTTTTGATGAGGCCGGTATCGACTTTCTCCTGGTCGGTGATTCGGCCGGCAATAACGTCTTCGGTTACGAGACCACCCTGCCGGTCACCGTTGACGAGCTCATTCCGCTGACCCGCGCCGTCGCGCGCGCGGTCACCCGCGCGCTCGTCGTCGCGGATATGCCGTTCGGGTCCTACGAGAGCGGTCCGGATCAGGCCCTGGCCACGGCGGTGCGGTTCATGAAGGAATCCCAGGCGCACGCGGTCAAGCTGGAGGGTGGGGAGCGCAGCCACAAACAAATTCGGCGCATCGTGTCGGCCGGTATCCCGGTGATGGGTCATATCGGCTTCACCCCGCAGAGCGAGCACGGGCTTGGCGGTCATATGATCCAGGGCCGCGGCGAAGCGGCCGAAGCACTCATTATCGACGCCCTCGCCGTTCAGGAGGCCGGTGCCTTTGCCGTGGTCCTCGAAATGGTCCCGGCCTCGGTCGCTGCCCAGGTGACCGAACGCCTGTCGATCCCGACTATCGGGGTCGGTGCCGGACCATCCGTTGACGGTCAATTGCTGGTCTGGACCGATTTCGCTGGCATGACCAGCGGCCGGGTACCAAAATTTGTGCGCCAGTATGCTGACGTGCGAGCGGTGCTAACGGATGCCGTGCAACGGTTCACCGCCGATGTCGCCTCCGGCGCCTACCCGGCTCCAGAGCACAGCTATGAGTAACGCGCCTTCGGGCCGTTAGCGAGCGTCTCGCGCGTCATCCTCAGACCACTTGGCGCTGTTCGCCCGCAGCTTCTCCAGGGCGTGGGAGGCGTCCTCGCGGGTATTGAACGGACCGACCCGATCCAGCGACGTCGACTGCAGGCCGTGCTCGACCTCGCCGGTGCGCATGTTGTACCAGAATGCGTGTTCTTTGTCCTCGGCCATAAGCTTGATCCTATGCCTAAGGATTCAATCGGTCACCTCATCCCGGGAACGGTGTCATCGACCCGTTCCGTTCCCTCCCACATCGTTCGCCCGGAGTACGTCGGCAAGACCGGCCCGAGCCCGTTCACCGGCTCCGACGTCTACTCGGCCGAGAAGATCGAGCTCATTCGTGAGTCGGGCCGCATCGCCGCCGAGGCCATTGCCGCTGTCGGCCGGGCAATCGTTCCCGGCGTGACGACCGAGGAACTCGACCAAATCGGTCACGACTACATGGTCGCCAACGACGCCTACCCCTCGACGCTCGGCTACCGCGGCTACCCGAAGTCGCTGTGCAGTTCGGTGAACGAGGTCATCTGCCACGGAATCCCCGATAACACCGTGCTCGAAAACGGTGACATCGTGAACATTGACATCACCGCCTTCAAGAATGGCGTGCACGGCGATACCAACGTCACCTTCATCGTCGGCGAAGCCCGCGAAGAGGTCACCCTGTTGGTCGAGCGCACTCGCGAGGCACTGGCCCGCGGCATCAAGGCCGTCGCCCCCGGCCGGCAGGTCAATGTGATCGGCCGCACGATCGAGTCCTATGCGAAACGGTTCAACTACGGCGTGGTGCGCGACTACACCGGGCACGGCGTCGGCGAAGCCTTCCACTCCGGCCTGATCATTCCGCACTATGACGCCCCGCAGTACGACACCGTGATGGAGGTCGGCATGGTCTTCACCATTGAGCCGATGCTCACCCTCGGCACGAGCGACTGGGACATCTGGGATGACGACTGGACGGTCCTCACCCGCGACCGCAGCATCACGGCGCAGTTCGAACACACCCTCGTGGTGACCGAACGTGGCGCCGAAATTCTGACCCTGCCCTGACCGCTCTTTCGACCAGATAGGTTCACTACATGACTGCAACGACGGCAATTGGCATCGACATCGGTGGCACCGGAATCAAGGGAGCCGTCGTCGATCTGTCGACCGGTGACCTTCTCTCGGAGCGGGTGAAGCTGCCGACACCCAAGGGTGGCCGACCGCAGGACATCATTGAAACCACGCGCACGCTGCTCGGGACGGTGTCCCAGGGAGTCGGCGACCTGCCGGTCGGCATCTGTTTTCCCGCGGTTGTCAAGAACGGGCACACCATGTCGGCGGCGAACGTGTCGTCGAAGTGGATCGGCCTGGCCGCTGAGGCATTGTTCGAAAAGAGCCTGGGGCTCCCCATCCACTTCGTCAACGACGCGGATGCCGCGGGATACGCCGAAGCGCAGTTCGGGGCGGCGAAGGACGTTGTCGGCGTCGTGCTGCTGACCACGCTCGGCACCGGAATAGGTTCGGCGCTGCTCAATGACGGTGTGCTGGTTCCGAACACGGAACTCGGCCACCTGCAAATCGACGGTCACGACTATGAGACCCGGGCGGCGTACTCGGCCAAGGAACGCGAGAACCTCAGCTGGGACAAGTGGGCGTCACGCCTGCAGAAGTATTACTCGACCCTGGAACTGTTGTTCACTCCCGACCTGTTCATCGTCGGCGGCGGCGTCTCCAAACATCACGAGGACTTTCTGCCGCTGCTGCGCATGAAAACCAGGATTATTCCGGCCGTGCACCGCAACAACGCCGGCATCCTCGGTGCGGCCGCCCTCGCCGCCAGGTTCCCCGGCTGATTCGCACCAGGTGAGGCGCACCGCTCAACGTCAGCAGGACCGACATCACTTTTGTGGTGTCGGTCCCGCTGACGTTTGGGCTAGACGAACGCTACCGTGCCATCCGTTCGTCGACGGGGTCGTCCTCGGAAACTCGCTCAGACTCCATCGCACGCTGGCGTCGCTTCATCCAATACGACAGGGCGAAGATCACGATCAGCGAAACGTAGATGGTGGCCGCGATCGGTGACGCGATGAGCGCCGTTGGATCCCCCTGCGAGATCGCGAGCGACCGACGCAGCTGGTTCTCAAAGATCGGGCCAAGAATGAGCCCGACCACCATCGGCGCGATCGGGTAGCCGTAACGCCGCATGAAGAAGCCCAGCACGCCAACGACGAGCAGAATACCCACGTCAACCGGCGTGAAATTGAGCGAGAAGGCACCCAGCCCGGCGAACACCAGAATTCCGGCATACAGGTACGGGCGCGGGATCTGCAGAATCTTGACCCAGATGCCCACCAACGGCAGGTTGAGAATCAGCAGCATCAGGTTGCCGACGTACAGACTGGCGATGAGTGTCCAGACCAGTGCGCCCTGGGTTTCAAAAAGCAGCGGCCCCGGTTGAATCTGATAGCGCTGGAACGCGACGAGCATCATCGCGGCCGTGGCCGTCGTCGGGATTCCCAGGGTCAGCAACGGCACCAGAACTCCGGCCGCCGCCGCATTGTTGGCCGATTCCGGGCCGGCGACGCCCTCGATGGCGCCCTTGCCGAACTGCTTCTTGTTCTTGCCCTTGGCCAGTCGACGTTCGGCCGCGTACGAGAGGAAGGTGGCGACATCCGCTCCCCCAGCGGGAATCGTACCGATCGGAAAGCCGATGAAGGTGCCGCGCAGCCACGGCTTCCAAGACCGCTTCCAGTCGTCCTTCTTCATCCAGGTCGTCCAGCCGCCGGTGACCGGAATCACCTTGACCGGACCGTGCCGCAGCCGGGACGCCACGTACATGGCCTCGCCGACGGCGAACAGGCCAACGGCGACGAGCACAACGTCGATACCGTCGGCCAGAAACGGATTACCGAAGGTGTAGCGCTGCTGACCGGTGAGGGCGTCGACGCCGATCAGCGCGATGAACAGACCGAGGGCCAGTGAGGCCAGCCCACGCAGAACGGATGCCCCGAGCAAGGCTCCTACCGTGAGAAAGGCGACAAGCATCAGAGCCACGTACTCTACCGGCCCGATTTGGATGGCGAACTCGGCCACAAACGGTGCCAGGAAGCTCAGCAGCACCGTCGCGAGGGTTCCGGCGACGAACGACCCGAGAGCCGCCGTGGCGAGAGCCGCAGCGCCCCGCCCGGCCTTGGCCATCTTGTTGCCCTCGAGGGCCGTCACGATCGACGCCGACTCCCCCGGGGTGTTGAGCAGGATCGATGTCGTTGACCCGCCATACATGCCGCCGTAGTAGATGCCGGCGAAGACGATGATGGCCGCTGTCGGTTCGAGGCTGTAGGTGATCGGCATCAGCAGGGCGATGGTCATGGCCGGGCCGATGCCCGGCAGCACGCCGATGGCGGTGCCGATGAAGACCCCGCCGAGCGCGTAGAGCAGATACATCGGCTGCATCGCGACGCTGAAGCCATTCATCAGGTTGATGAAGTTATCCATTGAAGATGGCCACCCCTTCCAGGAGGAAACCGGCCGGCAGGGACACGCCGAGGAGGCCCGCGAACACGAATTGCAGAATCAACGCCAGCACGATGCCGGTCAGGGCGTTCCGCCACCAGGGCTTGGCGCCGAGTGACCAGGCCGCGCCGAAGAACAACACGGCGGCCGCGACGGGCCAGCCAAGCGGCACGATCAGCACGATATGAACGATGACGAAGCCAACCAGTTTCACAACGGTGAGCCAGTCGGTTTTGATGCTCGGGTCGACGTCTTCGCCCTCTTCGGCGACGCCGACGTGGCCGCGCAGCAGCTGGAGAATCAGGCCGACGCCGATCAGGACGAGCAGTCCGGAGACCACAAAGGGGAACGCGCGGGGACCGATGTCACTGGCTGATGGCGGCGTGCGGATGTCGGCGCCGGCCATAAAGCCAACGACGCCCAGGCTGAGGATGACACACGCGAAAACTATTTCTCCGACGGGCCGGGCTGGAGCAGCCCAGTGCGGGCCACCCCCGCCCAGCGACTCGGCTGTGGGAACGGTCATCGGGTTACAGCAGACCGATGTCTTTCAGCGTGACCTTCACCGTCGCGATGTCTTCAGTGAGGAAATCGGCGAACTCATCGCCGATCATGAAGGCATCCGCCCAGTTGTTATCGGTGAGGGTGGTCTGCCAGGTGTCGGTGGCGTGCAGGTCTTCCATCAGCGTGGTGAGGATCTTCGCCTGTGCGGCATCGATGGATCCGGGGGCGACCACGCCGCGCCAGTTCGTCAGCACAACGTCGATTCCCTGATCGGTCAGTGTTTCGGTGTCGGGAAGCTGCGGGGCAGCATCCGATCCCGACACGGCCAGAGCCCGCAACTTGCCGGCCTTGACCTGCTCGGCATACTCGCCGACGCCGGAGATGCCGGCGTTGACCTTGTTGCCGAGCAGCGCCGCCAGGGACTCTCCACCGCCCGAGTAGGGAATGTAGTTGAGCTTGTCAGCGCCGATACCCTGTTCCTTGAGCATCATGCCGGCCAGGATGTGGTCGGCGCCGCCGGCCGATCCGCCCGTGATCGAGACAGCCTGGCCGGTCTCGCCGATGTCGTCGAGCAGATCGCCAATGGTGTCGTACGGGGAATCCGCCGGAACGACCACGACGAGCGGTTCGTCGGTGAGGCGGGCGATCGGGGTGGTGTCTTCGATGCGGTTGGCCGCGCTGTTCGTTTCGACGGCACCGACCATGACATAGCCCATCACCATGAGGGTGTTGATGTCCTTCTCGGTCTTCATGGCGGCGAGCCCGTTGGTGCCGCCGGCGCCGCCGACGTTGACGACGGAGGCGCTCGTCACGAGGTCGTTGGCCTGCAGGTCCTTTTCGATGGCCCGACCGGTCTGGTCCCAGCCGCCGCCCGGGTCGGCTGGGACGATGATGTTGAGCTTGTCGATGCCGGCTGCAGCCTCATCGCTGCCGCCGCTGGTCGCTGCCGGGGTGCTGCACCCGGCGAGTAGCAGAACGGATGCTGCCGCCGTCACGATCAAACCGGTTCGACGCGTCATTGAGCCTTGTTTCATGCTGTCTTCCTCTATTCACTTCACTGTGATGCGTATGGCTACGCTGTGCCCCAGCGTATGGAGCCCCGTCGGCCCGCGGAAGAATTCGGTCATAGTGCGCATATTGGTCATTACGGACAGCGCCCGTCGGACTGCACGCCTGGCCAGATGGGAGAATGGGAAAATGATTCAGTCGATGTCGCTGAGAACACAGTTGTTCTTCCTGCAACTCTTTATTGTTCTCATCGTCGTCCTCGTTGCCGGGTCGGTCGCCATCCGCTTGCAGGAGCAGCAGATTCGTGATGCCTATCAAGCCCGCATGGTGGGAGTCGCGCAGTCGGTGGCCGAGCTGCCCGCGATCGTGGATGCCTTTGACGACAGTGATCCCAGCGCCACCATTCAGCCCATTGCCGAGCTGATCTCCGAGGCCGCCAATGTGACCTACGTCGTCGTTACCGACGACACCGGCGTGCGCTATTCGCATCCAAACCCGGCCATGATCGGCCGCGTAACCTCGACCGATCCGTCGATTGCGCTGTCTGGTGCAACCTATGTCGGCACGCAGACCGGTACGCTCGGGGAAACCTGGCGGGTCAAACTACCCATCTACGACGAGTCCGGAGTCATCATCGGCATGGCCTCGGTGGGAATTCTGGAGCAGACGCTGCGCGCCGACCTGTACAAGGTACTGCCCGAACTGGTGATCTGGCTCGTCGGGGCTGCCCTGGTGGGAACAGCCGGGGCCACGATGATCTCTCGGATGGTGTGGCGCCGGATCCACCGGCTGGAGCCCGAAGAGATCGCCTCCCTGCTGGAGACCCGCGAGGCGATGCTGCACGGTATCGGCGAGGGCCTCGTCGCGGTGG
Source organism: Cryobacterium sp. Hh7 (assembly GCF_004403155.1). Taxonomy (NCBI): domain Bacteria; kingdom Bacillati; phylum Actinomycetota; class Actinomycetes; order Micrococcales; family Microbacteriaceae; genus Cryobacterium; species Cryobacterium sp. Hh7. The sequence goes on along the minus strand of NZ_SOHG01000016.1, from coordinate 18,149 downwards.
ATGCCGCCGGTTCCGTCGCGCTGGTCAACGACGAGGCTCGCAGACTTCTCGGCGCGGACGATGACTCGGTGGGGCGTCCGGCGACGGACGTGGTCGGTGCGGAACTGGCCAGGATGCTGGCCGAGAGCGGGGAGAGCGATGAGACCGTGCTCGTTGGTGAACGCGTTCTGCTGGCGCGGTCCAACGATGCCGCCGTCGACGGTCGACTGGTCGGCCGGGTATTGATTCTGCGGGACCGGACCGAGCTGCACCAGCTTCTGCAAGACCTGGATGGCGCCAGGGATGTGACGCAGGCTTTGCGCGCCCAGGCCCACGAATTCGCCAACAAGATGCATGTCATTTCGGGGCTCATCGAACTGGGGCGCACCGAACAGGTGGTGGATTTCATCACTCGCGCCGGGCACGGTGGTTCCGTGCTCTCCCGTGCGCTCTCCCCTGGCATCACCGACCCGGACGTGGCGAGTCTGCTCATGGCCAAGAGCACCATCGCAGCGGAGAAGGGCATCAATCTGGTAATCGACGAAAATTCTACTCTGGCACCCGATGGGACGACGGATCCGGTCACTGTACTCGGCAATCTCATCGACAATGCGATGGAGGCGATCGGTGCCGACGGCACCATCCACGTTCGCCTCAGTGAAGACAGGACCGGTGCCACCATCGTCGTTTCCGATGACGGCCCCGGAATCAAGGAGAAGGACCGCGTGCGAATATTTGAAGCAGGCCAGTCCACCCGGGACGCCAGCCGCCCCGGAGCACGCGGTTTCGGCTTGGCGCTCGTGCAGCGCGTAGCCGTGCGCCGCACCGGATTCGTCACCTCCAAGCCGTCGCAGCACGGCGGAGCAACCTTCACCGTGCTCCTGGCCGCCGTACCATCTTCGCCCAACCCCATTGGAACCGCCTCATGACACTCATTCGCACGGATCCCGTTTGCACGGCTCTCATCCGCACGGTCGTCATCGACGATGACCGTGCAGTCGCGGGAATTCACACCGGTTTTCTGCTCGCTCACGGTGGGTTCGAGATCGTCGGCGTCGCCTATACCGGCACCGACGGCCTCGATCTGATCACGAGGCTGAAGCCAGACCTGGTGCTGTTGGACATCCATCTGCCCGGTATGTCCGGCATCGAGGTGCTGCGGGCCGCGCGCAATCTTCCCGGCGACCCGGTCGATATCATTGCCATCACCGCTGCCAGGGAGCTCGATACCGTGCGGGCGGCGATGGCCGGTGGGGTCATGCATTACCTGGTCAAACCGTTCACCTCGACCGTGCTGCTGGAGCGACTCGACCAGTACGTTCAACATCGGCTGGACCTGCACGAACACGCCGCCGTAACAGCATCGATGCTCGACCAGGCCCGAATAGACCGGATGCTGCAACCCGGCACGGTCGCGCCGCCCGCCAGTGCCCCTGGGCCCACCGGGTTGGCGCTGTCCAAGGGGCTGTCCGAGGTGACGCTCGACGCCGTCGTGGCCACGCTCAAGCGCGCCACCGTGGGCATCTCGGCCAGCGACGTAGCCCAAAACCTGGGTCTGGCTCGGGTGAGCGCCCGCAGATATCTTGAATTCCTGGTCGCCGCCGAACGTGCCGGCATCACCCAAAAATATGGTCACGCCGGGCGTCCGGAGAAGCTCTATCACTGGACCGCGGGGTAAATGAAGTGGAATGGGCCGGCTAGTACGCCGGGTTCTGTCCAGGTGCTTGCACACCGTCGACGGCCATCTATCTCGTGACTACGTTGCCGCAGCCCTCTAGCGGTCTACCCGAAAGCTCGGCGAGCCGCCTCAACGCTTTCTGTCTGACCTTGCTCCGGACGAGGTTTACCGAGCCGACCAGGTCACCCTGGCCTCTGGTGGTCTCTTACACCACCGTTTCACCCTTACCCCCAGCTCGCGCTGGTGGCGGTCTACTTTCTGTGGCACTGTCTCGCGGGTTACCCCGGGTGGGTGTTACCCACCATCCTGCTCTATGGAGCCCGGACGTTCCTCGGCATCCGCTTGACCCGAAGATCTCCCGAATGACGCGACCGTCTTGCCGACCCATTCCGACTACAAAGCCTACCGGGCGAGCAGGCGACGTGCGAACCGGCGCTAGATTCCGGACTCTTCGGTGCGCACCAGCACGGCGCCACAGTCGGGGCAGAAGATGACCTCGTCCGCCGGAGCCTGACGGGCATCAGCGAGGTCGCTCCCGGTCAGGGTCATCGTGCATCCGCTGCAGGTGCGGGCACGCAGCAGCGCCGCGGCGTTGCCGTGTCCGCTGATGCGCAGGCGCTCGTACAGGGCAGCGAGGTCATCGGGAATGGTAGCCGCGATCGTCGCGCGATCACGGGTCAACTCGCCGAGCTGACGGTTGAGGTCGACCAGCGACTCATCCCGAACGGCTTCCGTCGCGGCGACCCGCTCGGCGATGGCGTCGCGTTCCTGCTCCACCACAGCGACGGCCGCCTCGTGCTCTTCCTGGCGCTCAAGCACGGCAATCTCAATCTCCTCGAGATCGAACAGGCGCTTCTTGAGTGAGGCCACCTCGGAGTCCAGGGCCTGGATGTCCTTGATCGATGAGGTGTGCTGCAGGCGGTCGGTATCGCGGGCAATGCGCTTCTCGACGACCTCAACGTCGCTCTCGATGCGTCCCAATTCGGTGCGCACGTCGTCGAGCTCGCCGGACCGGCCGAGCAGCTTCATACGGCTGGCCTCAGCCTCCCGGTTGAGCGCGGAAAGCTCGGTGTGCGCCGCGAGTGATTTTGACTGGTGGCTGAGCTGAAGAACCTTGATGTCGAGGGCCTGAAGCCGCAGAAGTTCTTTCTGCTGGAGTGGTGATGCCTTCACGATGTCCTGACCTAACGCTGGAATTGAGTTGTACTGACGAAAGAAAAAAGAATTAGTGCACGACGGAAAAATCCCACGGGTCGGTGTTCAACTCACTCACCGTGACCGACACCCCCGGCAGGCTCGCCCGCAACTGCACGGCCGCCGGCTCCAGCCAGAGCCATTCGCTGGCCCAGTGTGCGACGTCGATGAGGGCGGGTCCGCCGACGCAGAGCGCCTGCTCGCGCGCCTCCTGCGCCGGGTGATGGCGCAGATCGGAGGTTATGTAGACATCCGCTGCCAGCACCTGCGGATTGCGAAGCAGGGAATCACCGGCACCGCCACAGAGAGCAACCGTCGTGATCGGGGCTGCATAGTCGCCGGCGACGCGAACCCCGGAAGCCGTGGCCGGCAACAGGGCCAGCACTGTGTGTGCCAGGTGTCCGAGCGTGGTCGGTTTCGGCAGACGACCAACCCGTCCGATGCCGGTGCCCGGCACAGCGCCACTCGTAATGGGCAGTGCGTCGATCAGCCCCAGCCGACTGGCGATCACGTCGGACACGCCGCCAGCAACCACGTCTGCGTTGGTGTGGGCGGCCAACAGGGCACAGTCGGCGCGAATCAGCCGCCTGAGCAGTGCGCCCTTGTAGGTGTCCTCGGCGATGCTCGTAACACCGCGCAGCAGCAACGGATGATGCGTCAGCAACAGGTCGGCGCCGGCCGCAATAGCCTCGTCGACCGTGTCGGCGACGGTATCGACGGCCAAGTGGATGCTGCGAATCGGTCCGTTCGGATCGCCACTGACCAGCCCCGGCGCATCCCACGCTTCGGCACCGCCCGGGGGCCAGAGGGTATGAGCGACGCGGGTAACGTCGGCGAGCGAGAATGGCACCCGTTCAGCCTACCGGGCGACCGGTGCCAAGGTTTCGCGGACACGACGCAACCCGATGCGTCGGGTCCGCGAAAAGATAGGTCAGTAGTCGAACTCGTCGAACTGCGCGGCAGCCGACTCCTCTCGGGTCCACGCCGCCGGAATCATGGCTCCGGTTTGGGCCTTGCGGTGCAGAAAGTCCGTGGTTTCCGGTTCGACCAGTTCTGGCGACAGACTGTCCGCGGTGACGCTGACCAGCTGACTCGCGGAACCGATCAAAAACTGAGCACGAAGGAGAATACCGCCGTCGCCCATGACTGGTATATCAACGACGTCGACTTGTCGACGGTTACACAGTGCCTCGGCATACAGCAAGACCGCATCAGCCAGATCGCTGCCGGTAATCACTGACCCACCGGGGTGAAATATACGTTTCATGATCTCCCTCGCAAGCTCACGTTCAGTGCGTGTGCTGCCAGGGTCCGGGGCGGCGAATATCAGTATATGCCCGCCCAGCTTAAACGGGAGGTAAGTCTCGGCTAGTTCGCAACTAGTCGCGGTTTACGCTGCAACGCTAGAGGATCAGTACGCGATTGACGATGCGCTCGGCCACATCGGCCAGCGGAAGACCGTTATGACGGGAATACTCGCGAATCTTGTCGAAGGCATCGCCCATGTGCACCCCGTGGGTGTACGCCACGACGCCCTTGGCCTGTTCGATCAACACTCGACTGCTCAGCGCGTGCTGAAGTTGCTGGCGCACGATGTCGCTTTCGCGAATTGCGCGCTCCTGCAGGATGCCGATGGTCGCGACATCCGCGAGTGCCTGCACCGTGTTGGTGTCGGCCGTACTCAGCCCGCCGGTGCGATCCCAGAACAGATTGAGTGAGCCGATGGTCGTTGCCCGCAGGCGCAGCGGTACGGCGTGCATCGAGGCGAAGCCCTGGGCGAGTGCCCCCTGGCGAAACTTGGGCCATTTATCGCCCGTGCTGTCGATGTCGGGAACGGCGACGGCCAGCCCGGAGGTGAAGCTCTCGACGCACGGGCCGCTCCCGGCTCGCAGCTGCAGAATTTCGACCAGGCGGCTGCGTTCGTTGGTCGACGCCACGACTTCCAGCTCGCCGTCACCGGCCGACAGGATGATGCCCGCCGCCGAAGCCTCCAGCAGGGCGGCGCATTTCTCAACCAGGGTGTGCAAGAGGTCGACGACATCGTAGTCGGCGACGAGTGTGTCGGCCAGGGTAACGAAGGTCTCAAGGAGTTGACCCTCCCGGGTTTTTGTCACCATATTTCCATTCTAAGACTCGGGAATCGACGAGAAATCCAATCGTCGTGTCACTACATCTGCGGCGACTTCCCGAACAGTTCGTCCATGAGCAAAAGCATGTCCATGAATTATTAGAAGCGCGTCGGCCGCGGAAAGATTGAGCTGGGCCAGAACCATTCCGGTCGCTTGATGAACGACACGCCGCGAATATCCTTCATTATCTTCCAGATTCGTTTTCAATGTTTGCGCGGTGAGGGATCGACGTAAGACCTGGAGCGCGGCGATCTGTGCGAGCACTTCCGCGTCCAGAATCTGCGCGGGTGTGAGGCCGCCGGAGCGGGTCGAAAACAGCGAGACAGCTCCGATATCGACCGACCCCATGATGAGTGGAAAGGCGTAGACGGCGTGCACTTCGGTGTTCCGTGCGGCTTTCATCAGCGCCGGCCAGGTCGCGCCCGACGACGTCGCAAAGTTGTCGACGAGTACGGGCCGTCTGGTGGCCAGCGCCACCCAGGCAGGCCCCTCACCCAGGTCGAATTGCAGCTCGTCGAAGTGGGCCGCCATGGCATTGCTCGCGCTCACGGTCTCGGACCCAAACGGGGCCCCGAGCGTGCACACCGCTGCGGCATTGACCGGCAGCACCTGTATGAAAGGGGCACAGATACTGGTGCGGCTTTCGTGAGCGAGTGACAGCTGTTCGACCGCGGCCCCGAATGCCAGCCGATCAGGCACAACACACCAGCCCAACCCAGAAGCCCTGCGTCGTGCGTGTCATTCGACCTCACGATCACAAGTTCTGGAAGAATTCTCTGTGGGCTCTACCGGGCTCGAACCGATAACATCCACGGTGTAAAAGGTCCGGTCGCAACCAAATTCAATAAAAAATCCGCAAGAACACGGGCTTTCACTGACTGCGCATTTGCGGTCACTCGCCCGAAAATCCGGGATTGTGGCGAATCCTGCTGCTGGAACACCAACGCCTCGCCAGCTCAAAACACCCAGCAGATTTGTTCTGCCTGTACGCAACACTAGCCGAGCATGACGAGCTTGGCGGCACCGAACACCGGCGGTGCCGCTGGTCGTGACCCGGGGCTCCCGCGGACCGAGGGCAGCAGGCCCACATGAGGCCACGGAATGCACGCGTGCAGAGGACCTTCTCCCCGCGGGTTCTGGTCGCGCTCTCGGCCATCCTGCTGTCCGCGTGAACCACGCTTGCGATAAACAAGCGTCCGGCAGAAATTCGGATCGAAATCCACCGCGAGGGGCAGGCCATGGCGACGCATGCGCACCGTATCGCCATGGCGGCCACACCCTGGTCGATTTGTACTTCCTTGCCAAAGTGTGTAAGGGCGGACTACGGTTCGAACGTTCGATTCAAAATTCCGCACCGAAGGAGTGTCATGGTCAAATCACCTGCCATTCGCGCTGGACTGACGCTGGTGTCCGTCGCAGCGTTGATCCTCGCCACAACATCCGTCGCATCGGCCCGACCCGGGGACGACGGCTCGATATCGACCGCCGACGGCGCTCGCGACGCCCACCAGCACGGCGGAACGGTCGGTCATCTGCCGGCAACACAGTCCAATGTCACCGTAGTCTCCAAACTGAAGATGAAGAACGCGGTGCCTGAAAAGATCGCCGACGTGGGCGTCTTCAAGGATTATGCCTACCTTGCTGCGTGGGGCGTCGTATCGTGCACCTACAACGGGGTGCACGTCGTGGATATCAAGGACCCCGCGAAGCCGAAGGAGGTCGCGTTTATCCAGTCCAAGGAGGGCAGCTACCCGGGCGAGGGTGTCCAGGCCCTGCAACTCGATACGCCAGCCTTTACCGGCGACGTGCTCGTCACCAACAACGAGAAGTGCAAGGACAAAGCAGGTTTCGGCGGCATGAATCTCTATGACGTGACGAATCCCGAGCACCCCACACCACTCGCCGTGGGCGTTGGCGATTCAACAGCCGATGGTCAGGGCAAGAAGACCGCCAACCAGACCCACAGCGTCTTCGCCTGGGATGCCGGCGACAAGGCGTACGCGGTCATCGTTGACAACGACGAGGGCACCGATGTCGACATTATGGACATCACCAACCCGAAGAAGCCGTTCCTGACCGCCGAATACGATCTGGACAAGACCTTTCCGCAGATCCTCCAGAACGCACCGGCGAACCTGACCGACGTGTTTCTGCATGACCTCGTCGTCAAGCAGATCGACGGAAAACAGGTGATGCTGTTGTCGTACTGGGACGCCGGATACGTCACGGTCGACATGACCGACGTGCACAACCCGAGCTATATCGGCGATACGGACTTCACCAACCCCGACCCGCAGCTTCAGGAGTCGGCAGGCCTGATCGAGAAGCCCGAAGGCAACGGCCACCAGGGTGAGTTCACCCTGGACAACAGGTTCATAATCGGTGCCGACGAGGACTTCGCGCCCAACGGCGCGGAGGGCACCACGGATGATGCCGCGACGCCGTTTCAGATCTCGCAGGGCAGCGACACCCCGCAGCTGCAAGGCGGCGAGTCACTGACCGGTGATGCCGTCTACGCGGGACAGGCATGTTCCGGTGATCCGATTGTGCTACCGGCACCGGTCACCGCAAGCGGCAGCCAGATCGCGATCGTCACCCGCGGCCTGTGCGCGTTCACCGAGAAGGTGGCGAACGTTGAAGCGGCCGGCGGCTATGACGGAATCGTCATTATCAACCGCGAGGGTTCCGACGGATGCGGCGCGTTCGGGATGAGCGTTGCCGGCACCATCTCGACCTCTTCGGTCGACCGTCAAACCGGATTCGGTTTCTTCGACCTCGAGGCCTCGTACGATAACGCGGCCTGCCTCGCCGGTGCTGCCAGCGTGATTCCCGGCCTGAGTCTGGGCGCCGTCGGAGACCTCGTTTCCGTGCGCGCGTTCTTCGACGGTTGGGGTTATGTGCACCTCTTTGACAACTCGACGGGAAAAATGTCCGAGCTGGACACCTATGCAATTCCCGAAGCCATGGACCCGGCCTACGCTGCGGGCTTCGGCGACCTCTCGGTTCACGAGGTGGCCACGTCCAAGCAGCGGGCCGACCTGGCGTACTTCTCGTATTACGCGGGAGGTTTTCGAGTGACCAAAATCATCGACGACAAACTCGTCGAGACGGGTCGCTTCATTGACGAGGGCGGCAACAACTTCTGGGGTGTGGACGTGTTCGAGAACAACGGCGTCGAATACGTTGCCGCCAGCGACCGTGATTTCGGGCTGTACATCTTCCGATACACGGGAAACTGAGCCGACAGCCTGATCTGAATTACCCACACGAAATCGCTCCTGAGACACCCTCAGGAGCGATTTCGTTTGTCCCGGTGCGCCGTGGGAGGCGCCGGGCCATCTCGACCCGCCGGTTCAGCGGGGCAGCACCCGGGCACCGTCGATGTGACGGGGAATCGTGTCGTGGTGCTGAGCCCATGACGCCCGAACCCCCGTCGAGAAGCCGTTGAAGACCAGACGACCCACGGTTGGTGCGAGCGTATCGCTGATCTGACGCACGAGTTCGGGCTCGTTGCTGCTGTGGTTCTCGGTGGCGGTCAGCGAGGCTCCGCCGTCCCACAAAACTTGGATCATCGCCAATGGCCACAATCTGAATGCCAAGTCGGACTACAACAAGCTGAGCGTCGCGAAGACTGCGCATTACGCAGATAATTTCTCTGATCAGGCATTAATACTGTGGGCCCTACCGGGCTCGAACCGATGACATCCACGGTGTAAACGTGGCGCTCTACCAACTGAGCTAAAGGCCCCGACGACGACTCAAGGTCACCGGGTCTGTTCAGTATAGGTCAGAGGGCGGGTACGAGCTGTCCAAGGGCTGCCCGGTAGGCGTCGATCGGACGAGCTTCGCCCGGTGCTGTGATGAAACTCGCCCGAATGATGCCGCTCGGATCGATCAAAAACGTCGCGCGGTTAGCGAAGCCCTTGTCCTCGAGAAAGACGCCGTATTCTTTCGCAACGGCGCCGTGCGGCCAGAAATCGGCCACGAGGTCGAAGGTGTATTTTTCCTGCTCACCGAAGGCCCGCAGTGCATGACGGGAATCGACCGAAATTCCGATGAGCTCGACTCCGCCGTCTTCAAACAGGGCCAGGTTGTCACGCAGTTCACACAGTTCGCCACTGCAGATGCCGGAGAACGCCAGCGGGAAGAATACCAGAGCGACGGATTTGATCCCCCGATACTGGCTCAACTGAACCGTTTCACCAAACTGATTGATGAGCTTGAAATCGGGGGCCTGGGTGTCATTTTCGAGAGCGATGGGAGCTTCTTTCCTCGGTGCCGGGCGCATGGATTGGCCGGTGACACACTCTAGCTCTGCAATATGTCCGGTGTCACAGCGGACACGCCTTTTGGTTCAGCCACGCCCGCGCACGGACAAGTTGCGAAATCTGTAGGCTTACGTGGTGCCGCCGGTTGCAATCCAACCTGATCTGTTACGGCACCTGCCACCGTTGTGTTCAAGCCGCGGGGCATCATCGCTGCATATACCCCAGGCTGCATCAATCACAGAGGAGAGGTCGACTATGACGGTCAACGACCAGGACCCGTATTCGACGAACAACGCCGACTCAGATCCGGAGGAGACTGCTGAGTGGTCGCAATCCCTCGATTCGCTCGTTGCCGAACACGGCCACGAACGCGGGCGCGAGATCATGCTGAGCCTGTTGAAGCGCTCGAAGGAGCTGCACCTCGGCGTGCCGATGGTTCCGACGACGGACTACATCAACACCATTGCCACGGAGAACGAACCCGATTTTCCCGGCGATGAAGACATCGAGCGCCGCTACCGTGCCTGGATCCGCTGGAATGCTGCCGTTCTGGTGCACCGGGCCCAGCGCCCCGGCATCGCCGTCGGCGGGCACATCGCGACGTACGCGTCATCCGCTGCCCTCTACGAGGTCGGTTTCAACCACTTCTTCCGCGGCCAGGACCACCCGGGCGGCGGCGACCAGATCTTCATCCAGGGCCACGCCTCCCCCGGTACTTACGCGCGTGCCTTCCTAGAGGGCCGCCTGACCGAGAACCAACTCGACGGTTTCCGCCAGGAAAAGTCGCATGCCCCCGACGGCATCTCTTCGTACCCTCACCCGCGTTTGATGCCGGAATTCTGGCAGTTCCCCACCGTGTCGATGGGCCTCGGCCCGATCAACGCGATCTACCAGGCGCAGCTGAACCGCTACCTGACCAACCGCGGCATCAAGGATGCGAGCGACCAGCAGGTCTGGGCGTTCCTCGGCGACGGCGAAATGGACGAGGTCGAAAGCCGCGGCCAGCTGCAGGTCGCCGCCAACGAGGGCCTCGACAACCTCAATTTCGTGATCAACTGCAACCTGCAGCGACTCGATGGCCCGGTGCGCGGTAACGGCAAGATCATCCAGGAGCTGGAAAGCTTCTTCCGCGGTGCCGGCTGGAACGTCATCAAGGTCGTTTGGGGTCGCGAGTGGGACAACCTGCTCAAGAACGACGTCGACGGCGCCCTGATTAACCTGATGAACGTCACGCCCGACGGCGACTACCAGACCTACAAGGCCGAGAGCGGCGCCTACGTGCGTGAGAACTTCTTCGGTCGCGATCCGCGTGCGCTCAAGCTCGTCGAACACTTGAGCGACGACGAGGTCTGGAACCTCAAGCGCGGCGGCCACGATTACCGCAAGGTGTACGCCGCGTTCAAGGCAGCGTCCGAGCACCAGGGCCAGCCCACCGTCATCCTGGCGAAGACGATTAAGGGCTACGGCCTCGGTCCGAGCTTCGAGGGCCGCAACGCGACCCACCAGATGAAGAAGATGACCCTCGACAACCTCAAGTCGTTCCGAGACAGCATGCACGTGCCGATCACGGATGCCCAGCTCGAGGAAAACCCGTACCTTCCGCCGTACTACACCCCCGGCGACCAGGATGAGGCGATCCAGTACATGCACGAGCGTCGTCGTGCGCTCGGTGGTTATCTGCCCGAACGTCGCACCAAGCACGCCAAGCTGAACCTTCCCGGCGACGACACCTACAAGGTCGCCAAGAAGGGTTCAGGCACCCAGGAGATCGCTACGACGATGTCGTTCGTGCGGCTCCTCAAGGAGCTCGTGCGGGCCAAGGACTTTGGCAATCGCATCGTGCCGATCATCCCCGACGAAGCACGTACCTTTGGTATCGACGCGTTCTTCCCGACCGCGAAGATCTACAACCCCAACGGCCAGCACTACACGTCCGTTGACCACGCCCAGCTGCTGTCTTACAAGGAGAGCCCGCAGGGCCAGATCCTGCACGTGGGCATCAACGAGGCTGGCGCCGCCGCGGCATTCACCAACGTCGGCACGTCGTATTCCACCCAGGGTGAACCGCTCATTCCGGTGTACGTCTTCTACTCCATGTTCGGATTCCAGCGCACGGGCGACGCCCTGTGGGCAGCCGGCGATATGATGACCCGCGGGTTCATCATTGGCGCTACGGCCGGGCGCACGACGTTGACCGGAGAAGGCCTGCAGCACGCCGACGGCCACTCTCCCCTTCTCGCGTCGACCAACCCGGCCGTCGTCTCGTATGACCCCGCCTATGGGTACGAGATCGGCCACATCGTGCGCGCCGGCCTCGAGCGCATGTACGGCGGCGCCCACACCGACCCGAACGTCATGTACTACATCACCGTCTACAACGAGCCGGCCGTGCAGCCGGTCGAGCCCGAAAATGTCGACGTTGACGGCATATTGCGCGGTATCCACCGGGTGAGCGCGTCAACGGTCAGCGGACCGAAGGCCCAGTTGCTGGCCTCGGGTGTTGCCGTTCCGTGGGCGCTGGAAGCTGCGAAGCTTCTCGCCGACGACTGGGGCGTTTCGGCCGATGTCTGGTCCGTCACGTCGTGGACGGAACTGCGTCGCGATGGCCTGGCCGCCGAGGAGCACAACTTTCTCAATCCCGACGACGAACCACGCATTCCGTATGTCACCTCGAAGCTCGAGGGAGCTGCCGGCCCGTTCGTGGCCGTGTCGGACTTCATGCACGCCGTTCCCGACCAGATTCGCCAGTTCGTGCCGAGCGACTTCGCCACCCTCGGCGCCGACAGCTTCGGCTTCTCGGACACCCGCCCGGCAGCGCGTCGATTCTTCAAGATCGACGGCCCGTCGATGGTGGTGCGCACTCTCGAGCTGCTCGCCCGCCGCGGCGAGGTCGACCGGAGCCTGGCCGGCCAGGCCATCGCCAAGTATCGCCTGCACGACGTGAGCGCGGGCACCACCGGCTCCGCCGGGGGCGAGAGCTAAAAGCAGTGGCACCGGCGCCCAAGACGAAAGAGCAGACTCTCAACTGGTTGCGCACCATCTCCGGTGAGTTGTCCACGCAGACGCTGAAACGACTCGAAGACACGCTGTCCTGGTATGGCGACATGCCACCAGGGCGGCGGTCCGCTGTCGGCCTGGTCGCCCAGGCCGGAATTACGAGCTTCATTTCGTGGTTCGACGACCCGCGGTCAACCCCGTGGATCGCCGCAGACGTCTTCGGCGCCGCTCCGCGCGAGCTGCTGCGCTCGGTGAGCCTGCAGCAAACGCTGCAGCTCATTCGAGTGACCGTCGAGGTCGTCGAGGAACGCGTCAAGGACGGTGGAGAGTCTCTCCGGGAAGCGATCCTGCTCTACTCACGCGAGATTGCCTTCGGAGCAGCGGATGTCTACGCGCGCGCCGCCGAGGCGCGCGGGCTCTGGGACGCCCGCCTCGAAGCCCTCGTCGTCGATTCCATTCTCAGCGGGGAATACGACGATGAGCTGCCCAGTCGCATCGCGGCCCTCGGCTGGCACGGCCACGGCGAGGTCTGTGTGCTCGTCGGCACCACATCGCAGATGCTCGATGTCGACCAGTTGCGCCGCGCCGCGCGCCACATGGCGGCCGACGTGCTCATCGGTGTGCAGGGCAATCGGTTGGTGCTCGTGATCGGGCGTGCCCGCCCGGCGCCGGTCGACAGTGAGGACGTCGGCACAGCGGCAGCGCTGACCTTCATGGAGATCGCCATGGCGCTCGAGCCCATCTTCGGGCCGGGACATTTGGTGCTCGGGCACGAGGTGCCCAACCTGGTCGACGCGTCCAAGAGTGCCAAAGCGGCGCTGGCCGGTTTTGCCGTTGCTCGGTCGTGGCGGAATGCGCCGCGCCCGGTGCAAGCCGACGACCTGCTGCCCGAGCGCGCCCTGGCTGGCGATCCGCTCGCCCGAGCCACGCTCATCCACCGGATTTACCGCCCGTTGCAGGCGCATTCCACCGAGTTGCTCACGACGCTGTGGTGTTACCTCGACAATGGGCGCTCACTCGAGGCGACCGCCCGGGAACTTTTCGTGCACCCCAACACCGTGCGCTACCGCCTCAAGCGAGTCTCCGAAGTCATCGGCTACGACGCCACCGGAGCCCGCGAGGCGCTCATTCTGCAGTCCGCCCTGATTATCGGCTCGATCAGCGACCACGACGGTTCCACCCGCCGCCGCTGACCGCCACCCGCGTTCACCGGCCAAATGTGCTGCTGCAAACAAAGGTTTCATGAATACTTAGTGTGATCTGCACACTCATTCGCGCTGCCAGATTGGAAGAATAATTAAGTGATCGTTGTCGTCTGCCCGGGTCAGGGCTCCCAAACCCCCGGATTCCTCGAACCCTGGCTGGCTATGCCGGCCTTCAGTGCCGGTCTCCGCCAAATTTCCGAAGACGCTGAACTCGACCTCGTCGCCCACGGCACCATCAGTGACGCCGACACGATCCGCGACACTGCGATCGCCCAGCCGCTGATCGTCGCCGCCGGCATCCTTACCCTCGAGGCCCTGCTCACGGATGGACGCCGCGACCGCATTGCCGGTATCGCCGGACACTCGGTCGGCGAACTCACCGCGGCTGCCGGCGCCGGCATCCTCAGCAACGCCGAGGCGGTGCGCTTTGTCCGGGAACGCGGCCTGGCCATGCAGGCGGCTTCCGCGCTGGTACCCACGGGCATGAGCGCCGTCATCGGGGCCGACGAAACCGAGCTGCTGGCCCGGGTCGCCGAGCTCGGTCTGGAACCGGCCAACTTCAACGGCAGCGGCCAAATCGTCGTCGCCGGCACCCTCGACGCCCTCGCCGCCCTCGCCGAGACTCCCCCGCACCGCGCCAGGGTCATCCCGCTTCAGGTCGCCGGTGCATTCCACACTCGCTATATGCAACCGGCCGTCGAGCGGATGACCGTAGTCGCCGACTCGCTCAGCCCCGCCAATCCGACCCTCCCGATCTGGACCAACCGCGACGGCGACCGGGTGAGTGAGGGCATCCGTTTTGTGAAGCTACTCGTCGGTCAAGTGTCCTCGCCGGTACGGTGGGACAAGTGCATGGAGACTTTCGCTGCGGCGGGAGTCACCGGAATCATCGAGCTCGCACCCGCCGGCGCCCTCGTCGGTCTCGCCAAACGCGGCCTGAAAGGCGTCCCGAGTGTCGCCATCAAGACCCCGGACGACCTGCCCGCCGCCTGGGCCATGATCGACCAGCAGTCCTGAATGTTATGAGAGAGACAATGCCAAAGCCCACACTCCAGCAGTCCCACGGACCGCAGTTCACCCGCATTCTGTCCGTCGGCGCCGCCCGCGGCGAACACCTCGTGCCCAACGACGACCTGGTCGAAGCGATCGATTCGTCTGACGAGTGGATTCAGCAGCGCACCGGCATCATCACGCGTGCTCGGGCCGGCCAGGACATCGATGCCGTCGATCTGGCAACGGATGCCGCCCGCGAGGCCATCGAGAGAAGCGGCATCGACCCAGCCCTCATCGACGCCGTGATCGTCGCGACCATCAGCAACAGCCGCCAGACCCCGTCGATCGCTGCCGTCGTCGCCGATCGGGTCGGCACCAACCCGGCCGCGGCTTACGACATCAACGCGGCCTGCGCCGGTTATGCCTACGCCGTCGCCCAGGCCGACGCGCTGATTCGCACCGGCGCCGCGCACTATGCACTCGTCATCGGTGCCGAGAAGCTCTCCGAACTCGTCGACCCGACCGACCGCAGCATTTCGTTCCTGCTCGGCGACGGTGCCGGCGCTATCGTGATCGGCCCGAGCGACTACCCGGGTATCTCCACCACGGTGTGGGGCTCCGACGGATCCAAAGCAGACGCGATTCACATGAATCACACCCTTCAGGAGTACCGTCGCGGCGAGGCCGACTGGCCAACCCTGCGTCAGCAAGGGCAAACCGTCTTTCGTTGGGCCGTCTGGGACATGGCCAAGGTGGCCAAGAAAGCCCTCGAAGTAGCCGGAATCGAGAGCGCCGACCTTGCCGCCTTCATTCCCCACCAGGCCAACATGCGCATCATCGACGAGTTCGCCAAGCAGCTCAAGCTGCCGGAGTCCGTGGTCATCGCGCGTGATGTCGCTAACACGGGCAACACGTCATCCGCTTCGATTCCGCTCGCCACGCACCGTCTGCTCGAGGAACACCCCGAGCTCAGCGGCGGCCTCGCTCTGCAGATCGGCTTTGGTGCCGGACTCGTGTTCGGTGCGCAAGTCGTTGTGCTGCCCTAACCAACCCACCCCCTAAACTAGGTCTCGGTCAACCGAGACACCCCTCAAGGAGAAAAACATGGCACTGTCCACCGAAGAAGTTCTGACCGGCCTGGCCGAGCTCATCAACGACGAGACCGGAATAGCAACCGACACGGTTGAGCTCGGCAAGTCGTTCACCGATGACCTCGACATCGACTCCATCTCGATGATGACCATTGTCGTCAACGCAGAAGAGAAGTTCGACGTGAAGATCCCCGATGAAGAGGTCAAGAACCTCAAGACCGTCGGCGACGCCGTTGAGTTCATCGTGAAGGCACAGGACTAGGCCCGATCCTGAACCAGGTCGGCCGGAAATCGGCCGACCTGTTCATTGGGCTGGTGGCAGATCGCGCCGGCCCACACGTTTGTCGTTCCATGGAGAGTTGACTTATGACCAAGAAAATCGTTATCACCGGAATCGGTGCCGCTACGCCGCTGGGCGGCACGGCGGTCGACACCTGGACGGCCCTTCTGGCCGGCGAATCGGGCGCTACCACCCTCGAACAAGCCTGGGTCGCCGAAACGGCGATCCCCGTAACTTTTGCCGCACAGGCCCGCGTGAAGACCGCGGACGTGCTGCAGCGCTTTGAGGTCAAACGCCTTGACCCGTCCAGCCAGTTTGCCCTCATCGCCGGGCGCGAAGCCTGGGCGGATGCCGGCGCCCCCGAGGTGGAGCCGGAACGCCTGGCCGTGGACTGGGCCACCGGAATCGGTGGAGTCTGGACCCTGCTCGACGCCTGGGACACCCTGCGCGAACGC
This sequence comes from Cryobacterium sp. Hh7, assembly GCF_004403155.1. Classification (NCBI taxonomy): domain Bacteria; kingdom Bacillati; phylum Actinomycetota; class Actinomycetes; order Micrococcales; family Microbacteriaceae; genus Cryobacterium; species Cryobacterium sp. Hh7. The sequence goes on along the minus strand of NZ_SOHG01000016.1, from coordinate 1,880 downwards.
GGCCCCCGTCGCGTGCTGCCGATGACCGTGCCGATGCTCATGCCGAACGGCCCGGGAGCGGCCATCGGAATGGACCTGCACGCCCGGGCCGGCATCACCACCGTGGTCTCCGCCTGTGCCTCCAGTACCGAGGCTTTGGTCAACGCCTACAACCGTCTGCAGGCTGGATTAGCCGACATCGTCATCGCCGGTGGCTCTGAGGCCGCGATCCACCCGCTGCCCATCGCATCCTTCGCGGCGATGCACGCCCTGTCGACGCGCAATGACGACCCGGCAACCGCGAGCCGCCCCTACGACGTCACCCGCGACGGATTCGTGCTCGGTGAGGGCGCTGCCGCACTCGTCATCGAAACCGAAGAGCACGCCAAGGCACGTGGCGCACACATCTACGCCGAACTGGTCGGAGGCGTAGTCAACAGCGATGCCTACCACGTGACGGCGCCGGACCCCGAGGGGACCGCAGCCGCCCGCGCGATGGTGTCGACCGTTCAGAACGCCGGCGCCTCGCTCGCCGACGTCTCGCACATCAACGCCCACGCCACCAGCACCCCGGTCGGCGACATTGCCGAATACAACGCCCTCAAGCGGGTGTTCGGAGATCTGCTCGACGGCATCCCGGTCTCGGCCACCAAGGCGTCGACCGGTCACCTGCTCGGTGGCGCCGGCGCCCTCGAGGCGTTCTTCACGGTCAAGGCCCTCGCTGAGCGCACCGCGCCGCCGACGATCAACCTCACGTCGCAGGACCCGGAAATTCCGCTCGACGTCGTCACGACGCCGCGCGCACTGCCAGCCGGAGACCTGCTCGCCCTGAGCAACTCCTTCGGCTTCGGCGGTCACAACGCCGTCGTCGCGTTCCGCTCGGTCTAGTTTTGCGCGAATAGAGAATGACCCCGTCCAGCTGGACGGGGTCATTTCTGTCGGGCGGTTCAGGTGACTTCGTGATCTTGCCGCCGGGTAAAGTCACCGGTCGACAGGCCGCGCCACTACCGGCGAACCGCACGTTGCGCGGCCTAGCGGTTCAACCCACCTGGTGCAGCCAGACCACCGCGTTCAGGTCGCTCGCCTGCCGGAATGGTTCCAACTCGTCGTCCCAGGATTGCCCGAGGGCGAGCCGCAACTCGCGGTGCAGGTCGATTGCATTGGCGCCGGCGCTGTCCATAGCAGAGCGGATGCGGTCCTCCGGCACGACAACGTTGCCCACGCTGTCCGTCTGGGCATGAAAAATGCCCAGACCCGGTGTGTGCAGCCAACGGCCGCCATCCGTTCCCCGCCCGGCATCTTCGGTCACTTCGAAGCGCAGGTGGTCCCAGCCTCTCAGGCTAGAAGCGAGAACAGCGCCGGTACCCGGGGCGCCCTGCCAGTAATATTCAGCCCGCTGGGATCCGGGCAGCGCGGGCTGCTCAGACCAGTCGAAGTTCACCGCCTCGCCGAGCGCACGCCCAGCGGCCCACTCGACGTGCGGACACAAGGCGCGCGGAGAAGAGTGCACGAAAAGCACCCCCCGCGCGATCGGCGCCCGACGGTTCTGTACTGCGTCCATCGCGTTTCTCCGTTCTGTAGGTGCGTCTTCCCCAACGACCTCGGAACGACCGGACTCCCAACCTGAGGCTGTGAGCACGATGGTGGATGTGAAATTGTGCGGCAGTCGCGTTCACCCCAATGGAGATCCCGTGCAGTCGATAGCGCCATTATGCCCCAGGGAGCTGTGGATTGACAAGCGGGCGCGGGCATCACGACCTGATGATCGCGAGTCGCAGATCCGCCTTGGGCCGCGTGGGCGCCTAGGAGTCTGCTGAACAACTTTGGGTGTGGTTTCGCTTTTTTAAGGCGCGCCTGCCGGGGGTTGGCTCGTGGTCGTTAAGACTGGGGTGATGCAGGGT